>JBLFXH010000156.1:0-7991 GCA_047611125.1 Rhodothermales bacterium
GGCGTCCGGGATGGCCGCGTTCGGGGGCGGTGTGCTCATCCATGAGGACGCCGTCTTCGTCGCAGAGCCGTCCGGCTTTCGCGATCCTGGCCAGGTCCACGTTTTGGAACGCGCGTCGGATGGCGGCTGGACCATCGCCCAGACCTTGATGGCCAGAGATGGGACCGTCGGAGATCGATTCGGCAGCTCCATGGCGGCCTCCGGCAACCTGCTGGTGATATCCGCGCCGATGGCCAATGATGATGACGCCGGGGCGGTGTACGTGTTCACACGAGACATGGAGGGGCGATACCAGGAAACCGCCGTCCTTCGGTCTCCTTCGGTGGGCGCGGAATCGCGCTTCGGAGGCGACGTTGAGATCGTCAGCGGTGCGATCATCGTGGGGTCAGGAGGGCCGGGTCGCCTGGATGCGTTTGTCCAGAACGCCGGGACTTGGGTGGCCGTTGCCGAGTTGATCGGCACTGAGGGCTTCGGCACCGCCTTGGCCGCGCACGGTGACCGCCTTGCAGTGGGTTCGCCCGAAGCGGTTCAGGTAGTCAGATGGACGGGTGTTGAGTTTCAGGTGCACGGCAGCGTTCTGGCAGACGAGGATGGGACGGGGCGCTTTGGCAGTGCGGTGGCTCTGGGCGATGGAATACTGGTTGTTGGAGACCCAGGAAGAGATGGGCCGGGGAGCGTTCATCGGTACCGATGGAGCGGAAGCGCCTGGGTAGAAATGGACCGACTGGATGCTCCAGAAGACTCTCCACGGCGAGCGGGATTCGGCTCGCAGGTTCAGTTGGATGGCACGACGCTCTGGGTGGCCGTGCCCGGAGCTCCGGGGGGCGGCGCGCTTCACCGGGTCGAGTCAGCCGGAGCGAGCGAGATCATTTCCGAGACCAGCCTTTCCGGACGAGCCTCCTTTGGCGCAGGCTTTGCCGCGGCGGGAGACCTTCTGGCAGTTGGCGCCTCAGGAGATGCCTACGGCGAGGGCACGGCATTCGTGTACCGGCGGTCCGAGGCCGGCTGGGAGGTAGAGTCTGTGATCTACGACGCGGCCATTCAGCCGCCGGCCGTTGCCGGCCAGGAAGTGGAGTGCCGGGACGGAGAGGCGGATACCTACCGCTGCGACGGCGTGGACCTGTTGGCATTCTTGCCCAACACGGTAATGGAGATTAACCGCGGCGTCCGCCTCAATGACATCTGGGGATGGACCGATCCAGAAACCGGCAAGGAGTATGCGCTCGTCGGTCACATGGAAGCCATGGCCATCGTGGACGTTAGCGACCCGACCGGCCCCGTCTACCTCGGTACCCTTCCCCGAACCGAGGGCTCGCCTGGTTCTACTTGGCGGGACATCAAAGTCTACAAAGACCACGCGTTCATCGTGGCCGACGGCGCCGAGCATCACGGGATGCAGGTTTTCGACCTCCGCCAACTTCGGACACTTGAGAATCCGCCCGTGCAGTTTGAGCCCACCACGTGGTACGGCAATATTGCCTCCGCCCACAACATCGTCATAAACGAAGACACCGGATACGCCTACACCGTGGGCAACAGCTCAGGGGGCGAGACCTGTGGCGGCGGCCTGCACATGATTGATATCCGCGAGCCAGCCAGCCCGACGTTCGTCGGTTGCTTCACGCATGCCGGCACTAGCGGGAGCGGCGGTGGCGCCACCCATGATGCACAGTGTATCACCTATGCCGGCCCAGACTCCGAGTACCTCGGCCAGGAAATCTGCATCAGTTCTAATGGCGCGGCTCTGTCCGTCTCGAATGTGAGCAACAAGGCCGAGCCCGTAGCCGTGTCGTCGGCCTCCTATCCGAACTTCGCGTACGTCCATCAGGGCTGGTTTACGGACGATCACCGGTACTTCTACCAGAACGACGAGGGCGATGAGCTGGCCGGCCTGACAGAGCGGACTCGCACCATGATCTGGGACATGACCGATCTGGACGATCCCCAGATGATTGGGGAGTTCTTTGGCCCGACCAACGCCACGGACCACAACCTGTACGTGGACGGGAACCTGATGTACCAGACCAACAATGCCAGTGGACTGCGGATCGTGGACATCAGCGATCCGGAGACTCCGGTGGAGGTCGGCTTTTTCGACACGACGCCGTGGGGACAGGACAAGGCCGGGTTCGATGGAACGTGGAGCAGCTACCCGTACTTCGGCTCAGGCACCCTCGTGGTGACCAGCCGTCGTGAGGGGCTGTTCATGGTCCGTAAGCGAAACATCGACACCTGAGATCAGCGCCTCAACAGCTTCCCAACCAGCCCGTAGTACTCGACAGTAACCAGTGGCTCGAACCGCCCGAGCCTGCTCGCCAGGTTTACGCGGAATGGAAGGTTGAAGGGCTTGGACCAGGCAATGCCTATTTCGTCACGGCGTGTGGTTTCGCCATGCCAGGCCGTGCCGTGAGCGCCGAATACAACCAGACCCAAGTTGGTCTCCCCGAGCCCGATCCGCTCCGCCAAGGCGGATCCGAAATCGTGCTCCCAGAAGACGGCCATCCACCGGCGGGCCACCAGCCTGGCATCCCGTCGACTCCGGAACGCTACCGCTCTGGCCACCGGACCTGTGGCCACATCCAGGACGCCCTGCCGCTGAAGCGGGACTCCCGGACTCCCACCTCCGGCCACGAAATCTAGACGGAGGTGGGCGGGAATGGCCCTCCGTCGAAGCAGGGTCGGCAGCCGAACCGATGCTGAGCCCTGCCACCGGCCGAAGCCAAAGTCAGATCCCGCGAAGCCCTCAGCAGCCCCTTCGGCCGCGAAATCCACATAGCCGGCCCATCCCGCCTTGGCCATATCGACGTCTCCTACGGTAACCCGGCCGCTGACCGCGGCCAGGGTGCCCTCATCAATGGCGGGGTTCGCGCGCTGGACATTTTTTCGCAGCCAACCCTCGTAGTCGTCATTCTTGGAGTCTGACCGGTGCTCCTCGTGCGACGCCGTCACCTCCAGTCGAAGCTCGCCCGGATTCGCGCCGAGCGTGACCCAGCGGCGAGCGCGATCGTAGTAGTCGAAGTAGTCATCGTATCCGGCATAGTTCGCCATCCCGGCCAGGAAGCGATCGTAGCGCGAGCCTATCCCGGAGATGGCCGAGAGCCTCTCCGCACCGGCCTCAAGATCCCAAATCGGTCCCGGGTCCCAGCGGCCGGAGACGGTCCAAGAAACGCGATCTGGGGCTTCGTCGAATGCGACTCCCGGTCTCAGGGTCACCGTTTGTGACAAAGGAATCAACGGTTTGACTCCAATATGCCAGCCATCCACTCGGTTGAACCAGACCCAGGGCTTCAACCACTCAGGCTTCGGGACGCCGAGGACCACCGGCGCCGCCCTCGCCTCGGCTACTGGAATGGCCGCATACTGCGAGAGCAGTCCGACAGGACGAAAGAACTGACTCACCGCGCGGTCCGTCCGCATTTCCCGAATGTCACGGGATTCGTCTTCGGACAAGGGAATCATCCCTGGATTCCAGTCGAACAGCCACGACCCCGCAGCAACGGCCGGGTCGTCCCGCTGGACTCGTGACGAAGCGAATAGAGTATCCTGCCGGGGCACCTCTGTGGCATGCAGGGACAGGCCTGAGACCTGCCGGTACCGCGCTCTTGGATAGTCTACGCCGGCCCTGCCGAAGCTTACCCAGCCGTCGGCCTCGAAGTAGAGCGGAAGCATGGCCCCGCCCCTCCGAATGAAGCGCTGTCCCATTCTCACGGTCCGCTCCAGGATGGGCGGCGAACCGATTCTATCAACAGTGGGACGGGCCGTAATCGACAGCACATCGAAGGTGCTGTCCTCCACGGCCAGTGAGCCCACGAATCCTGCGCGAGACACATTGGCGGGTGTAAACGCGATATCGTGAATCAGCCGGCCGTCCTGCGATCGTCGCTCCGTAAGTCTGAACTCGTAAAGCGAGATTGCATCGGGGTGGAGCGGTGAGACGAATCGTGTCCCGTCCAGCGCCACCTCGTCGTCGTAGAAATTGGGGACGGGGAGCGGGTTGGCGTACAGAAAGCGCTCCGAGCGCTGTGGCTGAAGGCGTCGGGCGCGGATAATCTCACGGACCCCGCGGCCCGCTCTCCACCAAGATGCCCCAATCGTCTCCTCCACTTGAACTAGGTCAAACTCGCGGTACAGAAAGAAGCGGGTGTACACCTCGGAGTAGGCTGTCGAAACGGAGTCCCTCCAGGCCGCCTTTCTTCGGAGTACCGAGCGCATTATCCCGATACCCGGGTCCTCGCCTGAGATCACGAGTTCATCGAGGACCACCGCGTCCGGCTCAAGCAGAATCGAGAGCGGACCGGTCGGCGCGCGGCTGACATGAATGGTCTGCGACCGATAACCGATGTGCCGCACTACAATATCCACCGGAAGGCGAGCGACGGGCAGAGAAAAACGGCCGTCCCTGTTGGTGACCGTTCCGACCAGCGTCCCCTCGATCTGGAGTGTGGCCGCCACGAGGGGGACCCCTGTATCCGCCTCGGCGACGGTCCCGGTGATCAGCGTCTGTCCGGCCGCAATGACCGGCGTGGCCAGGCAAAGCACACTGAGCAGCAGTAAGGTTTGAGTATCCAAGGTCAGCGGCTGAGGGGTTGACTTCTGCGGCCTGCGGGCTTGTCACGCCGCTGGTCGTGGGACCGGTAACTCTCCGGCCCTTTCCACGTTAAAGCACGCAATGGAATCGACATTTAGTATACGGTCGGCCTTGGAGTCGGCCGCCGACCTGTTCGCCGGCAAGACCCGGTTTGTCAGTTTTTCCGAGCTGGCGGAGGCCACCGGCGTTCCCGAGGCCGAACTCTGTCATGAGTTCGGGACCGTGGACCAACTTATTACACGCTACTACGCCGACCTCGCAGAGCGGTGTGTGGAAATGCTCGTTGAGCTGAATCCCCAAACCGCCCTAGACCGTGCGGGCGCCTTCACCTTCATCATGCTGGACCTGCTGGAAGAGCGGTCCGCCTATGTCGAGATGACGTTTCGCGATTACGCGGCTGCCTGGGGGAGTGACTTTCGCTCGCGATTGGCGGATGTTGCCACGACCGTACTGGACGCTCCGGACGTCCCTGGTATCAACCAGGTAGTCTTGGCTTCAGGGCCGCTTGCGGCACCGGGCGTAGAGATCTTCGTCCGGCTGGTAAACACGTGGTTGAACGACAAGACCGAGGACCGGCAGCGGTCGACCGCCCTCATCGACAAAGTGGTGCGTTACTACGCCAGCCTCGCCACCAGTTCGACGGCAACAGACGGGGTCGATGTGATCCGCTACGCCGTTGAGGCCGAATACCTTCCGAGAATCCCCTTCGTGAGCGACTGGCTCTTCGGATCTGAAACCAAATGAGCAAGAACGAGCACTCCGAGGAGTTTCCGGACACACCCCTGAAGCGCGGCGTCATTGCCGCCAAGGCCGGACTCAAAGTGGGCGCCAACTATGCGCGCTATGCTGCCCGCCGGGCAGTCAGCGGCAAATCAGAAGCGGCAACCAGAGCGCTGCACGATCGGAACGCAAAGGACATCTTCAAGCAGCTGACCAAGCTGCGTGGTACCGCGCTGAAGATGGCTCAAGGAATGAGCATGGATCCTGGCATCATCCCGGCCGAGTTCATCGATGTGATGAGCCAAGCGCAGTACAGCGTCCCTCCAATGAATCCTGCCCTGGTGCAACGACTGATCAAGCAGTCGCTGGGGGCGCCGGTCACAGAGTTGTTCGCTGAATTCGAGGCCGAGGCGCTGGCCGCCGCCAGTATTGGGCAGGTTCACAAGGCCGTACTCAAGGACGGGCGGGTGGCCGCGGTGAAGGTCCAATATCCCAACATCCGGCAGACCATTGAGGCCGATCTAAAAATGGCGCGGGGCCTTGCCCGGCGTGTGGTCAAGGGTGATATAGACCCGTTCATTGACGAGGTCCGCTCCATGATGATGAAGGAGACCGACTATCGTCAGGAAGGCGAGAGTATGGAGTTCTTCGCCGGTCAGTATTCCCACGACTCGTTGGTGACCCCGCGGTGGATTCCTGAACTCAGTACTGAAACCGTGCTGACGATGACTTTCCTGGAAGGCCTGCATCTCCCGGCTTTTCTTGCAGACGCCCCGGCCCAAGAAACCTGCGACCATTTTGGACAGCTGCTCTTCGATTTTTCCCACAGTCAGGTGGCCTCTGGCTCACGCTTCATCCACGCCGACTTTCATCCCGGCAACTTCCTGTTTCAAGAGAGCGGTTCACTGGGCGTGATCGATTTCGGGTGCGTGAAGACGATGCCCGCCGAGTTCATGGCTGACTTTCTAAGGGTTTTCCGGGCCACGCTGGATGAGGACCACGTTCTGCTTCGAGACTTGTATGTGCGACTGGACATACTCAATCCTGACGGAGACCCGTCGTTCCAAGAGAAGATCTTCGCCTTCTTCCTTCGCATGGGCGAGATGATTGTGAGGCCGTATCAGACCGACACCTTTGACTTTGGTGACGCCGCCTTCGCGGAGGAAATTAAGTCGATAGGGATGGAGGCTATGGAATTCCGGGAGCGAGAGGTAATTGGAAGTCCTCACTTCATCTTCGTGAACCGGGTGGTATTCGGCCTGTTGAGCATGTTGAGTGGGCTGAAGGCGCGGGTATCCACCCAGGCTGCTCTGGCCAACATCAACGCGACCATAGATCAGATAGAGAGCAAAGCCGCGTGATGCCTGAACCACTGCGACGCTTCCTTGTCGCAGCATTTGCCGTCCTGACCGCGGTCTCCGGCAGGGCAGCGGCATCAGCGGCGTTTCGACTGTTTACCACGCCCCTTGGCGGGCGCCGCGTCCTAATCGAGGGACGACGACTCGAGACTGCGAAGGCCATCCTGGAATCTGCTCGTCGCGAGGACCCAGGTGGCGTTGCCACCTGGGTTTGGGAGACTGGAGACGAGGTCTCCACCGTGATTCTGGTCCACGGCTGGACCTCACGCGCACTCTATATGACCGGTTTTGTGGCACCGCTTCGCGCAGCGGGCTACCGAGTCGTTGCCTTTGACTTTCCCGGGCACGGGGAGTCTTCCGGAAACCAGTTGACCTTCGACCGCGCTGGCCTCATCGCCGTTAAACTCGCCAACCAGTATGGCAACGCCGTCCTGGTTGGCCACAGTTTTGGCGCGTCGATCTCGGTACTGGCGGCCGCCGGAGCTCCTACCCTTGACGCAAGCCCGGAGGTCCGGGCACTTGTTCTAGTAGCAGGTGCCGATGAGTTATCGGACGTCACGCAGCGGTTCGCGGATACACTCAAACTTAAGCCGGCTGTGAAGGCGCTAATTGACCATCGTCTGGAGAAACTCGGCGGCGACACCATCGGCCGATTTTCGGGTGTGGTCGGCGTAGGATTGGCAGACCTGCCCACGCTCCTCATCCACGACCGGACCGATTCGATTGTGCCGTTCTCCGATGCAGAGCGCATCGCCAGCCAGACGCACGCCGAACTCGTTGAAGTGACCCGGCTCGGTCACAACAGAATCCTCTACGCGAGCGAGGTACATGAGCACGTGATCAGCTTCCTGGAAACTCACCTCCAGGTGAACGAGGACCCGGCAGAGATCACTGCGTAGATTCCGGGGTAACCCGACTCCGCGCTCTATGCTCTCCACTGTACGTATTGTCCTACTGGTCGCCTCAGCGGCCTGCCTATCCCTAACCGCTTCTGCTCAGCGGCGGGCCATGACCACGGACGACGGGCTTAGGATGAAGCAGCTCTCGGGCGCATTGATGACGCCTGACGGCGAGGGCGTCCTGTTTGGCGTATCCGAGTTGGACTGGGACAAGAACAAGCGGAACACCACTTGGCACTACGTCCCGGCCGATAGTGGAGAGGCTTTCGCGTTCCTAGGGAAGGACGGCGGCAGTGACCTTCGTTTTTCGCCTCGCGGCGGCTTCCTCTCGCTCAAGCGGACGGTTGACAAGAAGTCCCAACTTTTCCTGCTCCGGATGGGCGGTGGAGAAGCCCGCCAGTTGACCAAACACGCGGAATCTGTAGG
>JBLFXH010000157.1:0-7974 GCA_047611125.1 Rhodothermales bacterium
GCGTCGGCGGTACGGAAAGCCAGGAACGCCACCAAGAGCATGCCCATTTCCCGAATGCCAATCGGGATGTGATACAGCGCGTAGAGATTGGGGACCCAGTCGAAGACGTTAGGGTCAACGAAGACCAGCGCGATGATCGCACCGACCCACCAGAACGACTTGACACCCTCAAGTGAAATCAGCGGCAGGTTCGGATCAGCCTCGGGAGCCTCGAGCTTGTTACGGCTGTCGATCACGAAGAACACGATCAGGATCAGCACGGTGGCAAACAGCCAGATGTGCCAAACGTGCGCCATAGTCCAGAAGAACGGCACGCCACGGAGGAAACCGAGGAATAGCGGAGGGTCTCCGATGGGCGTCAGCGCACCGCCGACGTTCGCCACCAGGAAGATGAAAAAGACGATGTGGTAGGGCTTCAGTCGACCCTTGTTCAGCCGCATGTAGCAGCGGATGAAGAGCATCGCAGAACCCGTCGTGGCAATCAGATTGGCGATGACGGACGCCAAGAACAGAAGCACGATGTTGCTGAACGGCCGTCCCTTGGCGTTCACGCTGACATAGATGCCACTCGCCGCGATAAACAGCGAGGCCACCAGCGCAATGAACGAAGAGTACTCCTGGATGGCGTGGATTACCGGCGTCCAGGAATCGAGCACCAATCCGTAATACAACGCCACCACTAATCCCAGCACCACCGAGTATTTCGGATAGTGATGATGCCAGTGGTGGGGGAAGAAGAGCGGCCCAGTGGCGATCATCAGCAGGATCGTCATGAAGGGAATCACTAGCCACAGCGGAGGGAGTGGGCCGTGTGCCTCGTCTCCGTGCTCGCCATCTGCGGCATCCGCATGTTCAGCGTCTTGGCCCTCCGCGTGCTCATCTTCTTGCGTGAGGGCAACGGTAGCCACCGGATCGCCCGCAGTCTGCGCGACAGCAACAGGTGCGCTCACCGCGAGGGCGAGTAACAAAAAGGGCAGCAGACGACGCATTCTCATGAGGGCAACGAAGAGATTGTTGGTCTAGCGGGTAGCGATGGGCTGGTCGGCGGCAGGCACGAAGTGCGTTCCGTCATAAACTAGCCGAGAGACTTCTTGCGGGTCGTAAGCCTGCTTGTCCTCGATGATCTGCAGCAGGTGCGTTGTAGCGGGCTCACTCAGTTCCAGAAACGGCTTGGGAGCAAAGCCCATCCAAACCATCAAGATGACCAGCGGGGCAAGCAGCGCCAGTTCGCGGACGTTGAGGTCAGGCATGAGACGGTTCTCATCCGAGTCCAATGTGCCCCAAAACATCCGGTAGACCATCCATAGCAGGTAGACAGCGGCCAGGATGACGCCGCTCGTCGCGAAAGCGATCAGCACAGGAGACCCAATGACGGTACTCTTGAATGAGCCCATCAGGATCATGAACTCGCCCACGAAACCGTTCAGGCCTGGAAGACCCGCGGAAGCGAGGACCGTAAAGATCATGAAGAAGGTCAGGACAGGCACGCTCTTGGCCAGTCCACCGTAGTCACTCATCTCGCGGGTGTGACGGCGCTCGTATAGCATGCCCAGGATGAGGAAGAGCGCGCCGGTTGAGATTCCGTGGTTGATCATCTGAATGACCGCACCCTGCAATGCTTCCGTGGTAAACGCGAATATGCCGAGGACCACAAAGCCGAGGTGGCTCACCGACGAATAGGCAACGAGCTTCTTGGCGTCTGTCTGCGCGCGAGAAACCAGCGCCCCGTAGACAATGCCGATGACCGCGAGCACGGCGAACATCATCGCGTACTCCTTGGCCGCGTCCGGGAAGAAGGGAAGGCAAAACTTGACCAGTCCGTACGTCCCCATCTTCAGTAGCACTCCAGCCAGGATCACCGAGCCGCCGGTTGGAGCCTGGACGTGCGCATCGGGCAGCCAGGTATGAAGCGGGAAGAGCGGGACCTTAATGGCGAAGGCGAGCGCAAAGAGGAGGAATAGCCAGCTCTGCTGCTCCAGCGGCATGTTGAAGCTGACCAGCTTGTACCAGTCCGTTGTGAAGACCCCACCATTGACCGCGTCGCCGGCCAAGTACCCGAGGGCCAGCAGGGCCACCAGCATCAGCAGCGATCCAACGAGCGTATAGAGCACGAACTTGACCGCTGCATACACCCGGTCCTCTCCTCCCCAGATTCCGATGATGAAGTACATCGGGATCAGCGTGAGCTCGAAGAAGATGTAGAACAGGAAGATGTCGTAGCTGGCAAACACGCCAGTCACACCCGTCTGAAGGATCAAGAGCAGCGTGTAGTACGCCTTGTGGTTCTTCCCGATGTAGGTCCAGGAGGACAGCACGACGATGGGCCCCAAAAGGGTCGTCAGGAGGATCAGCAGGATATTCAGGCCGTCAATCCCTACGAAGTACTTGATGTCGAGCCGGTCGCCAAACCAGCTGTCGATCATGTCCGCCATCTGGGGTGTAGTCGCCGTGGAGACGGCCGGATCAAATCCGTTCAGGATCAGCAGAGAGGCCAGGAAGGTGATTGACGTAACCGCCAGCGCCGTCCATTTGACGGCGTTTCCGCGGCTCAGCATGGTCAGAATCGCTCCCACCATTGGGAGGAAAATGACGATCGAAGTGATGTTGCTCATTGAGATCTGTCTGGGCGATCAGCCGAATAGCAGAAGGCCAACCACGAGAAGAACACCGAATACCAGCGCTACGGCATAGGACTGAACGATTCCGTTCTGCATGTAGCGAAGCAGATAACTGAGGCCGCGTGTCAGGTAGCCAACCAGGTTGACTAGCCCGTCCACGAAATACTTGTCGAAGGGGGCGAAGGCCTTTTCAGACCCACCCACCACTGGGCGGACGATAGCGCGCTCGTAGGCTTCGTCCACGAAGTACTTGCCTTGCCAAATTTTGTAGAGGCCACCAAAGCGGGACTCGACCTTGGCGTCGAAGGCGGGGCCTTCGGCCAGGTACCACTTACGGGCGAAGAACACACCGATGACGGCTATTGAGCCGCCTAGGATGATTAGCGCGACCTCGATGCCGAAGCTAACGTGGCCAGGGAAATGAGCCTCAGCAACGGGGCCACCGTAGTCTGCGCCCAGGTAGTGATGAATCCAGTTGAGGTCCCCGCTCGCTATCACAGCGGGTATCCCAACGAAGCCGGCAATAAGCGAGAGAATGCCGAGTACCTGCAGAGGCACCGTCATCGTCCAAGGACTCTCGTGCGGCTTTATCGTGTCGGCGTGCGGCCAACGTGGCTCGCCCTCGAAAGTCAGCACGTAACAGCGCATCATATAGACCGCCGTCAGGAGCGCGGTGATGATTCCAACCCCCCAAGCAAACCACGCGGTCGGTACGCCATTGTACCCAGCCTCAAACGCCTTGAACAGGATCTCATCCTTGGAAAAGAAGCCTGACAGCAAAGGAATACCAGCAATCGCCAACGTCGCGGCCAGGAACGTCCAACGCGTAGTCGGCATGAACCGCTTCAGGCCGCCCATTGTGCGCATGTCCTGCGGGTCAAGGTGGTGCCCGTGTCCGTCCTTCTCCAGTTCGTGCTCCACGTGGTGCATGGAGTGGATGACCGAACCCGAACCCAGGAAGAGGCAGCCCTTGAAGAAGGCGTGCGTCATCACGTGGAAGATGGCCACGAAGAACGCGCCCACGCCGGCTGCCACGAACATGTACCCCAACTGGGATACAGTCGAATAGGCCAGCACCTTCTTGATATCGTTCTGGGTGATGGCGATGGTCGCGGCCACAATCGCCGTCAGCGCACCCACCACCGTGATCACCATCATCACGCCCGGTGCCTCAAGCACAACCGGCGACATCCGAGCCAGCAGGTAGAGCCCACTCGTTACCATCGTGGCCGCGTGGATCAGGGCAGACACCGGCGTCGGGCCGGCCATGGCATCGGGCAGCCAAGTGAACAGCGGAATCTGTGCACTCTTGCCCGTGGCGCCAATAAACATCAGCAGAACGGCCCAGTTGAGCATGGTTGGATCCATGCCCGGCCCCTGCGTCAGCAGTGTGTCGAAGTCGACGGCGCCCAGCTCCTTGACGAAAATGAAAATCGCCATCAGAAAGGCGAAGTCACCGACCCGGTTCATGATGAATGCCTTGCCAGCGGCCGCCGAGTTGGTCAGGTCCGTATACCAGAACCCGATCAGCAGGTAGGAGCAGAGTCCCACGCCCTCCCAGCCCAAGAATAAGACCAACAGGTTGTCGCCCAGAACCAAGTTCAGCATCGCAAAGATGAACAGGTTCAGGTAGGCGAAGAACCTCCAGTACCCCGGGTCGCCGTGCATGTAGCCGGCGGAGTAAAGGTGGATCAGGCTTCCGACGCCCGTGATGACCAGCGTCATCAAGAGCGAAAGGTGGTCGACGCGGTAGGCGATGTCCACCGAGAAGTCGCCAGCGGCCATCCAGGTGTACAGCGTGGCGATACCGCCGGCGTCTGCTACAAACAGGGACAGCGCGATCCCGAAGGGTATGGCGACCGCAGCCGTTCCGATTGATGCAATCAGACGCTCGTTCTTCCGGAGACTGGGAAGGAAAAGAGGGAGGAGTCCAGTAATAGCTGCGCCGGCAAGCGGCAGCAGAATCATCAATCGGACTGCGAGATCAACTTCCATTGGGCGAACGGCCTCTTAGTATCTGAAGAGATTGATCTGGGTCACGTCCACCGTCAGCTTGCTGCGGAAGATGGCAATGACGATGGCCAGTCCCACGGCGGCTTCGGCCGCGGCGACTGACATCACGAAGAAGACGAGGATCTGCCCGGCCGCGTCGCCCATCGACTGACTGAATGTGACAAGCGTCAGATTGACAGCGTTCAGCATCAACTCAATCGACATGAGAATGACGATCACATTGCGGCGGAACAGGACACCCAAAACACCGATCACGAACAGAATCGCGCTCAGCGAGAGGTACCAGTTGATGGTAATTTCCATGGACTATACGAAGCGTCGTTTGGCGAGCATGACGGCGCCAATCGTGGCGACCAGCAACAAGATGCCTATGACTTCGAAGGGGAGGGCATACTCAGTAAATAGTAGCGTCGCCAGGTTCGTGGCAGACCCCGTCTCGGCGGCCACCTGAACACTTACCGGCTCTGGCAGAACGCCAAGGGCGCTAGAGGTGGCAACCATCAGGGCGGCGAACACGCCTGTTCCGCCCACATAGCCCAGGAACCGCTTGCCGTCACCGGTCTGCAGCGTTGGCAGTTCTGCCAGATTGAGCAGCATGATGACGAACAGAAAGAGCACCATGATGGCCCCGGCATAAACCAGAATCTGGACGACTGCGATGAACGTGGCATTCAGGGTCAGGTAGAGTCCGGCGACGCAAAAGAGCGTCATAATCAGCCAAAGGGCGCTCGATACCGGGTTCTTGGAAATCAGCATTCCCAGTGCGCCGGCGATAGCAGCGACGGCGAACACAGCGAAAAGAATCGGCCCGATCATGAAGTGAGGTGTGGATGCATGCAGTGGACGGCGCGGCCGGGTCAGGAAGGTCAGATAGAACGGCGCCGACAATCCGGGGAGCAGGTCGAAATTAGGTACGCACGTTTCCCCCAGCAAGAAAAGATCGCATAAAGAGAATGGCCCATAAAGCCCTAAAAACGTCGATTTGCGCGCTTTGTTGGGTAGAACGTACACTTGGGCTGTATCCCTTTCGACAAGCGGCCGTAGGAAACACGGCCCGAATTGCTCGGAACCACCAGGAATCGAAGGTCAGGACTCATGACAAAGCTGCACACCGACGCCCAAGACGTCGCTTGATGCGCTCCCCGGACGGGTTGAGCGCTTTGTGTTGTCCACGCTCCTCTTCCGGTTCCTGATTCATGTCTGAATTGGCTCCCGCCTCTCCCGAGGCTTCGCTCTGGTCCGATGTCCGCGACTCCATTCGAGGGAGCCGCCGTGATTATACCACAGGTTCGATTGGCCGGGCCATCCTGGTCCTAGCCGTTCCGATGGTCCTGGAGATGCTGATGCAGTCCGTCTTCGAGGTGGCGGACATCTTCTTCGTCGGCAAGTTGGGTGCCGAGGCCGTGGCTGGAGTCGGGCTGTCTGCCTCTCTAATCATCTTGGTCTTCGCCATTGGACTCGGGCTGTCGATGGCCGCGGGGGCCGTCGTGGCCAGGCGCATGGGGGAGAAGGACCACGAAGGCGCGGCCCACTCAGCCGCGCAGGCCATCCTAGCCTCGGTAGCCGTTTCGATTCCCATCGGCATCGCAGGCGCTTGGTACGCTCCCGATCTTCTCGCGCTCATGGGAGCGTCCGCGTCCGTGATTGAGATTGGCTCTGGATATACGGCGGTGTTGTTCGGGTCGAACATCACCATCCTTCTGCTCTTCCTGATCAATTCGATTTTCAGGGGAGCAGGCGATGCCGCGTCCGCCATGCGAGCGCTCTGGCTGGCCAACCTCCTGAACATCGCGCTGGACCCCATTTTCATTTTCGGCCTCGGACCTGTCCCCGAGATGGGAGCCACCGGGGCGGCCGTGGCCACCGCCATTGGTCGCAGCGTAGGCGTGGCCTACCAACTCAAGATTCTCTTCGGTGGAACCGGAAACCTGAAGCTTCGCCTGAGACACTTTGGCATCGACCGCACGCTCATTACGAGGTTGCTTCGGATTTCGGGCCCGGGGATGCTTCAATATTTGGTCGGGACAGCCTCCTGGATGGCCCTAATGCGCATCATGGCCGAGTTCGGTAGCCAGGCGCTGGCCGGGTATACCATCGCGATTCGTGTCATCATCTTTGCGCTGCTGCCGTCCTGGGGAGTTGCCAATGCCGCGGCCACGATGGTGGGGCAAAACCTGGGCGCTCTCAAACCGGACAGAGCTGAACGGTCCGTCTGGATATGCTGCGCGGTCGATGCGGTGTTTCTCGGCCTCCTCGGCGTGATAATTATTGCGGCCAGCAACCCCATCATGCACGTCTTCACTAGCGATCCGGAGGTAATTCGGATCGGTGCGCGTGCGCTCTGGATCATGGCGCTCTCCTTTCCTATCTGGGCGGTGGGAATGATCACGGTTCAGGCGTTCAACGGTGCTGGTGATACTACCACGCCGACTTGGATCAACCTGGCGGCCTACTGGGTCATCCAGATTCCTCTGGCTTGGTACCTGGCGATTCCCCTGGGTATGGGCCCAACGGGAATATTCGTCGTGATCGGGATTGCCCAGGTGGTGCTCGCCATGATCGGCGTGATCCTCTTTCGGAAAGGTATCTGGAAGCGCAAGGTGGTTTGAGCCGCCAGTTCAGGCTTCGAAGCCGAAAACGTCTGTGATGGCGACGGCGAACGCCCCCGCGATGCGAAAAGCCAGTTCGAGCGAAGGACCGTACTTGCCCGCTTCGATGGCGTGAATCGTCTGCCGGGTGGCTCCTACCCGTTCGGCGAGATCCTGCTGGGTCATCTCGTCATGGTCGAAGCGCAGCCGGCGGATGGTGTTTGTTATGGGAGTCGCCATGTCAGGCGCCTCGCATATAGTAGAAGAGCTTGGTAGCGGCATTGACGACGGATGCCACGAGAATGGCCATCACCAGCACGTGAAACATGACAAGCCCCGACATGGTGACCGATGTGCCGGCTACGACCTTCCATATGGCCACGTGTGCCAGAAGACTGACCACAACGGCAACCATAAATACGTAGGCGTTTCTAAAGCCTCTGCCCTCAATCAGAAGGTCTCTTTCGTCCTTGACGACCCGGGTTGATTCTAGACTCTGAAGAACTTCCAGCAAGACTTCAAAGAGGACAGCCCATCCGAATACGGTCAGCAAGGGGCCTTTGAGTCCTTCGGACATCGGCACGTCGGACCCAGGAAAACCGATCACGGCAATCAGGTAGTAGGCAGCGAGAGCCCCGGAGGAGGCCAGGGCCGTCCAAGCGTAGAGTTCGGTTCGGGAGAAGTGCATGGTCGTCTTGAATGTGTGATATACTATACGCTATGTAAAAAATAGGTTACATCAGGTATGTAATATT
>JBLFXH010000158.1:0-7877 GCA_047611125.1 Rhodothermales bacterium
CAGGTCTGCCCATCCCGCCAGCCGGTGAGCCGGCCGCCATACGGCGCCTTGTCGTATTCGACGGTAACCGATTGATATGCTTCCAGCCCCGACTGAATGCGGGCGTACTCGGAGCGGACTACCTCGATAGGGTCATTGGACGCCTGCTATTGGGTCCCGGCTCAGCCTCTTGGGCGCAGGCACCTAGGAGTAGCGCGGCCAGCGTTGCTTTGGGCATCAGTTGGTAGGACGGCCGGTTCCTGCAATACGCTTGGTCGCTGCCACCAACTCTCTGGTAATCCCGGGCTCGTGTGAGGAGTGACCGGCATCAGGCACGACGATCAGTTGCGCCTCCGGCCAAGCCGCGCAAAGGTCCAAGGCGTTCTTGATGGGACAGACGATGTCGTACCGGCCATGGACAATTACCGTGGGAATGTGCCGAATCCGATCAACGCGCTGAAGCAGCAGGTCATCCGGGTCTAACCGAACGTTCCGGAAATAGTGTGCTTCGAGCCGAGCCATGCTCCAGGCTATCCCGGGGTTCTCAAACAGCGAGAGGAATTCGTCGTTTGGAAGCAGGGTGCAGCAGGCGCCCTCGTATAGACTCCACTGTTTGGCCGCCTCAAAGGCCTCGTCCTCATCTTCGCTGTTCAGCAGTTGCCAGTAGGCCTCGAGCAAGTCGCTCCGTTGTCCCTCAGGCACGTGCCCAGCGAACTTGTCCCAGAGTTCGGGCTGGATGTTTCGGATACCATAGAGCCACCAGTCGAGCTCCTCGTCGCGCAGAAGCCAGATGCCCCTCAGCGTGAGCGTCCGGCATCGCTCCGGATGCTCCTGCGCATAGTAAAGGCTGAGCGTACTGCCCCAGCTTCCGCCAAAGACATGCCAGGTGTCGATGCCCAGCTCTTCCCGAAGCGCCTCGATGTCGGCTACGATGTCATCGATAGAGTTCTCTTTCAGTTCGCCTACGGGCCGGGAGCGACCGCACCCGCGCTGGTCAAACAGGATGGCCCGAAAGTGGTCTGGGTCAAAGAATCGCCGATCCGTCAGCGAGCAGGCTGCGCCAGGGCCGCCGTGGAGGAAGAGGATGGGTTCGCCGTCCGGGTTGCCACATTGCTCCCAGTAGACGGTGTGTAGGTCTGAGACCTCAAGCTCTCCATGTGCGAAGGGCTCGATTTCCGGGTAGAAGAAGTGGTTGGCCATGCAGGCAAGCTAATGCCTCAAGCCGAATGCTGCACCAAAACGGTGTCTCCGCTGGCCCCGATTAACGCGCGAGCCGCCGTATCCTGAGATGGAGTCGCTCGTAGGGTGGTCAACAAATCAAGAGAAGGCGTGGCGAAGCGAAAAGACAAGGACGAACTACAGCGGATGAGAGCCCTGGCGCGAGCCCGCGCCCTGGATCAGCGTGTGGACAGCAGGGAAATGGCGTCCATGCTCCCAACGAGAGTGGCCTCTGGTGCGGTCGCAACCCGGGAGGTGTCCGAGGTTCTTGTTACCAGGAAACCAGGCCCGTCACTAACCCGTCGGGTACTGCGCGGAGTGGCAATTACGGTCGGGTTGTTTCCACCGTTTTGGCCAATCACGCTGGGTACATGGCTGTTCCTCAGGCGGCGGCCCCCCACTCGGTCCCTGCGCCTGGTGCAAAAGGCCATCGCAGATCTCGACCGCGGCAACAACGGCATCGCCGTCAAGAGGCTTCAAGAGGCACACTTCCTAGATCCGACCAACAGCGATGCCCTGTACTGGCTTGGACTCGTGATGAGCGCCCAGGATCGCCCCGAGGATGCCATTGAAGCGCTCTCCCTGGTGGCCGAGCGCATTCCCGGATTGCCGGAGGTGGAGACGGCGCTGACCGACGCCTACCTGGACACAGACAAGCCCGAGGCGGCCCTGTATCACGCCCAGCGACTATTCGACTCTGCTCCTTATGACACGAACTCGGTGCTGAAGCTAGCCGAGGCGTTCACCGCATCGGGTCAACCCGCACTGGCCATTCGAACCCTGAGCCAAGCGCCCCTCCACAGGACCCGGCTCACCAAAGACCTCATTCGCGTGCATTATGAGTTGGGTCGGCTCCTGCAAGACGCAGGAGAAGGGAGCGAGGCCCGAGCCCACTTCGAGCGGGCGTTTGCCGCTGATGCAAAATTTGAGGACGTGGCCGATCGCTTGGAGGCCTTGAAGCAGGGTGATGCCTAGGCTCCATCCGCCATCGGCAGTGCCACAGTGAACGTTGTCCTTCCTGGCTCAGAGTCGACGCTGATTCTACCCTGGTGCTGTTTGCAGATAATTCGGTGGGCAATCTCCAAGCCGAGCCCGGTTCCTTGGCCGACACCTTTCGTGGTAAAGAACGGGTCGAAGATCTTCTGGACGACATCCTTGGGGATGCCCGACCCACTGTCGGTGAGTCGAACCTCGACGGAACCGGCGAAGCATCGACCTTGAAGCGTGAGCGTGCCGCCGTCGCCCATGGCATCGAGAGCATTGTCGATGAGGTTGGTCCAGACTTGATTCAGTTCGCCCGGGTATCCGGAAACCTTGGGAAGGTCACCAAGCTGGTCATCCACGATGATGGATTGCTTTCGGACCCGGTGCCCAAGCATGGTCAGGGTGTTGTGTATCCCCTCCGCCAATTGGACCGGCTGTTTTTCGTCCGACCGATCCATGTGGGAGTAAGACTTGACCGAAGATACGAGTTCAGAAATCCGCTCGGCAGACGCGTAGATCTCGGCCAGCAGGCGATTGGCTCCCAGACTCTGCTCTATCCAGCGAAGGACATCGGAAACGGCCTCGTCAGGAAGGTCGGCTACCACCCGATCTAGGTCGGCCACCTGAATACCAACTTCCGCGAGGGTCGGGGCGAGCTCGAACGCGTCTTCGACCCCCTTGTCTTCCATCCAGTCTGCCAATTCGTCTTCCCGGTCTGCGAGTTCCAACGTTCCGAGGCGTTTGCCAGAACTGAATTCGCAGTAGCCGGAGTCCGGGTTGACCTTCGTGGGATCCAGCCCATGTCGAGCCAGCCGGGCTACGACAGCGGGGAGGGTCTCTAGTCGCTGTTTCAGGTCATCGGCCGCCCTGCGAACCGCTGCAGCAGGGTTGTTTAGTTCGTGAGCCAGACCAGCTGATAGCTTTCCCAGGGCCAGCATCTTCTCTCGCTCCTGATCCGCGCGTGCCGACACGCGGACTCGGTCTGACATCAAGCCAATCAAGGGCTGCCCCAGCTCCGGAAGCCGGTACAGCATTTCCGGGAAATGCTTCTTGTGTAGGAGCGCCAGTCGAAGCGGCTCACAGGCGACGCCCCGGCCGTCGAAGCTCTTCATGCGGGAGTAGGGAAGCATGCCGCTAATCCGTCCCGGCTCTAGCGTATCGAGGAGCTGCCACGCACCACCGCGTTTGAACAGGATCTGCATTGACCCCGAAAGCACGATTATCATGTTGTCGGCTGGGGCGCCGGGCTCAAACATCTCTTCACCCTCTTCCAGGATCATCTCCTCAAAATGATCGGCAAGCCATGCGCGATCAGAGCGGGAGAGGTCCCCGAAATTCGGTACTGAAAGAAAATCGTCTGCCTGAATCATGTCGGGTAGGGCTAGAGCGAGGCCAGGTGCCGGTGCACGAAGTGCACGGAGACAGAGCCCTCGCCGACGGCGCTGGCCACTCGCTTGACCGAGTCATGGCGAACATCGCCGGCTGCAAAAACTCCGGGGATGCTGGTTTCCAAGAGGTACGGTTGCCGCTCGAGAGGCCAGTCGGCCAGGTGCCGCTTCATGAGGTCAGGGCCCGTGAGGATGAACCCTAGGTCATCGCACGCAACCTGGTCACTAATCCAGCTGGTATGCGGTCTGGCGCCGATGAAGACGAACAGGTACGACGCGGATTCCGTGACGACGCCATTCGGGTCCTCAACGTCTATTGACTGCAGCCTCCCATCTCCGCTGCATGCCGCGACCGATGACCGAAGACGGACTTCGATGTTACCGGTTTGCTCAATCCGGTCAACGAGGTATTGACTCATCTTGGCGGCCAGAGAGGCGCCTCGCACCAATATCACCACCTTAGAGGCCTGTTCGGCGAATCGCATTGCTGCCTGGCCAGCCGAGTTGCCTGCCCCAACAACGTAGACCACTTGGTTGGCGCAGTTCTCAACCTCGGTCAGCGCGGCGCCATAGTACAAGCCGCGATCGGTGAACTGATCGGCTCCCTCAGCAGGGAGTCGGCGCCAAGAGACTCCCATGGAAAGCAGGAGTGCATGGCACGAGAGCCGCGATCCGTCCTCCAGTTCGAGGTGTCGATACGGCCCCTCGATGCTGAGCGCTTTCACTGAGCGCGGGGCCAGGATTTCAACCCCGAACTTGCGCGCTTGGGTCACGGCCCGACTCGTCAGTTCGCTGCCGGAGACGCCGGAGGGGAAGCCCAGGTAGTTCTCGATTCGAGAGGAGGTACCTGCCTGGCCACCAGGAGCAGATTGTTCAATAAGCACGGTGGACAGTCCTTCGGATCCGCCGTAGACGGCCGTCGCCAGCCCGGCAGGTCCACCGCCCACAACGGCCAGGTCATAGAAGTCACTCTGGGCCTTAGTGGCGCTCCCGAGTCGTTCTGCGATGTCTCTCTCAGACGGATCGCTGGCGCGCGTACCGTCCTCGTAAATGACCAGAGGCAACTCGGCGTCACCCCTCAAGCCCCGGGCTTCTTGGGATGCTTCTACATCCCAGAAGGTGTAAGGAATCAGGTTTCGGGAGAGAAAGTCTCGAATCTGATGGCTTCGGGCCGACCAGCGATCCGCGACCACCTTGAGTCCACCCATCCCCGGTCTCCAGTTCAACTGCCAGTCGTCCAGGAGGCCGTCAAGAACTGGATAGAGTTTTTCCTCTGGCGGGTCCCAAGGCTTGACGAAGTAGTGGTCTATGTGGGACCGATTGATGGCCTGGATGGCGGCCTCTGTATCGCTGTAGGCCGTCAACAGCGTGCGCTTTGCTGTCGGGAAAAGCGCTCGGACCTGCTCCAATAGCTCAACGCCCTCCATCTTCGGCATGCGCTGGTCCGAGATTACCAGTGCCACCGGGTCGCCAGCATCTCGCAGCGAGCGCAGAGCCTCCAAGGCTTCCTGGCCGGAGGAGGCGCGAAGGACGCGGTAGTTCTCCCGATAACGGCGCCGAACGTCTCGAGCGACAGCGGCTAGGACCTGAGGGTCGTCATCGACAACGAGGAGAGCGGGTTTCTTCAAGGGGACTGCCGGCGGGGGTTTAGGGGAGGCTACAAATGGCGAGCTGGGGGTGGATGTTTCGGCTGCTCTCCTTGAGCAAGACCACTCAGTTGCAGGCGAAGGGGTCCGGTCTGCATATTCTGTGGATACGGAATAGGAGTGGCGCGATGAAGAGACTCAGATTGATCTGGCAAACTGCCGGGACTAGCCTTGTGACGTTGATGCTGCTGGTGGCCGCACGGGCGGATGTGGCGCAAGCGCAGAACCCGCTAGCGGCTCCGGATTCGGTAAGGCAAGTCGTGCTCGTCACCGGCTCCACGAGTGGCTTGGGTCGTGAGGTGGCGCTTCGCATCGCCGCCACAGGAGCCCACGTGATTGTCCATGGTCGTAATCGCGAGCGAGGCGAGGAGGTAGTCGCCCAGATCGAATCGAATGGACCGGGGTCCGCTCGATTCTACCGCGCGGATCTGGCGTCGCTGGCAGAGGTGCGTGAGTTTGCCAGGCAGATCCATACGGATTACGACCGGCTGGACATACTTATCAATAATGCCGGAATCCTGGCCACGGGAAACGAGAGAGGCCTTAGTGCAGACGGTCACGAACTGGTTTTCGCCGTCAACTACCTCGCCGGGTTTCTCCTGACCAGAGAGCTGCTGCCGTTAATCCGTGCCAGCGCTCCGGCGCGCATAATCAACGTTTCGTCCATCGCGCAGACAACAATTGACTTCGAGGATGTGATGCTGCAGACCGGATACTCAGGCGGTCGGGCCTACGCGCAGAGCAAGCTGGCGCAGATCATGTTCACTTTCGATCTGGCCGAAGAACTCAAAGGGTCGGGGGTGACGGTCAACGCTCTGCACCCGGCCTCCATGATGGCTACCAACATGGTGATATCTGCAGGCTATGAGCCGAGAACCACCGTAGCAGAAGGGGCAGATGCACTCATGCAGCTCGTGACAGGGTCAAGCCTCGGGACCGGGGAGTATTACAACGGCCTGGTCACTGGCCGGGCAAACACGCAGGCCTATGATGACGATGCCCGGGCCAAGCTCCGCGGGTTGAGCCAAGGACTCACCGGCACCAAGCTGCCGACTCCGGAGAGATAGCCGAGAAACGTGGCAGTCGCCGTATTCTGCCTGCCGAACCCCCGTACCTGATCGGATCGGCAAAACACGCACCTCGAAGCAACATGCGCCCAGTATTCAGATTCGCTTGCCTGATTGCCCTCCTCGCGGGGTGCGCCACGGAGTCCGTGGACTCCACTGATGGCTTCCGTCCAATCTTCGACGGGGAGTCGTTCGAAGGCTGGCGGGGACTGGGCCAAGACGAGGTGCCCGCCGCCCACTGGATGGTCGAAGACGGAATGATCCGCAAGGTGGCAAGCGGTAGCATCCCGAGGGCCGCGGACGGTCAAGTGTTGGATGGCGGTGACCTCATGACCGTTGAGACGTTCTCCAACTTCGAGCTTCGCTTCGAATGGAAAGTGGCGCCAGGTGCGAACAGTGGCGTCAAGTACAACGTCTCGGAGGCGCTCTCCACCTCCAATGGCCCGCCCAGCGGAGCGCTGGGATTCGAGTACCAGGTTTTGGATGATGGCCTGCATGCGGATGCTGAGATCGCCAGCCACCGAACGGGATCCCTGTATGATCTGATTGCCGCGCCCGATACGAAGCCGCTGCGTCCCGTCGGAGAGTTCAACGAGAGCCGACTCATCTGGTCTGGCGGCCATGGCGAACACTGGCTCAACGGTGAGATGGTCGTAAGCTTCGACCTCGGCACGCCGCGCTTCGATAGCCTATTCGCCGCCTCCAAGTATGCGGACCTCGCCGAAATGAACACAACACG
The DNA here is from genome assembly GCA_047611125.1 of Rhodothermales bacterium. GTDB lineage: Bacteria > Bacteroidota > Rhodothermia > Rhodothermales > UBA10348 > JABDJZ01. Next base: position 7,022 of record JBLFXH010000158.1, read on the forward strand.
CGCCGGCCATATCGTATTGCAGGATCATGGCGATGACGTCTGGTTTAGGAATCTGCGCATCAAAACACTGACCCCCTGACCCAATGGATCGTCGAAAATTTATCAAGACCTCGGGCATGTCTGCCGCCAGTTTGGGTGTCGCGGCTTCTTGGCCGACCGTTCTGAGTGCCCGCCGGCCGGCAGACCTGGTTTCCGTGGCCGTGATGGGCGTCAATAGCCGCGGTGGCGCGCTAGCGGAGGGCTTCGCCGCAGCCACGGACTGCGTGGTGCGCACTATCTGCGATGTCGATTCCCGGGCCATCGATCGCGCGGTGGACAGTCTGGTCAAGGGCGGCTACGAGAAGCCCGGACGTGACGATGACGTTCGCCGCGTGCTCGAAGACCCATCCATTGACGCGCTTGTTGTCGCGGCTCCAGACCACTGGCATGCCCCCGTAGCGCTTATGGCGCTGCAGGCGGGAAAGCAGGTATACCTGGAGAAGCCCTGTAGCCACAGTCCTGCTGAAGGGGAAATTCTGGTAGCTGCCCAAGCTCGCTACGGGCACCATATCCAGATGGGCAACCAGCAGCGATCAGCACCCGAATCGATCGAGGCCATTACCCGCATCCGGGAGGGGCTTATCGGTCGGCCGTATTTCGGCCGCGCGTGGTACGCCAATTCTCGTGGCTCGATTGGGCGGGGGCAGGTTACCGACGTGCCCGATTGGCTGAACTACGAAATGTGGCAGGGCCCGGCTCCGCGCACGCCGTACCGGGACAATGTGGTCCACTACAACTGGCACTGGTTCAAGCGCTGGGGGACTGGGGAGATCTGCAACAACGGCACGCATGAGATCGATGTGTGCCGGTGGGCGCT
>JBLFXH010000159.1:0-7840 GCA_047611125.1 Rhodothermales bacterium
CATTGAGGTGGATCCAGAGCGCATCCGCCGCCGGGTAGACACCGGCTACTGCGACGAGATGACCCACAATCTCGATGAGGCGCTGGAGCGTGTGCAGAATGCCCAGGCGAAGGGCGAAGCGCTGTCGGTGGGCCTGGTAGGCAATGTGGCTGAAGTGTTGCCCGAGTTGGTGCGACGTGGCATCACTCCGGATGTCACCACCGATCAAACCTCGGCACACGATCTGGACGTTGGGTACATCCCGGTTGGCTATGACACGGCGTCGGCCGATCTCTTCCGAAAGCGGGATGCTGCCGGCTACGAGTCCGCCGTGCTTGATTCCATGGAAGCCCATATTGACGCGATGTTGGCCCTCAAGAAGGCAGGATCGATCACGTTCGATTACGGGAATAATCTGCGCGGCCAGGTGGCCGACCTGCGCGGACGCGCGGACGCTTTCGACATCCCCGGGTTTGTCCCCGAGTTCATTCGGCCGCTCTTTTGCCGGGGGTCCGGACCCTTCCGCTGGGCGGCTCTGTCCGGCGACCCAAAGGATATCGCCGTGACAGACCAGGCCATTCTGGAGACATTTCCGGAGAATGAGGCACTGGCACGCTGGATCCACAAGGCCCAGGAGAAGGTGCAATTTCAGGGTCTTCCGGCACGGATTTGCTGGCTGGAGTACGGTGAACGGGCGGAGATGGGCCTGAAGTTCAACTGGCTAGTCAAGAAGGGGAAGGTCCAGGCACCCCTGGTCATTGGCCGCGACCACCTCGATTCAGGATCGGTGGCCTCGCCCAATCGGGAGACCGAGGGGATGAAAGACGGCTCCGACGCGATTGCAGACTGGCCCATTCTGAACGCACTGCTGAACACTGCCTGTGGCGCCAGCTGGGTCTCGCTTCATCATGGCGGGGGTGTCGGCATCGGCTATTCCATTCACTCCGGCATGGTATCCGTAGCTGACGGAACAGAGATGGCGGATCGTCGCCTGGAGCGGGTGCTGACGGCCGATCCGGGTACGGGCGTCATGCGCCATGCCGACGCGGGCTACCAGACTGCCATTGAAACGGCCAACGAGCGTGGTGTAGACCTCCCGATGGTGAACGGCGAATGATTAGCATTGCCACCCTTTACACGGATCTCAGCGCGAGCATGGGCGCCCTGCGCGCGGACCATTCGCGTGTCATCCGGTCCCGGGCCCTGCTTGACGAGGCCGTGGCCTCGGGAGGCGTTCACTATGGCGTCAATACCGGGTTTGGGAAGCTGGCCTCGAAGCGGATTCCGGCCGAGCAGCTGCGGACCCTGCAGCGCAATATCCTCCTAAGCCATGCCGTCGGCGTCGGTCGGCCGGTCCCCAGAGAGATTGCGCGGCTGATGCTTCAGCTCAAGATCCAGGCTCTTGGACTGGGCTACTCGGGCGTGTCGGGAACCACATTCCGGATGCTCCTAGAAATGGAGTCGGCAGATCTCATCCCCTACATCCCGTGCAAGGGAAGTGTGGGCGCGTCGGGAGATTTGGCACCTCTGGCTCACCTAGCCTTGCCGCTGCTGGGAGAAGGGGCCTTTCTGGGCGAAGACGACCAAGCCCTGCCGGCCGGCCCCGTCCTGGCCGCTGCCGGTCTGGCGCCCATCGAGTTGCAGGCGAAGGATGGGATAGCGCTGCTGAACGGCACCCAACTGATGACGGCTTATGGGGCCTTCATCCTGAATCGCGCCAAGGCTCTGGCTCGCCTCGCGGACTTGATCGGCACGATGAGTCTTGAGGCCCTCCAAGGATCGGCCACGCCCTTCGATGAACGGATTCACGCCGTCCGTCCGCATCCAGGACAAGTGCTTGTGGCCGGGAATGTCCGCAAGTTGCTTGAGGGTTCGGAAATTCTGGAGTCCCACCGAAACTGTGGGAAAGTGCAGGACCCCTATTGCCTGCGCTGTATGCCGCAGGTGCACGGTGCCAGCCGGGACGCCTTCAGCCATGCCACCCGGGTCCTGGAAACGGAAATGAACGCCGTGACTGACAACCCGCTGGTATTTGAGCCGGGAGACATCGTATCTGGCGGTAATTTCCATGGACAGCCGGTGGCTCTGGTCTTGGATTTCGCGGCCATCGCGTTGGCAGAACTGGCGAGCATTTCCGAGCGGCGCGTGTACCTCCTGCTGGAGGGGCACGATGGCCTGCCGACCCTGCTCATGAAGGAGACCGGGCTCAATTCGGGTTTCATGATCCCGCAGTACACAGCCGCTGCCCTGGTTTCCGAAAACAAGATTCTGGCGCACCCGGCCTCGGTGGATTCAATTCCAACCAGTCTCGGGCAGGAAGATCATGTGTCGATGGGTGCGACCGCAGCCGTGAAGCTTCTGCAAGTGCTCGACAACGTCGAACATGTGATGGCCATCGAGTTGATTACGGCCGCCCAGGCTCTGGACTACCGGAAACCGCTTCGACCTGGGGCGGGAGTAGCGCACGCCCACAAACTCATCCGTGAGCGCATACCCCATCGCGAGGCCGATTACTATTTCCAGGAGGACCTGACGCCGGCCATCGAGATGATTCGAAGCACGGAACTCGTGGACACGGTCTCTCACTTTCTGGACGCCTGATGCCGGTCCTGCGCAACATCGGAAGCCTAGCCCGCTGCTCCGCTGCCGGCGGCCAGGCGGACATCCACATGGTGGCCAAAGCGGCCCTGGTTTGGGACGATGGTCTCATCCAATGGGCGGGGCCGGAATCGGAGCTTCCCGCACTGGGCTACTCGGGCCTGGCGGGTGCTAATCACGACGCCGGCGGCCGCCTGGTGATTCCAGGTTTGGTGGACTGCCACACGCACCTCGCTTTCGGAGGCTGGCGCGCCGACGAGTTTCCGTTGCGGGCGCTCGGAGCCTCCTATCTGGAGATCATGGAGGCGGGCGGAGGCATTAAATCCACCATGCGGTTGACGCGCGATGCATCGGAGGATGCGCTACTGACCAGGTCCCGAAAATTCCTCTCTGAGATGGTCCGCCTCGGGGTGACCACAGTCGAGGCGAAGAGCGGATACGGCCTGAATCTGGAGGACGAACTCAAGCAACTTCGCGTCTATCGCCAGCTCAGGGAAGAGGATGGGCTACCGCGGGTTGTGCCCACCTTCCTGGGTGCCCACGTCTTGCCCCCGGAATTTGACGAGGCCGCCGCGTACATCGACTACCTCATCGCAGATCTGCTTCCTCTGGTGGCCGACGCCGGGTTGGCCGAGTTCTGCGACGTCTTTGTCGAGGAAGGTGCGTTCGATAGCGGGCTGGCCACTCGTCTCTTGGTGGCGGCGCAGGGACTCGGGCTGGGTGCGAAACTCCACGTGGATCAGCTTGGAGATGGCGGCGGAGGCGAACTGGCCGCTCGGCTGGGAGCCGTAAGCGCGGATCACCTGGAATACACCTCCGAGTCCGGGATGCGGGCGATGGCCTCGGCCGGCGTTGTCGCGGTCGCGCTCCCCATCGCCACCATGTACCTCCGGCAGAAGCCTATGGACGGACGGGCGTTTTTGGAGGCCGGCTGTCAGGTGGCCGTGGCCACGGATTTCAATCCGGGCTCCGCCCCGAGCTACCACCTGCCACTCGCGCTCACCATGGCGTGCACCATGAATCGACTCACGCCTTCGGAAGCCTTGAAGGGAGCCACTCAGATTGCCGCCGTGGCCATCGGTAGGCAAGGGTCCACAGGCTCACTGGAACCCGGAAAACGGGCGGATTTCGCCCTCATTGATGCCGAGTCCGTCGACCATTGGCTGTATCATTTCGTCCCCAACGCGGCCCATCGCGTATTCATTGCCGGGATGCCGGTCGGTCTAGAATAAGTATGCATGAGTCTGTCGCCATCATCTCCACCGGTGGCACTATCGACAAGATCTACTTCGATGCGTCGAGCGATTATCAGGTGGGTGAGCCGCAGATAGCTGAGATTCTTCGCATGGTTGGGTCCCAGGTCGAGTTCACGGTTGACACGCTTTTCCGCAAGGACAGCCTGGAAATAACAGACCAGGACCGGCTTGAGATTCGGCGCCGGGTCGAGGCCTCCTCGTCGGGACGCGTGGTGATCACGCATGGTACCGACACCATGGTCGAAACAGGAAAAGCATTGGCCTCCGTGAAGGGCAAGACGATTGTCCTGGTGGGGTCCTTGAAGCCGGCACGATTCAAAAACTCCGACGCCGAGTTCAATATTGGTTTTGCCCTGGCGGCAGTGCAGACCCTGCCGGAAGGCGTCTGGATAACCATGAACGGGCGAGTTTTTGCCTATGATGCCGTCCAAAAAAACCGCACTATGAACCGATTCGAACCTGCATGACGTGCGACTGCGAGTATCGCTATACGGCCTGATCATTCTATTCTGGGCGCCGATTGCGGGCGGCCAGGTGCTTGTGGCACCCGTCGCAGCCCAGATCATGTCGCCCGCCCGGGAGTGCCCCGCGGTCTCGGGCTTTTTTCAACCGCCCCTTGAGCTAGATCGCGGAACAGCACCTTTCGGGCGTGTCGATTCCGGCCGGATATACACCCGCTGGGGTACCCCGTCCGCCCAGGCACCTGCCTTGGTATACGCCTCTGACCCCGGCGAGGGTGTAGCGATCGAAGTTCAGCTGGACCGGCTTTTCGGTGCCGGGGACCGGCTCGAAGGCCAATATGTCCGCGTTGGATCTGATCGACTCGATTCACCCGGCACGGCCTCGCCTGGGATAAATGGTCAGGCTGATTTTCGGTTCGAGCCGAATGATCCGGAGACCGAGGACTGTCTAGCTGACGTGAACGACTGTTCGCGGTTTGACGCGGCTAACGTGTACCACCACATTGACAGGTTCGCCACGGATTTTTGGCGAGACCGAATGGGATTTGATCCGCCTTTTCAGGCCGACGTGGTCATACATATTGCTGGAGATGGTGCCTTTGCAGACGCCGACCGGGACTTGGTCAAGTTGGCCGCCGGCTGGCTGTTCATGCACAACGCGGCCAAGTCGGACGACATCATTTACCACGAGTACGTCCACCTGATAAGTGCCGCGCTCGGTTTCGTTCTGGACACAAACTCAGGCCCGCAGGCCCAGGCGCTCTCAGAGGGTTATGCGGACTATTTCATGGCCACTTTCACCGACGATCCAAAGGTGGGAGAATGGGTGGTGACGTGTCCAGATCGGCAGCTGTGTGACGGGCCTCCAGACGATCAGGACCTTCGCACGTTGGCCACCGATGCCGGTGAATGGAACTGGAAAGGCGGCAGTCCCGAGACGTCCCTCAAGTATGGCGTGTGTACCCGCTTCCACTCGGGCGACCTCAAGTGCAAGACCAGTTGGAATAACTTCACGCCCCGTTACACCTGGGCCATCATCTGGGGGAGTTTGCTCTGGGACGCCCGCACAGCTCTTGGAGCTGGCGTCGTGGATGCGCTGGTGCTGGAGGCCATGCGAAACAGCCGGGGCGATTCCGAAACCTTGGAGAGGGCAGCCGGGCGACTCATTGAGGCGGACCTGCTGCTCAACGGCGGCAGCAACCGGGGCACGTTGGAGGCCGCGGCTGCCAACCGGGGAATCGGCGTGGTCACAGCGCTGGAGCCGGATCAGCCGACTTTGCCTTTTGAGATACAGGTCCACCCCGCGCCGGCGAGCAATAGAGTCACGGTTGAGCTTTCGATGCCGGAAGGAGGCTTCGCCGACATTCGCGTTTTTGACATCACCGGCCGGCAGGTGGATCGGCTGGATTCGGGGCCCTTCGTGCCAGGCGAGTCACGTCTGTTCTGGGCTGCGGGCGGAGTGGCGCCGGGACTCTATTTCGTGCGGATAGAGACCGCAGAGGGCTCGAAGGCGGTCCCCGTAATCGTCGCACGATAACGGAACTACCGCCAGCGGCGAGCCTATATCGGACTCGCAATTCTGCACCGTGACCGACCGTTCTACCCGCGATGGCTCTTCCGTACGCAATCAGAGAAGGACTTTCCGGCTTCCGCCGCGCCGCCTTTGCGTCCGCCGCGTCGACGGGGGCTATGGCCGTGGCGTTGGTTCTGGTGAGCGTGGTCTTTGCCCTGGGCATTGAGGCTCAGCAGGTAGCCTCGTGGCTGCGACAGCGAGTGGGTGAGATCGAGGTCTTTCTGGACGATGTGGATGACCGCGCCGGTCAGGGCGTCCACGATCGGATAAAAGCCCAACCCGGGGTAGATGTCACGCAGTACATTTCACGCGCGGAAGCTGCGGAGATCTTCAGGCAGGAATTTGGCGAGGGAGCCGAGGCGTTCTTTGATGCCCCGTTCCTCCCCGCATCCGTCCGCTTTACGGTTACGAGTGGCTACGCCAACCCCGATAGCCTCTCGGTTATCGCGGCTCAGGTGGCCACGTGGTCGAATGTGGACGACGTGGTGTTCAATCAGCCGCTGCTGGTCAAGGTGCAAAAGAACCTTCGATTGCTCACTCTTGGTGGAAGTGCCCTGGCGATCCTTGTATTGCTGGCTTCCATCTTCCTCGTGGCGAATACCATCCGGTTGACCATCTACGCGCGCCGGCTCATTATCCGAACCATGAAGTTGGTCGGAGCCACGGATGGATTCATTCGACTCCCGTTCGTCATCGAAGGCGTCCTTCAAGGTCTGATCGCAGGAATCGTCGCCTTGGGCGTCCTATCCGGGTTTTACGTGCTCGCGGTCCGAACGCTTCCGCAGCTACCGCCGGTGGGGTCAGACCAACTGGCCATCTTTGGCATTGCCGTCCTGGTTGGGGGGATGCTGTTGGGTTGGTCGGGCTCAGCGGTTTCGGTACGCCGGTTCGTCAGGAAGGTGGCCCTCCACTAGGGCTAGGCCGAGGGTACTATTGCCACGATCCGGAGTGGCCCGCCAGAGCCCCCGGTTATTTTCATGGGCAGGGCAATCACGTAAAAGCCGGTCTCCGGCAGAGCACTCATGTCGGCGACATTTTCGAACGCCGGGATGTTTTCCTGAAATAGGATTCGATGGGTTCGGAAGTCCGTCGACTGACCGCGATCGATGGACGCGGTATCGAGTCCTAGCGCGGCGATAGACCGGTTCTCGACCAGCCATTCGGCGGCCTCTGGTGCCAGTCCTGGAAAGTGCAGGTCGGCCGTCGCATCGGGACCTCTGGCGTCGGTGCCCATGTAGCGAACCCGGTCCGGCCAGAATTGCGAGAAGCCCGTTCTAATCAGAAGGATGTGCCCGTCAGGAATCTGGCCGTGTGACGCTTCCCAGTTCTGGAGGTCTTGGATGGAGACCAGGTAGTCGGGATCGGCGGCAGCCTGCTCGCTCACATCCACCAGCACCGCGGGCGCGACAAGGCGCTCGAGTGGGACTTCATCCGTGCTTTGCTTGCCCTCGGAAAAATGTACCGGGGCGTCCAGATGCGTTCCGCCGTGCTCCGCGGTGCGGATCGTATTGGCTTCGTACCAATAGCCCCCTTCAGTCATCCCCTGGAAGTCTACTTCCATTTCGAACCCGCTCGCGGTGGGCCAATAGGGCGTGGTGCTGTCAAAACTGTGGGTGAGGTCTATTATCTGCCCTATCGGAAATGGGGAAGGGGCCGAGGTTTCGGGCGTATCCACTGGGGCACAGCCGGCCAGGAGCAGGGCAACAAAGAACGTTCGCATCGGGGGGCGGGAGAGTTTCTTCAATGGTAACCACGCGCGCGATGCGAGGCACGAAACTCCCGGGGGGACGTAGGAACGCCATGACCGTCGGCCTCATATATGACCTGCATGAAGCGTATCCCTGGCGTCCGGGTGACCCGGGCGATGCGGACGCGGAGTACGAGCCGGTTGAGACAGTGGAGGCCCTCGAAGAAGCCCTGTCCCGTCTCGGACATACCTCAATTCGCATCGGTACGCCGCGGGACCTTCTTCG
>JBLFXH010000160.1:0-7837 GCA_047611125.1 Rhodothermales bacterium
AGACCAGATTTGCCTCCACCAATTGGATGGAAAGCTTGGTCCCGAAGCCCTCGATGTCCATGGCAGTTCGGGACACAAAGTGCTCCACCAGGCGCATGAACTGCGCCGGACAATCCGAGGCGACACAGTAATAATCGGCTTCGCCCTCGAGCCGCTCCAGAAGCGTATCGCAGGTAGGGCAACGAGTGGGCATTGACCAGACTCGTTCGGAGCCCGTCCGTACGGCTGGGATCGGCGAGACCACCTGCGGGATGACGTCACCCGCGCGCTTGACAACCACAGTGTCGCCAATGCGGATGTCGCGGGAGAGGATGTAGTCTTCGTTGTGGAGGGTTGCCTGTGAGACCGTTACGCCGCCGATACCTACGGGCTCCAGCACCGCCTCTGGCTTGATTACGCCTGTCCTGCCGACATTCACCACAATGTCCAGAAGCACCGTTGTGGCCTCGCGCGCTGGGAATTTGAAGGCAATCGCCCACCTTGGGGCATGGGCCACGGCACCGAGGGCCGTCTGCGCGTCAAAGGCATCCACCTTCACCACCACCCCGTCGATCTCGTACTCCAGATTGTCCCGATTCTCGGACCAGTGGGTACAAAACCTGACGACATCCTCGATGTCATCATACCGGGTTGCGTGGGCATTGATGGGAAACCCCAGCGATCCTAGCCACGCCAGCGTCTCTGATTGGGTACCTGGGATGTCACCGGCCGCCGGACCGATGCTGTAGCTGAAGAACGAAAGGGGCCTGGCCGCCGTGATCTTCGGATTCAGTTGGCGAAGGCTTCCGGCTGCTGCGTTTCTTGGGTTCGCGTAGGCCTTCTCGCCTTTATGTGCCTGCGCCTCGTTCAGCTTAGCGAAACCGGCCAGAGGGAAGTAGACCTCTCCCCTCACCTCGACGGATTCAGGAGCCTGGCCCTCCGCCATGCGCAGCGGGACAGCGCCAATCGTTCGAACATTGCTTGTGATGTTCTCACCGACTTCCCCGTCCCCTCGGGTAGCAGCCCGCTCAAGCAGCCCGTTTCGATAGGTGAGAGCGACGGCGAGGCCATCAATCTTCAGTTCGCAGGTCGTGGCGAGTGGGTCTTCTTCCGATAGCCCCAGGCCCTTGCGGCACCGGATGTACCAGGCTCGCAGATCATCCGCATCGAACGCGTTACCCAGCGACAACAGCGCCTCCGGGTGGCGCACTTTTTCAAACGACGCGAGCGCAGCTCCCCCCACCCTATGCGTGGGTGAATCAGCGGTGATCAGGCCAGGAAACTGCTCTTCCAGTCCCCGAAGCTGCTGAATCAGTTGATCGTACTCTCCGTCTGTAATCAGCGGGTCATCCAAGACGTAGTAACGGTGCGCATGCGCGTTCAGCACGTCGCGCAACTCCGCCGCTGCCAGCGTGGCGTCTGCCTCTCCCAGGTCATCCGGGGACGAGAATGTCAGCAGGCGGCGCGTCCTTTCCAGCGTCTCCCTACTCATTCGCCGCAGCGGTGCCGACTGCCCTAACGACAGCAGCCCCAGCGACAGCAGCCCCAGCGGCAGCAGCTCCAGCCTCGATGCGGAGAGAGTCCAGATAGGCCTGGGCGAAGGCTCTAGTGATTACTAGTCTCCGGGTGGCATCCCGCCCGTTCGTCGGCAGGAGGACATCGTAGACCGACACGTCGACAGCATTCAGCAGCCGCTCGAGGACGAGCTCATCAGCTACCCTGAACTCAAGAGAATCGCCTAACTGAATCCAATATGGAGTACGTATCCCCCGATCAGCGGTAATACGAATCGGATTAAGCGTGTCCCGCGCCGCGATCACGAAAAAGGAGGTAGTGTCTCCGAGCACCATGCGCGGCGGAAGCTGCGGCTGCGGCTCCGGTATCCGGATGCCCTCTGTAGCGGGCTGCTCGATGACAGCTGGAGTGGTTTCTACCGGGTCCGGCCAGAAATACCAGATGGCGGCGGCAATCAGCAGGGCGAGGACGAAGCCGGCGATGCCCCCTATTGCTCCTTTCGAGAGCGTGGTCCCAGAGGCCGTGCTCCTGGCACCGCTTTGCACCGGCGGCCGAGGAGTTGGGCGTGGAGGCTTGGAAGCCGGCGACTGTGGCGGAGGCGCATCCTTTTTCGTAGCCCTGGGCGAACCAGGCTTGGCTATTGGGGGAACGTCTGCCTTTCCTTCCGCCGCGGGAGCCTTGGTCTCAGTAGGCGTAACCGCCTTTTCCGGCGTCCCGTCAGACTCTAAGTAAATCCGCGCAAGCCGATCCGTGTACTGCCCCTGCAGCATCTCGTCGGCCGCATGCAGAACATCATCAGATCGAATCCCGATGACTTCCGCGTAGCTGCGCATGAAGAGTCGCAAGTACACTCGATTGTACATCGGATTCCCAACGAGCGCTGTACGCTCGAATTCCTCCAGTACGTTCGCCGCCGCCTTGGTCTCCCGGCAGATGGACTCGTGAGTTACGGAGTGGGCCACGCGAATGGCGCGCATGTCACGGCCCAGCCGATGACCGGCTTCCTTGATGTTGTCTTCTACGTTCAAATCGCTTCTTTTCGAGGGGACCGGAAGTTACGCCGCTCTGCCTGCCGCAACCAAGTTTGACCTTACCGGTTCGGCCAGCAACCAGATCACTCAGTGAATCATGCTAGTTACGCTCCTACTTGCCCTTACGCTGCAGGGCCTTACGTCGCTCGTCCCGGCCTCTGCAGGCAGTCCATCGGTACTGATTGTCACGGCCCATCCGGATGATGAGGCGATGTTCGCGGCAACTGTCTGGAAGGCGGTCAGGGAGCACGGCGCCCAGGTTGACCTGGCTCTAGTGACCGACGGAGCGGGAGGCTACCGCTTCTCCACATTAGCCGAGCCCATCTATGGAGTCAACCTCACGGACCCCGCTGTGGCCAAGGCTGCCCTTCCCGCGATTCGCAAGAAGGAATTGATGGCCGGCGGTGCGGTTGTCGGGATCCGCAATTACTTCTTCCTCGACCAGCCGGACGAGGGCAAAATCCTGAATGTCGATTCGGTCTTTACCGAGCTCTGGGACGGCGCCTGGGTTCAGCGCCGGTTGAAGTCGATCATCGAGAAGGGCAATTACGACTTAATCCTGACGTTTCTCCCCGTTCCCAGCACACACGCACACCACAAGGGTGCCGCCATTCTGACTCTGAGGGCCCTCAGCTCGATACTGATGGCCGAGCGTCCTCCCATCGCGGGAAGCATGATCGGTGCCGACGACGCGGGCGCTTTCTTCTCAGGACTGGACGGCTATCCGTTGTCGGAGGTCCCGCCTCAGAACCCGGTGGTTTTGGATCGAGAGCAGCCGCTGGGACTAGATGGCCGATTGAACTACCAGATCGTAGTGAACTGGCTCATTGCCGAGCACAAGTCGCAGGGCACCATGCAGACGTATATGAACGCGGGTAGCCACGAGCGCTTCTGGTTCTACGGTATCAACAGCGCCGCGTCCGCCAATGCGGGCCGCGATCTGCTGCTGTCCTTTGGACTGATTACCGAAGACTAGCGAGCCCTAGCGGGTCTTAGCAGTACCAGGCCAGTTTGTCACACCACTGCTGAGGCTCAGGCTTCATCAGATCGATGAGGCGCATCCAGCGTGGGCGGAGGGGGAGAATATTGAGGGTAAGAGCTTGGCGCTTCATGGCACTTGGCGTTGACTTGATAGAGAGTGTATCGGCATCAAGGGCGCGCGACCTTAAGCCTCCCTCCCACTTCTTTTCGTAGAACCTGATGAAGCCGTTCTTTACCAGGCTCCTTCCTACTGCAATAGTCCTACTGCAATAGTCCTGCTGCTGGCCGTCTTGGCAGCCAGGAGCGATTGGCCGCCTTGATTCGGGTGCCGACGGTTTGTGACGCGCCTCAACGCAGCCCCGATGCCGGCGAGGCTGGAACCTCTACAGATTCCTTCCCTTCGACATCTGCCCCGCCCGTGACGGACTTCTGCTCCATGGAGTAAATGAGCGCCTTGAAGCCGGTCAACTGACGCAGGCAGTCCGCTTCTACGCCACGCTGCTTTCGGGGCTGGACACGCTTTCAGCCGAAAGCCCCTGAACGAACAAACCCCCGGAAGCCGAAGCCCCCGGGGGTTGTTCTTCTACTGATAAGAGGGCGCGAACGCCGCTCTTTGACTGACCCTAGGTGTCAATCTGACGCTTGCGTAGCAGGAACAGGCCTTCGCCCACTGAGCTCACCGCAATCGTGCCGGACTTGAAGTAGGGGTAGTTGCTCCATGACCCGGTGTACCCCGGGGCGTTGCTCAGGCCAGGGGTCGTGTCGAAGAACCCGACTTCGCGGGGGTTGGAAGGATCTGTGATGTCCAGCACGCGAAGCCCGGAGGCGTAGTTGGACTGGTACATGAAGTTGTCCTTGACGTACAGGTTGTGGTCAGAGGATGTGCTTGTGCCCATGTGCTCCTTGACCAGCTCTGGCTCATCCAGATCGGTCACATCCCAGACCAGCGTCCGAGTGCGCTCCACGCCCTGGATCTCATCGATCTCGTCATTGACGAAGAGGAAGCGATGGTCCTCACTCAACCAGCCCTGGTGCGTATAGGCCACGTTCGGGTAGCTGGCCGAAGAGATGCCGACCGGAGCCGACTTGTCCGTCAGGTCTGCTATGGATATGGCCGTCTCATTGCCACCAAAGCAGATCTCCCTGCCGGTGTAGTCCGTGTCGGGACCGTGATAGACAACGCACTGTGCATCATGCGAGTAGCCCGTACCCGCGCGGCCCGTGCCCTCGTGTCCCCAGCAGCCGGCAAAGGTTGGATTCGTCGGCTCCTGAATGTTGATGATGTGATAACCACCGCCGCAGGCCTCACCGCCCATGCTGTTTCCAACCGTGTAGGCGAATCCCGTCTCTTCGTTAATGACGATGTTGTGCGCGCTGGCGATACCGTCGTAGTGCACGGTCTCCTCGAACTCAACCGGAGCGTTCGTAACGTCACGCAACTGGGTCAGGTCAAACACCTGCACACCATGATCGCCAGCACCGTCGGCCACGATGAATGCGTGGTCCTTGTAGACCTTGACATCACGCCACGCGTTGGCTGTCGAGCCCTCGGTCATGGCCAGGTTGCCGAGATACAGCGGATTGTAGGCGTCCGTGATATCGATGAAAGACGTTCCATCCGGACGCCCCAGGAGCACGTACTCGCGTCCTGACTCTTCGTCCGTCCATCCCCAGATATCATTGACCTTGACTCCAGTACCAGAGCCGCCTCCCACCTCATGGACGGGCAGGAAGGACAATAGATCAACGCCATCACAGTCGTAACCGGAGGCATCATTGTCTTCACAAGTGACTTCGGAGCCTGTAATGGACCGCAGACCCGTCTGGTCACCCAAGATCTGGACTGCGTTCCAGCCGTAGTCGTCACGTTCCATGACATATACCAGTCCGGATGCACCGACGCCCGGAGCGCCTGCAACGGCCACGCGCTGAGAACCAGCTACCGCAGTGCCTGCTCCCGAACCGCCGACGGCGTTTGAGACCGAAGACTTGTAGGCAGCAGTTACGCCGCTCGGACCAACGGCGAATCGGTAGATGGCTCCCTTCGTACGATCGGCACCAGGGGCACCCGCCCACAACTCATTGTTGACGATGGCCAGCGAGGTGCCCAAAGCACCGTTATGACCGTCGAAAGGAATCAGCATGTCCTGCTTTTCCCAAGCTGCGGTCTCGGCGTTGTAGCGGAAGGCCTGAACGCCGCCCATGCCGTCGTTGGCAGAAGGCACACCAGCGAAGGCCATGTTGCCCTTCACCACCAATGCCCGCGACTGCAGGCCGTCTTCGCCCTGCAGCATTCCTGTATGAAGGAAGGAATCGCTGGTTGAATCATACCAGAAGGCATGAATCTGACCACCGTCGATGAACGGCGCTGAAACAACCAAGTGTGCGCCGGCAGCAGCGACTGTGATGCCGAAATAGCCATTCGGCCGGAAGACGGGAGGCGTGATCTTGGAATGCTGCGTCCAGGTCCCATCCGCGCCACGGCGAAATGCGAAGACAGCGCCCGAGTTCGCGCGGTGGCCGGCCGTTCCAATGAAGGCCCAGTCGCCCGCGATTGCAGCAGAGCGACCGAACTGGTCGGAATCGTCTACGTCCTCGGGCGCGCCTTGCCAAACGCTCTGCCAGTTGCCCTCTGCGTCCTTCTCGTAGATGTAGGCTGCGCCAACTGTGCCACCGGCGCCCGTCGCGCCAACAACCATGGTGCTGCCGGACACGACGAGGGTGCGCCCGAAGTTGTCGTCGGATTCGTCGGTATCCGGCGCGCTGAAGTGGTTTCCTTCCACCCAGGTGCCGTCGGCTGCCTTGTCGTAGACAAAGACAACGCCGGCGCCGTCGTCAAACGCGGTCCGGCTGATGAGAATCTGGTCGTCCGTGGCGGCTACCACGCCGCCGAACGTCTGGCCGATGGCCGTACCGGCCATTAGGAAGCAGAGTCCGAGGAAAAGCGTCCTCGAGAAAAGTCTGGTCTGCATGCTCTGATATTGGATTAGTGCGAACGGCCTGACTCCGCACCTGTTTGGCGGGAGGCCTGGTCCGAGGGGGGATTCAAGCAACCGGGAATCCGGCTCGTCGATTGATAGACGGGTAGTGGGGGTACTTGTTGCGGGAGTTTTCGTGAAGCATTTCACCGCGTGAAGTGGCGTCGATCTTCCCGAAGCCCGCAACTAATGGTTGCCGGATCCCGTCTTGCTAAATTATTAGCATTGCCTCCGTCCGATTCCCCTATCCGCCTATCCCATGAAACGCTCCGCTCCCCTTCTTCTTGCGCTGCTGCTGGCCAGCACTTCGCTGGCCGGCGCGCAGAATCGCAGACTGTCGGATGACCAGCGGCAGGCCTTTCGCATTCACGGAGTCACTCCGTCGTTCGTCGAAGCCATGGAAGGCGCGGGACTCTCCCGGCTTTCGCCTGATCAGCTTGTGGCCTTTCGCATTCACGGGGTCACCCCGGAATTCGTGAAAGAAATCGAGTCCGTTGGTTTTGGAGACGTGGAAGCGGACCAACTCGTGGCCTTCCGCATCCATGGCGTCTCGGCTAAATATGCTCGCGATATGCGGTCCCTACGCATTGACGGTGCTGACGGGGATGATCTCGTCGGCTTCCGCATCCACGGGGTGACTCCGCGCTTCATCAAGTCAATGAATGACCAAGGGGTCACGCCGACGGACGCTAGTCAGTACACCGCCTTCCGAATCCACGGCGTCACGCCCGAATACGTCGATGAAGTCCGGACCATGGGCTTCTCTGAGGCCGGTTCGAGTGATCTTGTTGCCTTCCGCATTCACGGTATAGACCGTGAGTTTGTCCGAGACATGAGCGACCTGGGACTCAAGGACCTTAGCCCCAATCAGGCCCTGCGACTCAAGATCTACAGGGTCAGCCGAGGCTTCCTGGACGAAATGACAGAGCTCGGCCTCTCCGACTTCACTGCTGATCGTTTGGCGGCCATGAAAATCCTGAAGGTGGACCGCCGCTTAGTCAACCGCCTGGCATCACAACGATTTGAGGACGTGTCCATTCAGAGGCTGCTCCAGCGCCACGGACACAAATCCGGTGACTGGCTAGACCCAGAAATGAAGACCGCCGTGGAGTCAGTTGTTCGGGATCTTACCAGGTAGCTCAACCGTGCCGCCTGACAGCGAAAGTCCCAGCCGGTACCTTGCGCTAGCAAAGGCCTCGAGCACCCGACGGGACCCGGGGCTCATCTGGATCTGGTTGCCGGCAGGTAACGACCGAGCAGCCGGGTCCATGCTATGCGCAAACGCATTCAGAATGGCGCCTGAGCGGTTCGCGATGCGCGAGCGAGCTCGGACCCGGCCCACCTTGGCTCCGC
>JBLFXH010000161.1:0-7815 GCA_047611125.1 Rhodothermales bacterium
CCGCTCTAGGGATCTTCGTCGGTACTGCTGTCGGTACTGCCGCCGGACAGTCGACGGGTTCACTGCCGCCGGCCTTCGACGGCGTGGGGATCGACGAGAAATTGGGGCAGGAAATACCCAGGGACCTGCTGTTCCTGGACGAGACCGGCGGTGAGGTGGCGATTGGGTCTTACTTCGACGGCGAAACCCCGGTGCTGCTCAATTTCGTGTATCACGAATGTCCGATGCTGTGCAGCCTGATGCTGACAGAGTTCACGAAGACCCTGACTGACCTCTACGAGCAGGACGGCTGGACGCCCGGAGGCCAGTTCGATGTGGTGACGGTCAGTTTCTCGGCAACCGAGATTCCCGATCAGGCCGCAAAAGCCAAGGATCGGCATATCACACAGTTGGGAGTTGAAGAGGCTGCCGATGGATGGCATTTCCTCACAGGCACAGATGACAACATTCAGGCACTCGCCTCAGCCGTCGGGTTTTCCTTCAAGTGGATGGAGGACGCCCAGGAGTTTGCGCATCCAGCCGCCCTCATGTTTCTAAGCGGATCCGGCGTGATTACCCGCTACATCCACGGCATGGCCTACGACGCTCGCGATGTCAGGCTTGCCACCGTTGAGGCCTCCGAAGGCCGCGTTGGCAGCGCCGCCGACAAGATTTTTCTGTTTTGCTACCGCTACGACCCCGACGCCAATTCCTACGTCGCAGACGCCTGGAATCTGATGCGCGGCGGTGGCGTCTTGACCCTCCTCCTGTTGGGAGGGACCCTCCTTTTGTATTGGCGCCGGGAACGGCGCACACTCACCCCGGCGGTGAGTGCCTGAACCGCTGCGACCTCCGCAGCTAACTCGAGCTTATAACCATGGGAGAGAAGGGGACCTTATGGCTTCCTGAGGCGGCGTCTACTATCGCCCCCGAGGTTGACGCCCTGTTCTATTTCGTCTACTGGATCAGCGTCGCCTTCTTTGTTGGCGTCGTCGGGTTCATGATCTACTTCGCGTTGAAGTACCGGCGGAAAGATCCATCCTACGTGCCCCCGGCATATCACCAACACCCGTTGCTCGAAACGGCGAGCATCGTGATTCCCACGATTCTTTGCCTGATCGTCTTTACGTGGGGCTTCAAGGTGTTCGTAAAGATGTATGCGGCACCACCGGACTCGTATGAGATCACGGTGCGCGCCAAGCAGTGGTACTGGGAATACGAGTACGACAACGGCGTGGTGGTGCCCAACGAAGTCCACGTGCCAATCGGCCGTCCCATCAAGCTCAATATGAGCTCGATGGACGTGATCCACAGCTACTTCATTCCGGCCTTTCGGGTCAAACACGACGTCCTGCCGAATCGGTATACGTCTATCTGGTTTCAGGTAGACGAGGCCGGCGAGTTCCAGGTCTATTGCACCGAGTATTGCGGGACCTCCCATTCTGCCATGCTTGGCACCTTGGTGGCTCAGCCGGAGGCAGAATTCCAGCGCTGGCTTGGCGACCAGAATGCAGACCGTCCGCCGGAGGAACTGGGCGAAGCGCTCTTTGCGCAGTACAACTGTTCTGCCTGTCATTCGATAGACGGGTCACGTGGCGTGGGGCCGACCTTCCAGGGTCTCTACCAGGCGGAGCGGCGTTTTGAGGACGGTACCTCGGCCGTGGCCGACGATAACTACCTCCGCGAGTCAATTCTCGTGCCCTCAGCACACATCGTCGAGTCTTATCCGCCAGCCATGCCGCCCTCATACTCGTCGATGAACGCACGCGAGCTGGATGGTCTCATCGCCTATATCAAGACGCTGCAGTAGCCGTTAACGGCCGCACCCGAAACAAACATGCACGCATCTTCCGCAGCCGCCCCGGCGGTTAATTACCTCAACAACGAGAAGACGATCAGGTCGTGGGTCACTACGGTGGACCACAAGCGGATCGGCATGATGTACCTCGTTGCCGTCTCGCTGGCATTTCTGGCGGGCGGGATTTTGGCGCTTCTAGTGCGCACCGAGTTGGCCGCGCCCGGGGAGACCATCATGGGCCCGGACGCCTACAATCAGACCTTTACGCTGCATGCAGTGCTGATGGTCTTTGCCTTCATCATCCCGGCAATTCCGGCGGTGATGGGTAACTTTGTACTGCCAATTCAGCTTGGCGCCAAGGATGTGGCCTTCCCACGCCTAAATCTGGCGAGTTTCTACATCTACCTGATTGGCGCGGTCATCGCGCTGACCGCTCTGGTGGTTGGCCGGGTTGACGGAGGTTGGACGTTCTACGCGCCGTACTCGACCAGCGTGGGCAACGGGGTTCTCTTTATAACAATGGGCGTGTTTGTGATGGGCTTTTCGTCCATCCTGACCGGACTGAACTTCATTGTTACGGTCCACAAGATGCGGGCCCCGGGCCTCACTTGGACGCGCCTGCCGCTCTTCGTTTGGTCCATCTATGCCACCTCGATTGTGCAGGTGCTGGCGACTCCGGTGATCGGCATCACGATGCTTCTCCTGTTCCTGGAGAAACTGGTAGGCATCGGCATCTTCGATCCTGCTCTGGGCGGAGACCCCGTGCTCTTCCAGCACTTCTTCTGGTTCTACTCCCATCCGGCGGTCTACATCATGATCCTGCCGGCCTTCGGCGTGATCTCGGAATTGATGGGGACCTTCTCGCGGAATCGTGTCCAAGGTTACAAGTTTGTGGCGCTGTCTTCGGTGGCCATCGCATTTCTTGGCTTCCTGGTCTGGGGCCATCACATGTTCGTCTCGGGCCAGTCGGCGGTCTCGTCGATTGTCTTCTCCCTGATCACCTACCTCATTGGTATCCCGACGGGCGTCAAGGTGATCAACTGGGTCCTGACCATGTATCGCGGGTCGGTCTGGCTTCAGACGCCCATGCTGTACGCGTTGATGTTTCTAGTCACGTTCTCGATAGGCGGCTTCACGGGCATCATGCTTGGCGTTCTGGCCATCGACGTTCATCTCCACGACACCTATTTCGTGGTCGCTCACTTTCATTACGTCATGATGGGTGGCAACGTCATCGCGGCGCTTGGCGGGCTGCACTATTGGTGGCCAAAGATGACCGGGAAGATGTACAACGAGACGGCGGGCAAGATTGCCGCGGCGCTCGTGTTCATCGGTTTCAATCTGACCTTCTTCCCCCAGTTTATCATGGGAAGCCGGGGCATGCCGCGTCGCTACTACGACTACCAGCCCGAGTTTGAGATCTACCACCAGCTCTCGACCATGGGCTCCTATATCCTGGGGATTGGGCTCTTCATGATCCTGGGGTACCTGCTCGTGAGTCTCTTTAAGGGGCGCATCGCACCGGCCAATCCGTGGGGAGCACTCACGTTGGAGTGGACGCACACTACGACGCCGCCTGATCCGCACAACTTCCACCACACGCCGGTGGTGACCCGGGGTCCCTACGACTATCACTTGGTTCCGGAGATGTTTGCCGATGGGCATGCCGGCGATGGTGCAAGCGAGTCTCCCGAAATCGTCCACCGTTCTCCTTCTGAGGCCTAGGCCAAGTACGGCCTGGAGGCCAAAACAGTTATGGCGCAACCAGCAGCCGAACGACCCGCCCACCTGAAGCACTACTTCGTTTCGTCAGACCAGCAGTTTGACGCGGCGAAGATGGGCATGTGGTTGTTCTTGATTACAGAGATTCTGCTCTTCAGCGGCATGTTCGTGGCCTACACGGTATACCGCGTGTGGCATCCGGAGGTCTTCGAGGCCGCTTCAGATCTGCTGGACTGGAAGCTCGGGGGCATCAATACACTGGTGCTGCTCGCCTCGTCGTTCACGGTGGCGTACGGTATCCAGCGCATTCAGAAGGGAGATCGAAAGGGGCTGATCATCAACCTCGCCATTACGCTGGTTTGCGCCATGATTTTCATGGGCATCAAGTACGTTGAGTACAGCGGTAAATTTCAGGCGGGCATCTTTCCGGGTGGTAATTTTGCGCCCGTCGGAGTCTACCACGGCCACGACATGGCCAACTACGCGGACATCCTCTTCCTGCCGCAGTTCTTCTCGATCTACTTCGTTATGACGGGCATACACGGTTTCCACGTCCTGATCGGCATGGGAATATTTACGTGGCTGATCATTCGGGCGTACAAGGGCGATTTCTCAGCCGAGTACTACACTCCGATTGAACTCACCGGGCTGTATTGGCATCTGGTGGACATCATCTGGATCTTCCTTTTCCCACTGCTTTACCTGATCTGACCGATGGCACAAGGACATCACATTGCTTCCACCCGGATGCTGGTCACGGTCTTCGGGTCACTGATCTTCCTGACCATCTTTACCGTGGTCAGTTCGAGGATCGATCTCGGCATCGTTAACGTGCCTCTGGCCATGCTTATTGCGACCACCAAAGCTGCGCTTGTCGTAGGCTTCTTCATGGCGCTGAAGTATGACAATCGGGTCAACTCGCTGGTCTTCGCTGTTGGCGTCCTCTTTGTGGTCGTCTTCCTGACGTTCACATTGCTGGATACCAACTTTAGAGGTGACCTGCCGAACACGACAAAGGGCACCATCATGGAGCAGAATGCGGCCGCCGCTGCGCTCCAGGCACGCCAGGACGCGGGACCGGGAGCAGCCACTGCGCCAGCACCTGCTCCGGCGTCGCAGTAGGCAGACCACTCAGCGGCCTCGGCTCAAGCCCTGGAGGATCTAGCTCAGCCCAGGTGCCCTATCAGAAACGCGGTCATCTTGGCGTGAGCCTGGTCTAGGGTCTTCCGAAGATTTGGATCGTCCTCCCCCATTCGACCGGAGACCACCTTGACAATGCCGCATGGGATGCCGTGCGTAGCTGCTACATACGCTACCGCGTAGCCGGTCATGTCGGACGTCTCCGCGATTCGCTGCCAGTAGGTTAGCTCCTGAGTCCCAGAGACCGTGTGGTCCTGCGTGACAAGCGTCCCCGTTGCCATGTCGTCAAATCTCAGGGCCAACGGCATCCGTGGATATGTCGGGGCGGAAAGCTCAACCCGGTCCCCTTCGAAGACCTGACTAGGAGAGAACAGCGTGCCCACCTTGATAGACTCGACCAACGTGATGCAGGTGCCTACATGCAGTATTTCGGTCGGCCGATAAGCTCTGAGCAGGCGTTCGGTCCGCAGCGTTCCCTTGATCTTGCCTATCCCGGTGACGGAAATCAGGTGATCGTCGTCATGAACTGTCTCGCCCTCGGCGACTCCACTGAAGCGGCCGCGCTTGTAGGACTGGACAAATGGTTCGGCTTCTTCGAGGGTGGCGAAGATAATGGCTATCATTGAACACGCGGAGGTCTGCGGTGTTGGATATGGTCGAAAAGAAACGAATCGACGTTCCCGATGAAAATAGTTGACCTGCTCGAAGCGGCGTCAAATCCTTTGATTTCTTATGAGATAATACCACCCAAGCGGGGTGGGAGTCTCAAGGACATTCTCGACATCGTCGAAGGGCTGACCGAGTTTGACCCGCCGTTCATCGATGTGACCTCGCATGCGGCGCAGGCTTACTATGAGGAGCAGCCTGACGGCGCCTGGAAGCGCCACGTTAAGCGGAAAAGGCCGGGAACGCTTGGGATCTGCGCATCCATCAAAGGCCGGTTCGGGATTGAGATGGTCCCCCATATTCTCTGTGAGGGCTTCACCCGCGAGGAAACGGAGGACGCGCTGATCGAGCTACAATATCTGGGGATCCAGAACGTGATGGCCCTGCGTGGAGACGACCACGGGTTCCGGAAGCCCATCCGAGGTGACCGTACGCGGAACGAGCATGCCATCGACCTGGTGTCGCAAATCTCCGAGATGAACGCCGGCCACTACCTGGAGGAGATGATCGACGCGGCTCCCACGGACTTCTGTGTCGGCGTGGCCGGCTACCCGGAAAAGCATTTCGAGGCGCCGAACGTGAGTTGGGACATCCTAAACCTGAAGCGCAAGGTCGATGCCGGAGCCCAGTACGTTGTGACGCAGATGTTTTTCGAGAACAGTCACTACTTCGACTTCGTCGAGCGATGCCGCCATGTAGGCATCACCGTACCCATAGTGCCGGGACTGAAGATTATCACCAGCAAGCGGCAGGTCCAGTCGCTCCCGAAGACCTTCCACATGGAGATCCCCGAGGCGTTGGCTGCGGAAGTCGAGTCCGCCGACAGCGCGCACGCGGCCGACATTGGCATAGAGTGGGCTACCCGACAGGCTACCGAACTGCTGTCAGCCGGTATACCGTACCTGCACTTCTACATCATGTCCACGTCGCGCCACGTGAGCAAGGTGGTTAAAGCGGTCAGGGAGACCGCCTGATCATCGATTGTCGCGCAGCTTGTCCTTGTAGCGGACTACCTGTCGCTTGAGGCGGTCGAAGCACTCGTCCACAGCTTCTTCGTGAGTCTTGCCATCTGCGTGCGCGATGAGCTGCTGGCGGTGCACGCTTGCGTTCATTTCTACTGTGCTGGTCTCAGGCTGTCCATCCTTGGACATGATCACTTCGATGCCAGTGATGCCATCATAATATTTGGACAGCCGCTCGATCTTTTTGCGAGCATAATCTGTGAGGCGTTCGCTGGCGCGGAATTGACGGGCCGTGATCTGGATGTGCATGATGAGCGAGTTTTAGTCCGACCTGTTATGACTCAAATAAGCAACGGGCAGGGTTTTGTCAACCGTTCCTTCATCCCAGTATCGGCCCAGATAGAGATTCTCTAACTCACTCATGTGAGTGCGTTCGGCGGGCGTGGCGTCGTCGTATCCTGCTAGGTGGAGGACGCCGTGTACCACGTAACGAGCGCCCTCTCGCCTGAACGATTCCCCGAACTCGGATGCGCGTTCTGCTGCCATGTCAAGGTCAACGTAGACCTCGCCCTCCAGGGCGTCTCGATCCTCCACAATTGGGAAGGAAAGCACGTCGGTTGGATAGTCGTGCTGCAGGAAGTCCCGATTCATTTCGTGGATGGCCTCCCGTCTGGAGAGGATAACCCCCACGTATGCCGGCTCAATGTTCTCGTCACGAAGGAGGCTATGAACCATCTCCTGGACCCGCCGCACGGGAAGGAAGCGGCCTGGGTGCGTGTGCCAGACCTCTATCGGATCAGCCAAGGTCTCCGAAGAGATCCTCCGCCATGGAGAGGGCGACGCTGCTCATGATCAGCTCCGGCGGAAGCGTGGTAAAGTCCGCTGAGAAAAGCCGTGGATCCACATTCGCGTAAAGAGAGCAGCCGGCTAGCTGTTCGACCACAAGACCATTGGTGGTTTCGCCGCTGCGGGCTACGAATATCACTTCACCCAACTCCTTGCTGGCGATAAATCCCGTGCAGCCCTGAAGTTGCAGGAAGGAGCTGGCCGCATAAACGGAGACCAAGTTCGACTCGCCCTCACCCACGCCTTCGGGCAACGCCAGTGACTGGCGGATTTCCAACGTCAGGCGCCGACCGCTGTCTTTGTCGGCGAGTTCGAACCGGGCAAGTTGGCCGTCCCGCTTGGGCTCGACCCCAAGGACCGAGGCGATACGGGCGATGTCTTCGTCGGAGAACGTAAAGGCCATGTGTGGGTAGTCGTTTTCAATGCCGGGCGGACTCGGATCAGTGAGCCGAACCGGCAGGAAATTACGCCCGGCAGGGCCATTAACAAAGGCGCGCGAGACATGACAATTCAACGGGACTCCCGTTCGATGGCCGATTTCCTCACAGTGGGCGCGGTCCTGGCACTCCTGGGCGTAGGCCTAGGTGCGTTTGGAGCACACGGCCTGGGGAAGGTGCTGGATCCGGCAGATCTGGTCATCTTCGAGACGGCCGCTCGCTACCAGATGTACCATGCGCTCGGGCTGATCGCAGTTGCCGCACT
>JBLFXH010000162.1:0-7810 GCA_047611125.1 Rhodothermales bacterium
TGGCGTTAGGGTTGGAAGGGTGGAAGGCCATGGCGTGATGGTCCACGTGCGTTCCGCTGACGCCGTTGAAGGTGGCTCCCCCGTCGTCAGATTTCATGATGGTGGTGTCCAGGATCCAAACCTTGGCCGGATCCACCGGGTCAACCCGGACCTGTCCAAAGAACCAGGAGAAGGCAAAGCGTCCCGAATTGAGGATCGTACCGTCGGGGTGGGCATCCTCCCAGGTATCGCCCCCGTCTGTAGAGCGGTATAGACCGAGGAATCCGCTGCCAGAAGTGTAATAGGCATACATGGTCTCCGGAAAACTCATGGAGATGTCGATGCCGATTCGCCCGATGCGCACTCGCCCGGTTTCGTCCACATGATCCTCGGGATCCGGCAGTCCACGTGACGCGCCGAGCGCCTCCCAGGTGATGCCGCCGTCCACCGAACGATGGACACCGCTATCACGCCCGTACAGAAACGAACCCGAGACCCGTCGAACCCGCTGCCAAGTTGTGGCGAAAAGGATGTCAGGGTTATCCGGCCGCATGACCAGGTCTACAACGCCGGTCGAGTCGTTGACGAACAGCGTCTTGTCCCACGTCAGTCCACCATCTGAACTGGCATAGACACCCCGCTCAGGGTTGGGCGCGAAATAGCTGCCAAGGGCGGCTACCCATAGCCGATTTGCATCCTCTGGATGGACGACAACCCTCCCAATGCTCACCGTCTTGGCTAGTCCCCGGTATTCCCAGGTCTCGCCGGCGTCGCTTGACCGATACAGGCCACCACCTGCGTAGTTGTTGTGTCCTCCGTTGGCCTCGCCCGTCCCGGCATAGATGACGTCCGCATTGGAGGGCGCGATTGCGATGTCGCCAATGCTGAGAAATGGCTGCTCGTCAAAAATAGGATCCCAGCTCCGCCCCAGATCATCGGAGCGGAAGACGCCGCCCGTGGCAGCCCCTGCGTAGATGGTCTGCGGGTTGTCGGGATGGATGGCCAGGTCTGTGATCCGGCCTCCGATGTTGGTCGGACCTGCGAAGTCCCAGCTGCCCAGTCGCGCGTTCTTGTGGGCGGACTTGAGCGCGGTTTTCTGCGCTAGTGCATCCCGGTACGCCAGAGGGTCGGCGTCAAAGTGGGGATAGGTCCGCTGCAGCCAGCCCGTTTCAGACGGCTGCTTTGCGGACTCGGCGGGGCGGGGGCTCTGGGCGGGCCGCTGAGCCTGCCGTTCAGGCTGTTGTTCAGGCTGTTGTTCATCAGTCGGCCAGGCCGCGACCAACGTGACGCCTGCCAGAATTACAAAGAAAAACGCCGTGCGGTTGCGCATGAACGGTCGGTGGATGCGCTCCGAAGATCGGCACCAACAGCAGGACTTGTCCACTCGCCCGGTTGATCGGTCAGGTTTGGCGCACGGCCGGCTGCTACTCGACCGTAACCTGGATCTCCGCCTGGAGTCCCTCTATCGCAATATGAGCGCCATCGGCCATTTGCAGACGCAGGACGTGCTCGCCGGGTGGGAGACTGAGGGAGGCCGATGTCGCGCCCGTACCGAAGTGGATATGGGCAGAGTCCGAGGGCACGACAGAACCGGCCGTCACAAAGGGCTGGTCCACAATAATGTGGAAGTGCCCTGTGTTCTCCTCAAACGAGCCGGCGGGCGCGATTCCTATTCCCTCGGCACCCATCGACACAGCTACCGGACTCTGGACTGTGGCTCCGTCCAAGGGCGCCTCGAAGAACACTCGGCTTGCGGGCTCCTCGGGGGTGCCGCCGCAGGCAGCTACGAAGAAGACCAAGAAAAGCAGGCGGAGAAAGTTGGGCATACGGACTGTGGTGTGTGGGATGACGACAAACGGCGTCCTCTGGACGGTGTTTCGAGAGGCATGCGTCGGCCTCTGGTGTTAGTTTGCCGCACGCATCACCAGCCGCGGCAAGACCGCACCAAGCCTGAATGACTGAACTGAGCGCCAGCGGACTGGGCAAACGATTCGGTCGCCGCATTGTCTTCCGGGGGATCGACCTGAAAGTCGAGGGAGGGAACAGCGTGGCGATTACCGGGCACAACGGCTCAGGCAAATCGACCCTGGTTCGCGTGCTGGCCGGAGTTCTCAGGCCCACCAAAGGCGCGGTTAGCCTGTCGGTGGATGGCACGCTCATTCCAACGGAGTTGCGCCCCTTCCGGACCGGACTGGTGGCCCCCTACCTGAACCTATACACACGCTTCTCGCCGGCCGAGAATCTGCGCTTCATCGCTAGAGCCAGATCTCTGCCGGACCGGGAGGCCCGGATTGCAGCCACCCTGGATCGGGTGGGACTCTCCAAGCGAGCCGGTGATCTGGTCGCGACGTTTTCGTCCGGAATGATCCAGCGAGTCCGGCTGGCAGCCGCGCTTATTGCCGATCCGGAGGTGCTGATTCTGGACGAGCCCACCTCAAACCTGGACAAGGCAGGCCATGAAATTGTGAGACGAACCATAGCCGAGGCGCGTCACGCCGGGCGAATCGTGGTGGTCGCCACGAACGACGCCCGGGAAGCGGCCGCCTGCGACATCCAGTGTTCCGTGATCTTCGAAGGCTAAGGCGATCCGGACCTAAGGCGCACCCGGCCTGCGCGAAACGGCCACCGCCAGCCCATCGACCGACGCTGCCCCGGCTTCGAGGAGGGCTCTTGCAGCTGTATTGAGCGTCGTTCCAGTCGTGACCACATCGTCTACCAACAGCACGCGAAGGCCAGTCACATCTTCAGCGGCGCGAAAGGTCTCAGGGGCAAGCAGCCGCCTCGTGCCGGAAGTCTTTCTGGTCTGGGAGGCGGAAGCCACCGTACGCCTCAACCCGAGAAGAATTGGCAGCGCAAGTCGCTCCGATACTCCGACCGAAAGCTGCTCCGCCTGATTGAAGCCGCGCTCCAAGTGTCGGGAACGGTGGATGGGGAGAGGCACGACGGCATCAAGCAGTTCAGCCTCAGACACCAAACTGGCCGCCCGGTGTCCTAGCCAGGCGGCCAGTTCGGGGCAGTGGCCGTATTTCACTGCGTGAATGGCCGCCCTGACGGGACTTCCCGGTTCCGTGTACCAGAGGCACCGCAGACTTGCCAGGCCCGGGGCGAACAGCGGACAGAGCCGGGTGGGGACTACCGGATCCGCGTGTGCAACACGTCTAGAGCAGGCTTCACAGAAGAAACCATCCGCAAAAGGGCGGTTTTCGCATGCTGCGCAGTTCCTCGGGAACACGAAGGCGTTCAAGTCCCTGAGAGCACTCCGCATGCGCCGGGCAGCCTCTCTCATGGGAGAATCGTTGAAATGGGGACTCGCGGCCGAATTGCGGCCGCTGGCGCTCCGGTTGGCGATCAAAAACCCCGTATACTCTAATCTATCGCGCATTCTAATGACAGGTGTATGGCTACGCGCAAACGAAAGGGGATGTGGATCAAGAACAGCCACACCAAACCCGTTGACATAGAGATGGCAACCCGGACGGTGCAACTCGTCCCGGGCGAAAAGCTCTTACTCTCGGCCGAAGAAGTACGGGACACGACTCTGCGGGCCAACCTGCAGGTTCGGGCGGTATCAATTGTTCGGCCCTCCACGGATGAAGAGGAGGAGGCCCTAGCTCAGCACCTGCGAGGCGAGGGGCCAGCCGTTGTTGCGCCGGCAGATCGCCTTCAGGACGCACCCGAAGACTAACGAAGCAGCGCTCTATTGAAGATCCTTGCTCTCGAGCCCTGGTACGGCGGCTCGCATAAAAATTTCCTGGATCACCTGATCCGGCATAGTGATCACGAATTCCAGACGGTGACCATGGCGGCCCGGTTCTGGAAGTGGCGGATGCACGGCGGTGCGGTGACCATGGCCCGAAAAGCGGGCATGCTGTATGAAGGCGCCGAGAAGCCTGACCTGATTTTCGCCAGCAGCATGGTCAACCTGCCGGCGTTTCTGGCGCTGGTGAGGGACCGCTTTGGATCAGTGCCAGTGCTGCTGTACATGCACGAGAATCAGCTCACCTACCCGCTTCCCAAGGGTCGGGACCGCGATCACACTTACGGGTATATCAACTACCTGTCGTGCCTGGCCGCAGACCGCATCGTTTTCAACTCGCAATACCATTTTGACGAGTTCATGGAGGCGCTGCCAGTCCTGCTGAGGAAATTCCCTGACTACACCCACCTGCACACGGTCAAGCAGATCCGCGACAAGTGCGAGGTGCTGCATCTCGGGATGGATCTCGCTGGGCACGACGAGCACGTTGAGTCTTACAGTGGGCATCCCTGGGGCCCTGGCATGAAGGCGCCCATTATTCTGTGGAATCAGCGCTGGGAGCACGACAAGAATCCGGAAGCGTTCTTCCGGATGATGAATCGCCTGGACGATTCGGGACATGAGTTCCGGCTGATCCTTGCCGGCGAACGGTTCAATGAGCAACCCCCAGAATTCGAGCGCGCCTTTGAGCGGTACGCTGAGCGAATTCTGCACTATGGGTACGCCGAAGATTTTCCCGAGTACAGCAAACTCCTGCACCGAGCCGATATCGTGGTGTCTACGGCCATCCACGAGTTCTTCGGCATCTCCATTATGGAGGCCACTTATTGCGGATGTCACCCCCTGCTTCCCAACAGACTGAGCTACCCGGAGCTGATACCGGAGTCGCTTCACTCGCCGCTGCTGCACGCGCCGGTGCTCTACGAGGACGAGGACGAACTCTACTCAATCCTGGGCCGAATCCTCAACGGAGACGATCGCCCGCTCCCGGTTTCGACTCTGCGCAGGATACCGGAGCATCTCGAGTGGACTCGTCACATTTCGTCCTTCGACCGCCTGTTCGATTCGGTGGCCGGCACGGTCTCGGCATGAGCCTTCAACTTCTTGCGGCCTCGCTGATAATCTGGGCAGTAGTCGCGCCCGGGGCAGTGACGGCGCAGCGCTTTGTGGAGGCAACCGGTCTGGTCGAGACCAGGGTCAGCGGAATCCAGCGACCGGTTAACGGTGGCGCCGTCATCGATTTCAATTCGGACGGTCTCATGGACGTCCATCGCGAGGGACTGCTGCAGCGGCAGCGTCCCGATGGGCAGTTTGAGAATCTGGGCCAGTCGCTTGGGCTCGATGACCTGACCGGGCGAACCGAAGGAAGCATATGGGCCGACTACAACAATGACGGCCACCTGGACTTCTTCGTAATTGACGCATTGCGCGCGCCCCGCCTGTTTCAGAACTCAGGCCGATGGCTGTTCAACCGCACCGATCGGTCCATGCGCTTGCAGGGACTTCCTTCGATGCTGGGTGCCACCTGGCTGGACGCTGACGCTGACGGATGGCCTGATCTTGCCGTCACGGGCGTCTCCGGGACACAACTCCACGTGAACGGCGGCCCCGGAGCGTTCAACAGGCGGGTAAATCGCCCAGACGTTCAAGGATGCGGCCTCTCGGCCTACGACTACTCTGGAGACGGAACGACGGATCTCTACGTGAGCGCGTGTAGCGGGACTCCATTTCCGGCTGACGCTTTTCTGAACAACGGCGGCTCGGGATTTTTCCAGCTGGACGGCGGCGTGATGGCCTCGACAAACACACGCTTTGCCAGAGGCAGCGAGTTTCTTGACTTCGATCGGGACGGGGACCTAGACCTCTTCGTTGCCAACGAAATCGAGGAGCCTTTCGCGTTTCCACGAAACGGCCAAGACCGCCTCTTCCGAAACAACGGGGACGGGACGTTTTCGGCCGTGCAGGATTCCGGTGCAGAAGGCCAGGACGGCGATCAGGCGTGGGGTGTTGCCGCCGCCGACTTCGACAACGACGGCTGGGTGGATATTCTTGTCACCAACCGCTTTGCGACAGACATCTCCGCTGCTTCCTATAAGCTCTTCCGCAATCAGGGCGACGGGACTTTTGCCCTGACCAGCGGAACTGGTCTCCCGACTGATGACGCGGAGCCCCGTGGGGTGCCGCTGGTGGGAGATCTCAACGGAGACGGGACGGTGGATATCTACTTCGCCGCCGAACTCGGGGACCGACTCTTCTACAACCGAGACACCGAGAATCATTTTCTCCGGGTCCGTCTGCGCGGGTTGACCGAAGACGGGTTGACGCCGACCCAGGGATTGGGCGCTCGCCTCGTGGTCTGGACTCAGGGCACGGGTCAGGCTGGGTATATCTCAGGCGGCAGCGCGCACGCCAGTCAGCACAACGGTCTCGCCGCACACTTCGGCCTTGGAACGTCCGCGACTGCGGACTCAGTCGTGGTCACCTGGGTGGATGGGAGCGTTGACCGCTGGTTGGGGCTGCCTGCAGACCGAGAGGTCATTCTCGAGCAAGGGGGCGCGTCCGCATCGAAGGTCGGTGTGTTTGGACTAACCGCCCCGGCCCACGACCAGCGAATAGACCTCTCCGACGGTGACGTGGGCTTTTCCTGGGAGCCCTTGGCAGACCCATCCGGGCAACCGGTTACCTATGATCTCACGATCGCCGGGCCGGCTGTCGACACCACATTTACAGGCTTGACAACCACCGCGCTCACCGTGAGTCCAGGCTTTCTGCTCCAGCAGCAGACCTATTTTTGGACGGTGACAGCCCACACGCGGTTTGAAGTTAGGACCAGTCTAGAGCGACGGACCTTCCGGTTTGGCGGAGCCAACGCGCCGCCCCCGGTCAAGATCGACATGCCCCTCAAGGCGCTCCTATCGGGGCAACTGGCCTTCGCCGACTACGACAATGACGGTGACCTGGATCTAGCGCTTACCGGCACGGACGGATTTGGAGGAGAGGCGCGCGTGTATGCCGCAGTTGACACCCTCATTCCCGACGGTGAAATTGACATCGCGTTCAAGGTCCTGAGGGATACTCAGTCCATACTGCGGGAAGTGCGCGACAGCCACGTCTCCTGGGTAGACTACGACAGCGACGGAGACCTCGACCTCTTCCTGGCCGGGTACTTTCAGGACATCGACGGAGTCGTTTCTGTGGAGGCTGAGCTCTACAACAACGGCCTGGTCCTACAACAGAGCGTACAGGCGTCAGCTGGAATACCCGGCGTCCATCAGGGCGATGGCGATTGGGCCGACTTCGACGGTGACGGAGACATGGATCTCCTGCTGTCAGGGGCCACTACGGCCACGGCCCCCTGGGCACCGATGACTGACGTGATCGTGAACAACGGCGGTACGTTCGTCCCCCTCAACGCGGGAATGACCGGAGCTCGGTTCTCACGTGTTGCCTGGGTGGATTATGACACCGATGGTGACCCCGACGCGGTCGTGATGGGTCAGGATGAGAGCGGCGCTCCCCGATCCTGGGCCTACCAGAACAACGGCGGCAGCTTCTCACTCGTGGACCTCGGGCTACCGGCCCTCTATTTCAGTTCGATGAGTTGGGCGGATTACGACGGCGATGGTGACCCCGACCTCGTCATGAACGGGGCCGTTGTTTCACCCTCGCTGTTCTCGGGCCGGGCATTCATCTTCCGGAACGACAACGGCTCCCTGACCAGTCTAGGAGCGGAGCGAGACCTGGCACAGGTTGGGTTTGGCGATGTCGTCTGGGTGGACTATGACCTTGATGGTGACCTAGACGTCCTCCTGTCCGGCGTCTCAGAACCGTTCGGCGAGCGCATCGCGACCGTCTACAGGAATGAGGACAATGTGCGCTTCGCAGAGGAATTTAGGCTGGCAGGAGTCCTGTTCGCGGGAATTGCGGCAGGTGACTACAACAATGACGGTGACCAGGACGTCATCCTGATCGGCGAGGGTCAGGACGGAAAGCCATCTGTCCTCTTCCTCGTGAACCTCGTGCGCCCCGAGACCATCCCGGACCCGCTGCTCCAGTAGAGCAGCCGGTCTGGGG
>JBLFXH010000163.1:0-7791 GCA_047611125.1 Rhodothermales bacterium
TATGTCCTGCTCATGGACGATGACATCCCCAACGGTGGGATCGGTGCCATCCTGTACAACGGCGAGACCTCGCTGAAGCGGGTCTTCTACGACGAGAAGGGCCTGCGTCTAGAGCCGGCCAATCCGGAGTATGAGGCCATCAACATCCGCCCCGACGTGTTCGAAGAGGTGCGGATGCTTGGACGCTACGTAGGCCACGTCAATCAGACGGGCATCTACAAACGTCCGGCAGCCTAGGGAGTCTTCCCGACCGTCAGAATTCGGCCCGGGCGGGGGATCAAGCCCGGTTGGTGGTTGTGGAACGTGCAGAATTGGCGACCTTCCGCACCGTGGGCCGCACAGGCCCAACACCCCACCGAATGAAAACTCCAAGCTGGCGCAAGGGCCTCCTGGGTAAGGGAGGCTTCTGGCAGAACGGATACTGGTACGACTTGCACGTCGAACGCCGGATTCCCCTCATTTTGCCGATGCTGGAGGAAATCCTCGCAGCCCTACCCCCGCTGGGCCCCGGTGTTCGCGTTTGTGATGTCGGTTGTGGCACGGGCAACGCAGGGTTCGCCGTCATGTCAGCCTATCCCGGAATTCAGCTAACGGTGCTGGATCAGGACGAGGACCTGCTGATGCTGGCGCAGGCCAAGGTATCCGAGATCAGCGAGGGGCCCTTAACTATACAGGCCACGATCGCCGCGGATGGCGAGGCGATTCCAGGTGGTCCCTACGACGTGGTGGTGGCGTCCCTTGCGCTCCAGGAGATAGTCGGAGTTGGCGTGGAGGGCGCCGAGGCAGAATCTCGCTATGAGTTGCTGTTTCAGGGGATCTTCGATGCACTGAACCCAGGCGGCCACCTGATCGTGGCAGACGGCGCGGGCACGATTGGCCTGTATCGACAGATGAAGGCCATGGAGCGTGCCGGATTCATGGATGTGGACTGTGCTTGGCGTCAAAACGAACTCTTTGTCTGCGGCGGCAGAACTCCCGAATGATGCGTCCACTGGCTCTATTGGTTCTTCTCGTTGCGCCTTTGACGGCCCTCGCCCAGGCTCCCACATTTTCGTGGTTCGCCACGACCATGTCATCTACTGAGGCCGGAGTTGTCCACGCGGGTGTTAAGGTTCTACCGTCCTCATCCTGGGTGATGAGTGACTCGCTGGTCAAGCTGACACCCGAGGCCGCATCGCTCGTGGCCGAAGGAAGACGCAACGGCCTTCGAGTGATTGCCTCGGTGGGGCAAGGTCACGGAGGACTCGCTTTGAGTGAGCTCTGGAACGGCGCGCTGGATGGACTAATTGTCCCATCCGGATCGTTTGCCGAGCCTGTGACGCGTCCCGCGGCCACGGTTCTTCTAGCGTCTGATTCGGCCGATCAAACCATGGACGGGGCATTGGAGCCTTTTGGCTTTTCGAGGGGGGAGTGGCTAGCGATCGACTCGGTCTTTGTCTCACGCGCGCCCTCGCAAGATCAGCCCGCGCAGGCCACCAGTATTCTAGTGCCTGATGTATCGAGTTCGCCGCTCGGCGTGCTTTCTCCGGGCTCCGTCTTTTTGAAGGGGACAACTCCGGCAGAGTGGGCACCGCTACTGGAGTTTCGAGAGAACCACCATGCTATTGCAGCGGGCGTTCATCTGAGGCTTCAGGCAGAGCCCTACGCCTTCTATCGTGGACTCCGCACGGGGCGGGAGACAACGGACAAGGTCATCGTGGTAGTCGGAGCGCAGGGCAGCACCCGAGTCAATGTCTCTTCCGTGTTTGACGACGATGTCATCCTAAAGGACGTCCTGACGGGCGCAATAGGGCTCGTGTCGTACGGCCAGCTAGTACTGACGGCCGGCCCGACGGGGATGCTCTTGCTGGAAGTGCTGGACTGATCGCCAACTTGGATGGGCTTTGGGTGTCGTATTGGCAACCCAATCCAGCGCTTCTACGCCATGCCCATCGCCGCCAAGAGTGGGATTGAGGCCCACGCACCCTCGAGTGGTGCGGGGAATTGGCGGCGGCTGCGACGAAGAAGCGCTCCGTGCAACCAGGACAATCCGGTTTAAACCCGGTCGTCAGCGTGGCAAGGTGGTGAAAGTCAAAATGAGTCTTCCGGTGACGTTCAGGCTCGACTAGGCTTAGGCCTGAACCTCCGCCGCGTTCAAGAACTCTCTCATCACGTAGTGGAGGATGCCGCCGTTCCGGTAGTAGTCCACCTCGACTTCCGTGTCCAGACGACACAGCGTATCGAACTCTACGCTAGAGCCGTCTAGGCGGGTCGCGGTCACGCGGATGGTCGAGCGGGGCTTGACCTCATTCGTAACAGGGATTGCGAACGATTCCGTTCCATCCAATCCCAGTGACTGAGCGGAAGACCCCTCAGCGTACTGGAGCGGAAGTACTCCCATTCCGATGAGATTCGAGCGATGGATCCGCTCGTAACTGTCGGCAATGACGGCCCCGACACCGAGCAGGAGGGTGCCCTTGGCAGCCCAATCCCGGCTCGATCCCATTCCGTAGTCCTGGCCGGCCAGAATCACGAGTGGAGTGCCATCATCCTGGTACTTCATGGACGCATCGTAGATCGGCATGACCTCGCCGGTGGGGAAGTACTTGGTGACGCCACCCTCGATTCCCGGTACCAGCTGGTTCTTGATGCGAATGTTGGCGAATGTCCCGCGCATCATCACCTGGTGATTGCCGCGACGTGATCCGAAGGAGTTGAACTCCATGTACGGGACCTCATTGTCCAGCAGGTACTTCGCTGCTGGCCCATTAGGAGCAATCGCGCCGGCGGGAGAGATGTGATCAGTCGTGGTGGAGTCACCCAGTTTCGCCAGAACCCGTGCCCCCGATATGCCAGAGATGGTTGGCGTTTCGGGCGTGAGGCCGAAGAAGAACGGCGGTTCCTGCACATAGGTGGATTCCGAATTCCAATCGTAGATGGAGCCCTCTGCCACGGCAATGGCATTCCACTTCTCGTTGGAATCCTCGATGCCGGTATACTCGCGCTCAAACTGCTCCGGAGTAACGCACCGGTTAACCATCTCGCGAATCTCAGCGCTGGTCGGCCAGATGTCGCTGAGAAATACGTCTTTGCCAGCGGTGTCCTTCCCAATCGGGTCGGTGGTCAGGTCAATGTCTACAGTGCCAGCCAATGCATAAGCAACAACAAGCGGAGGAGAGGCAAGAAAGTTGGCCTGAACCAACTGATGAATCCGGCCCTCAAAATTGCGATTCCCGGAGAGGACCCCGGAGACAATCAGGTTGCCGTCCTTGATGGCGTTCGCGGTGTCTTCTGGCAGGGGTCCGGAGTTACCGATGCAGGTGGTGCATCCGTATCCGACCAGGTTAAAACCAAGCTGGTCCAGATACGGCCAGAGTCCAGCCTCGGTGAGGTACTCCGTGACGACCTTCGAACCTGGTGCCAGGGATGTCTTAACGAACGGCTTGACCTTGAGACCGCGCTCCACAGCCCGTTTGGCCACAAGGCCGGCGGCCAGCATCACCGAAGGGTTACTGGTATTGGTGCAACTGGTGATAGCCGCAATGGCCACATCGCCATGCTTGAGTACGCCACCCGGCGCGTAGGCGCCCGTCGCGTTGACGCGTTCTTCGGAGAGTCCAAATCCCTTGGGTCCAGACGGCGCGGACAGTGACTCCCTGAAGACCTGCTGCATCGCCGGCAACTCAATCCTGTCCTGAGGACGCTTGGGCCCAGAAAGGCTAGGCTTGATGGTGCTTAGGTCTAGTTCCAGAACGTCCAAGAACTCAGGTTCGGGAGTGTCATCGGTCCGGAAGAGGCCCTGAATCTTGGTGTAGCGCTCAACGGCCATGACCAATTCTTCGGGGCGGCCGGTCCGCCTCAGGAAGTCCAGCGTTTCCTGGTCGATAGGGAAGAAGCCCATTGTGGCCCCATACTCCGGCGACATGTTGGCGATCGTAGCCCGGTCTGGGATGGTCATGTGTGAGACACCGGGACCGAAGAACTCGACGAACTTGCCAACCACGCCATAGGCGCGAAGCATTTCGGTGACGGTGAGGACTAGGTCTGTTGCCGTCGCTCCCTCGGGGAGTGCGCCGAGCAGACGAAAACCGATCACTTCCGGCATCAACATGTAGACCGGCTGGCCGAGCATGACGGCCTCGGCTTCAATGCCACCCACGCCCCAACCGACGACTCCCAGGCCATCGATCATCGTGGTGTGAGAGTCCGTTCCGACCAGTGAGTCCGGGTAGTAGACCGGGACGCCATCGTCACCCTTCTTGCTCCAGACAGCGCGGGCCAGGTACTCCAGGTTCACCTGGTGGCAGATTCCGGATTCCGGAGGGACCACTGAAAAATTATCAAAGGCCTGCTTGCCCCAGCGCAGGAACTCGTAGCGCTCCTTGTTCCGCTGAAACTCGCGCTTGGAGTTGATCGAGACGGCGGCTGCGGTCCCGAACGCGTCTACCTGGACCGAGTGGTCGATCACCAAGTCAACGGGCACGCGGGGGTTGATCTCGTCCGGATTGCCACCCAGGCGGGCCATGGCAGATCGCATGGCTGCGAGATCAACAACAGCCGGCACACCCGTAAAGTCCTGCAGGAGGACACGCGCAGGCATGAACGGAATCTCTTCCTTGGCGGGCGCCTTTGGATCGTAGGATGCCAGCTTCTCGACATCCGCCTCCGTCACCAGGAAGCCGTCACAATTACGCAGAACCGACTCGAGCAGCACCTTGATGGAGTAGGGCAGGCGGTCGATGTCGTGCCCCTTAGCCTTCAGGGTATCGAGCCGATAGACATACCCGGAGCCAGAGCCGGTGTCAAAGGTTGATTTTGCCTGGAAGGGGTCGTTTTTGCGGTCGGAAGCCATGTAGGTATGCGCTGTTCGGGTGGAGACTGTAAGTACCCGCAGAGCTACCACAATGTTCGATTCGGGGCGCGAATTGGAATCGAATCATGCCGCGCCTCGTGGTCCGCAAACGGCCGCCTCTCAGGTGCGGTCGGTGACGGAACCCTCCCGAATCAGCTTGAGTTACTGCAGCATTCGGGGCTATAGCTCAGTTGGTAGAGCGCTTGGATCGCACCCAAGAGGTCAGGAGTTCGAATCTCCTTAGCTCCACCCCGTACTTCTCGCGACGCTCTCTATCGGCCGGACCCTGACATGGAATTCCCTTGTCCTATCACACGTGCGCAGCGAGTATCCCGCAACGGGCCATGAAGTAGAAGATGGGCCATGCTTTCCACCTAGGTCGTTCAGGGTGGCCTGACTTCAGACTGGATGACTCCGCGTTCGGCGCGCCCGCCCCGCCGGCGCCCATGGCAGGGGCCCACGACCGCGACACGCACCGGAGACCTACTCGGCCTGCAAATCGCCGAATGCCCGGCGGTGACTATCCGCAGCGTCCTTCCGCACACTCTCTTTCGACGGAGCATCGTCGCCAGCCGACTCATCCAGGCGCACCGGCACTTTCAGCGTAAACACCGAGCCCTTACCGACCTCGCTCTCAGCCGTTAGCTCGGCGCCGATGATCTCGGCCCGCCGCGCGGCAATAGCCAAGCCGAGGCCTGCTCCTTCTTGGGTACGCGATAGTCCCTCGCTCCCCTGGGCAAAGGCTTCGAAGATCTGGTCGAGGTGGTCTGCTTCAATGCCGATGCCCGTGTCTCTGACTCGTGTCTCGATGTGGGTGGCTGTAGTCCGGACCTCGACCACCACATCCCCTGATTCGGTAAACTTGATGCCGTTCTCGAGCAAGATTTCGACGATGCGCAAATAGCTGGCCTCGTCGGTGTCGGTAAATACAGCCTGGTCTTTGGGCGCCCGCACATGGAGTGAAAGGCCCTTGGCTTCGGCCTTGTAGCGCAGGGCATCTACAGACCGACGAAGCTGGTCGCCAACGTTGAAGCGAGTCTTTTTGAAGTCGAGGCCAGCGGTCAGCATCGAAATCTCGCACACCGATTCTAGCGTAGCCTGAAGCCTGGAGGCTCCTACCTGAATGTCGGTGGTGAAGTCCTTCAGTTCGTCGGAGACCTCCTCGGCCAGTACCTGAGACGAACCCAGAATGATTGACAGCGGCGTACGGAACTCGTGGTTCATGTTGTCGATAATCGTCGACTTCATGCGTGAGGCGGCCTGCGCCCGGTCGCGCTCTTCGATAAGCTCGGCTTCGTACCGCTCGCGCTCGATGAGGATGAGTTCGAGCTGTTCCTCGACCTTGTCTTCCAGACTGGTATTGAGAACCTTCAATTCCTTCTGGTGCTCGCGGAGCTTTAGGAGGTTCGCAATTCGCGCGAGCAGCTCCTGCGCGTTAAAGGGTTTGGGAACGTAATCGTCTGCGCCGACGAGAAGCCCCTCAATCTTGACTTGATGCGTTGCCCTCGCTGATACGAGAATAACAGGGATGGACTTCAGTTCTGCGTCCGCCTTGAGCGTGCGGACCAACTCGTTCCCATCCATGCGCGGCATCATGACGTCGCTGAGGATGAGGTCAGGCGATTCGGAACGCGCCTTTTCGATGCCATCGATGCCATCTATAGCATACACCACGCGGTAGTGCTCGGAGATGATACTCCCGACGTAATCCCGGACATCCTGGTTGTCGTCAACCACCAGAAGGATGGGCGCATCTGCTGCGGCCTCACTCGGTTCGTTGGATTCCACCCCCTGATCGTCTCCACCGAACTCGCCCGCCGCGTAGGTGCTCATTCGGGGAGTCGCGAACTCGAGGCTGCCGGTCTGAATAATCTGATCGTCC
Organism: Rhodothermales bacterium; assembly: GCA_047611125.1. Classification (GTDB taxonomy): domain Bacteria; phylum Bacteroidota; class Rhodothermia; order Rhodothermales; family UBA10348; genus JABDJZ01. Next base: position 6,714 of record JBLFXH010000163.1, read on the forward strand.
TGGAGGTGCGCGCACCCGTCAGGGAAGTAGATGTTGAACGTGGTGCCCTGGCCGACTTCGGATTCCACTACGACGATACCGCCATGAAGCGAGACCATCTCCTTAACCAGGGAGAGACCAATGCCAGTGCCTTCGTGCCGGCGCGTATTCGATCCATCCACCTGCTGGAAGAGATCAAAGATGGTCGGGATAGCGTGCGCCGGGATGCCTCGACCGGTATCCGAAACCTTGACCAGTACTGAACCTTCCGTGAAATGCTCGTCGGCTGGCTGCCGGGATACATCAATGGTGAGGCTTCCGCCGGTGGGCGTAAACTTGGCTGCGTTGGAGAGCAGGTTGTAGAACACCTTCTCGAGCTTGTCCGGCTCGTAGTAGACCTCCATCCGCTCGTCCTCGGAGACCACGTTCAACTCCAGACCTTTCTTCTCGGCGAACGGTGCGATGGTCAGCATCACGTCCTGGAGGAACCCGACGATGTTTCTAGAACCGGCGCGAAGCTGCATCTTGCCCGCCTCGATTTTCGAGAGGTCCATCAACTGGTTAATCAGGCGCATCAATCGCAATGCGTTGCGCAGCATGATGTCCATTTGGCGCCTGACGCGTCCCTCAACCAGACCGTACCGACCGCCTAGCGCGTTCTCAAGCGGGCCGATGATCATGGTGAGCGGGGTAAGAAATTCGTGCGACACGTTGGCAAAGAAACGGGTCTTGAAGCGGTCCAACTCTTCTAGCTTGACGGCCTGGGCCTCAATGACGGCCATGGCCTCCTCGACACGTTCCTTCTCCTCGCGCAACTGGAAGGTCCGTTTGTCCACAATCCGCTCCAACTCGGCGGCCTTGGCCTGATGATTCCTGATTCGGGCCTGGAAGAAGCCAATGACAAGGCCAAAGCTCACCAGCACGCAGAGCACGATGAACCAAGTGGTCTGCCAGAAGAACGGTGCGATCTCAAACGAGACGGTGGCAATCTGCCCCTCGGTACTCGACTTGGGCAGGGTACCGGTGACCTCGAAGGAATAGACTCCAGGGCCGAGGTTGGAGTAGATGGCCTCTCTTCCTGATTCCGCCTGGATCCAAT
>JBLFXH010000164.1:0-7747 GCA_047611125.1 Rhodothermales bacterium
GCTGGGAGATGAAGTGACTGCGCTTGACGCGGAAGCCATAGCCGCCCGATACGGTCTGGATTAACGCCCGGTGGAATTCACCTACCCACGAACGCGAATTTCGTTTATTCAACCGTACCCTTGCTGAGCATACAAGCGTCCAAATAGGATACGCGTCACCCATGGAAGATCAGGATTACGAATACGGCCGAGACGAGCGCTTGGAGGAGATATTCCGTCCCCCTGCGCTTATCACGCTGGTCTTTGTTCTGACGATGCTTATCATCTACTTCCTGGGCCGCTCTGTGGGCGACATCTTCCCCGTTGCAGCCTGACACTTCTCGCACGCTCTCGGTAGAGGAAATTATCCGCGCGCTCTGGCGTGCGTTTCCTCCCGTTACACTGGCGACGCTCGGTTCTTACCTCGTCCTATGGGGATGGCCATCGGCCGACGGGGGGCAGTGGGTTACCGCTACGCTCCTGCTTCTAGGCGTCTATCTGGTGGCGGTTGTGGTGCACGAACTCCTGCACATCCTGCCCATGTTCGCGGCGGGCATTCTCCCGTCAGAACTGAGTTTCGGTATCCGATGGCGTGAAGGAGTGGTGTTCGTCCACGGCGGTAGGCCCGTCTCGGCGCGGGCATACCGGGTAATCTTGGCTACCCCTGGCATCATCTTGGGCGTGCTTCCCGCAGTCTATGGTGTGGCGGTCGGCAACGCCTTCGTCACGGTCTTCGCTTGGCTCATGCTGATTTCGGCGATTGGCGATTGGGCAGTCTTTAGGCTTATTGCCGACCTGCCATCTGACCAACTCGTTCAGGATCACGAGACGGAGATCGGGTGCGTCATTGTTGGGCCTGAAATGCCCGCCGAATAAGCGCTTCGGCTGGTTTGCCCTGCGGAGTGAAGTCCAGGCTCTGGCGTTCAGTCACTTCCTGGCCGTACCACTTCCAGATGTAGGCGCCCGACAACCAAGAGGCCTTCCAGGGGCCGTCGAAAAACGCGGCGTACAGGGCGGCCTGCATGGCCGGATCGGGTTCGGCAGAGCTCCGTCTCGGAGTCCAGGCCCAGGGTTCGACGGCCGCGTCTGACATTGACCGGTAGCCAATCTCGGTAAAGATGAGGGGCTTCTTCCACTGCTGGGCCAGGCCCTCAAGCGTAGCAGAGTGGGCAGCCCAACTCTGGGCGAAGTCGGTCGCGTCAACTTCCGCAGCCATCGGGTAATAGGCCTGCACGCCAATCGCATCCAAGTCGTCCCAGAAGACCACTGAGTCCGCTTCCGCCCACCAATTGGCAGCGTAGGTGAGGCGGCCCGGAAAGACCTCACGCACTTCTGCAATGAGGCTCCGCCAGAACTCGGGCCGCTCGATGGCCGAGCGCGCCAGCTCAGTCCCTACGACAAACCAGTCAGAATCTATATCCCGAGCGATGGCAGCGTGATGAAGCGCATACTCCCGGTAGCCTTCCTCGAAACGCTCCCAGCCTGACGCATCATCAAAGTCTAGGTCTCCCGGAAACTGACCGTTCCCCATCCAGACCTGAGGCTTCAGGGTCACCTGGATCTCACGCAGAGCCAAGCTGTCCGCCAGGGCCGACGCCCCGGATCCGCTCTCGGAGAACCACCGCGCCTCGCTGTTGAAGCGCAGGTCGCCTTCCCGAAAAAACGCGTACGGGATGAGGGCCACGTGGGTGGTTCCAAGGTCAGCGAGCTCGTCGTAGAGGGCCGGCCGCGGAGCGCGGCGGGCATCCAGCGTGACGCCGTTGATTCGCTCCCAGTCCGGTCGGCTAGTCGTAGGCTGCGCCCACATGGCCAAGAGTCCGAGCAGGACCACCCCGACGAACCCGGTATGTGTAGTTTGCATCTTGCCGAAAGCGTTCTTTTCGTGCGCGGTCAAATCTGTTACCTTGACCTCATACTTAGTCGGGTCAGACAATGTACACGCGCAGAGACTTCCTTGGGACCGTCGGAAAACCCGCGGCCGCCGCAATGGCAACAGCAGCCCTAACTCCAGGGAGCGTTCCCCGGCTCATCGAGGCGCTGTCGCAGTACCACGGGACGCCGGCCGAGATCGCGCGTGATGAAGAGTTTTGGTACCGAGTCCAGCAGGCGTGGACGGTGGACCGGTCTCTGGTGAACCTGAACAACGGCGGCGTGAGTCCGGCGCCATCTGTGGTGCAGGAGGCCATGAAGCGCCACCTAGACTACAGCAACGAGGCGCCGGTGTACACCATGTGGCGCATCCTTGAGCCACAGCGCGAAGGAGTCCGCCAGCGGATGGCGCGTGAGTTCGGTGTTGACAGCGAGGAAATCGCACTAACCAGAAACGCATCCGAAGGCCTTCAGATATGCCAACTGGGCATGGACCTCCAGGCAGGCGATGAGGTGCTGACCTCCACGCACGACTACGGCCGGATGATCACTACCTTCAAGCAGCGGGAGCGGCGCGAGGGAATCAAGCTGGTCCAGTTCAAACTGCCTCTCCCGGCCACGGATGACGAGGAGGTGGTGCGCCTGTTCGAGTCACACATCACGCCGAAGACCAAGGCCATCCTGATGTGCCACATCGTGAACATTACCGGCCAGATTCTTCCGGTCAAGAAGGTGGTTCACATGGCGCGGAGGCACGGCATCCCCGTCATTGTAGATGGCGCTCACTCCTTTGCCCACTTCACGTTCAAGCACGAGGATCTGGACTGCGACTACTTCGCGACCAGCCTCCACAAGTGGCTCTTCGCTCCACACGGGACGGGCATGCTGTACGTGCGGAAGAACAAGATCGCAGACCTGTGGCCGATGATGGCCGCGCCGCCAGCGATGGATGACAACATTCGCAAGTTCGAGGAGATCGGCACCCATCCTGCGGCCAACTACTTGGCGATTAGCGAGGCGCTGACGTTCCATCAGGGAATCGGTGCGGACCGGAAGACGGAACGCTTGCGCTACCTGACCTCCTATTGGGCAGACGAACTGATGAAGGATGAGCGGGTCTCGCTGCAGACCACGCTGGATCCCGGACAGAGCTGCGGTATCGGAGTTGTGGATGTAGCGGGAATCGATTGTGCGGCCATCGGCCGATTCCTCTGGGACACCCACCGGATGATCGTCACGCCCATCAAGCACGCCGACTTTGAGGGCAATCGCATCACGCCCAACGTGTACACCACTCTCGAAGAACTGGACCGCTTCGTAGACGCCATGAAGGGTCTCCTCAAGAACGGTCTGCCAGACAAGTACAAGGCCTGACCAAGGCCTCTAGCAGAGCTTATGGAGCGGTTTGATGTCGCCGTCATTGGCGGAGGAATAGTTGGACTCTCGACCGCCTATCACCTGGCCCAACGCGGCGCTGGTCGGATTGTCCTTCTGGAAAAGGAAGACCAACTGGCCGCCCACCAAACGGGCAGAAATTCCGGGGTGATCCACTCAGGGATCTACTACAAGCCGGGTTCGCTGAAGGCGGTTAACTGCGTCTCTGGGCGTGCGGATCTGGTGGAATTTTGTGAGCGGGAGGGCTTGCCGTATGACATGTGCGGGAAGGTCATCGTGGCCACTGACGAAGAGGAAGAAGCCCGCCTGAGGATCATATTCGAGCGCGGTAAAGCCAACGGGGTGGCCTGTTCATGGCTGTCCGGCGAAGCCCTCAAGGAGTACGAACCGCACGTCCGCGGACGGTGCGCCGTCCATGTAAAGGATGCAGGCATCGCCGACTACGGAGCGGTCAGTCGGCGAATCGGCCAGCGCTCCGTTGAACTTGGCGTGGACCTCCGAAAGGGCCATGCCGTCCGGGACCTCAGGCCTGAGCAGGACCGCGTCATCATCAACACCGAGAAAGGCGACATTGACGCCGGCCTAGTGGTGAACTGCGCCGGACTGCACTCAGACCGCATCGCCCGCATGGGTGGGGTGGATCCGGGGCTTCGTATTGTCCCGTTTCGCGGCCACTATCACAAACTCGCACCGGAAGCCGAGCATTTCTGCAAGACGCTGATCTACCCGGTCCCCAATCCTGCCTACCCGTTTCTCGGAGTCCATTTCACCCGGATGGTGCGCGGGGGCGTGGAATGTGGCCCGAACGCACTTCTGGCCTTTGCACGCGAGGGGTACAGGATCCCTCAGTTCTCGGTGAGAGACATGAGCGACTACTTGGCCTACAGTGGCTTTCGCCGCCTGATAAAGGACCACTGGAAGCAAGGCGTACACGAGTTTGCCTGCGCAGTGTCCCGGTCGCGCTACGTCAAGGAGCTCCAGAAGCTCATTCCAGCGGTGCGCAAGGAACACCTGCTCCCAGCGCCCTCGGGAATCCGTGCCCAGGCCGTCCTGCCTGACGGTTCCATGGCGGATGACTTCCTGATCCTCGAACGACCCAATCAGATACACGTCTGCAACGCGCCGTCGCCCGCGGCAACAGCCGGCCTGCGCATTGGCAGTACCATCGCCGACCGGGTGGCCGCCTCACAGGCCGCCTAGGCGCAATAAAAAGGGTCCGGCACCTCGCGGTACCGGACCCCAAAGACTGAGTAGGATAAGTTAGGCGTCCGCCTTGTTGTCCATGCTCATCGGACCAGCTCCGAAGTGGTAGATCAGAAGCCCGGCGCCAGCAAGTGCCATGTCTTTCATAAACATACCCGAGGCAACCTGGTCACCTGCGGCAAAGCCCGGGCCGTGCACAAGAAGTGCAGTCGGAATCAGGAAGAGTGCCAGGATGAGGCCTCCAAGCTTTGCCTTGTAGCCCAGCAGGACCATCAGTCCGCCGGCCACAATGGCTACTCCGGTTAGAATCACCACAAGATTGGCGGCGGGCATCCACGCCGGTACCATTCCAGACATCATGGCTGTCTGCGTGAAGTGACCGAGGCCAGACATGATGAAGATGGCCGAGAAGAGGATGCGACCGACGAGGGGTATGTACTGCATAGCGTTCAAGAGGTCCAAAATGGGGGTGAGGCGGCCTGATTTCCTCAGGTGCCGTGTACCTCATAGTAGGTGACAGCCTGAACTTGTTCCAAACGTGGTGTATTCCGGAGGGTAACCGAGCTTGGTCCGGAAATTGTCTAGTGGCGGGATGAACCCGTTTTCTCTCTGCCAGGCTGCGAGAAGGGAACGCCTTTCCCCCTGTGTGATCATGCCAACCGCATCCTCCGAACAACCGAACTCGTCCCGACACCGAGCGCCCGCACCGCGTGAGCCCGTTCGCGAGCGAATAACTTCTCGCGGATCCCTTCGAGGCCTCTGCCAGGAGTTCGTTCAGCGCGTGTCAGATCTGGAGGACGTGGACTACACAGCGCTCTGGGTAAGGGAGGGACTCTTGCACAACGGAACGGGCCACGGGTATGAACTCGTCAAGTCCGTGCCCGAAGGCCGCACGGCGAGGCTGATCGCAGAGACGCACGAGCTCTCGAAGTGGGCGTGTTCTGCAGGAAATTTTGGCTGGATGGCCTGTGAGCAGCCGCCGGCTGGTGTCCTCAGTCGTCGCGGATCTGCGGGTGTGTTTCTGCTTTTCGCCCAGGAGCGTCACCTGATTCTGGCACTCAACATTGTCACCGAGGACCCCGAGATTGAGGGACTCCAGTTTTCGCTGGCCGAGTTGTCGGCCCAGTTGTCCAGCCATTTGGACTCCGCAGCGGACGACGACGAGGTCCCCGAAATCGGCGTGGACCTGGCATTCCTGCAGGCCATGGCCATGGGAGACGAGACGTTCGTCCGGCATATGCTGGATCTCTGCATTGAGCAACTCGCAGTGGGCAGCGAGGGCCTCTACGAAGCTCTCAATCAGGATTCGCCCAAGGAGGTTGTCCACCTGGCTCACAAACTCCGCTCAACGGCTCGCACCGCTGGTGCGGAGGCCCTTGACCAACTGCTCTCCGAGGTGGAGACAGAAGCTGAGGCCGGTGACTTGAGCCGAGTGCGGATCGGAATCCGTGCTTGCGAGCAGGCCATTTCGGCAATCAATCAGCTGTTGTAAGCCTCAAGGCGGCCGCTAGTGCCTGCCATTCTGGGACTGGGTCTACGGCGTATTCCAAGTCTAGCTCTGGAAAAGAGAGGGAGGTAGAACAAAGGGCCAACTGGTCGAATCCGAGACTGTTGGCAAACCGATTGTGATCCCGGTCACCGTACTTGCGGTCACCAATGATGGGATGGAAGACGTGCTTGAGATGCCGCCGAATCTGGTGACGGCGCCCCGTTCTGGGCCGAAGTGCCAACCAGGAATACCGCGCACTCTCATATCTACCAACCGGAGTCGAGACCTCAGAGCGCGCCACAACGCGGACCTCGGTTTGCGCCTCCCGACGTTCGTCAGTTGACGGCGCGAATCGATCTCGAACAGGCCCGAGAGGGTAGTCGATGACTCCGTCCTGGAGGACGTGACCTCGAACGATGGCCTGGTACCGCTTCTTCACGCGCCGCTCTCGGAACGCTTCGCCCATCGCCGAAGCCAAATCGCGAGAGTCGGTAAAGACCATAAGCCCGGCAGTAGGCTTGTCCAGTCGATGGACCGGATAGACTCGGGCTCCGACTTCGTCCCGCAACCACTGGAGGAGAAATGGTCCAGTGTCACCACCGTGCTGACGATGGACCTGCATTCCAGCCGGCTTCCGGACCCAAAGAACAGCGCCGGCCTGGTCCAGTAACAACGGGCCACCACCCGTCACCAAGACGCCTCACAATCACGGGCGCATAGAGAAGCCGGGCAATACATGAAAGCTATTTGGAACGGTGTCGTCATCGCAGAATCAGAAGACACCGTTGTTGTCGAGGGAAATCACTACTTCCCTGAGGAGTCCATCAAGCGCGAACACTTTAAGTCCAGCGATCTCAAGACCACGTGTGCGTGGAAGGGAGTCGCAAGCTACTACGATCTAGACGCGAATGGGAGTCAGAATCCCGGGGCCGCCTGGTACTATCCCGACCCCAAACCAATGGCCAAGAGAGTGGCCGCAAGAGTCGCCTTTTGGAAAGGGGTGGAGATAATGCAGTAGTTTCACGAGCCGCCGACCGCGTGGAGGGTGCTAGGAGTCAGAATTTCCCAAACTGACTCGTATTCCTAGGTACCGCCTCCACGCTTCCAATACATGGCTCTCGAGACACTCAAATCTTCCTGTTCGCACTACGAGGGCCGCCGGCTCTGGCTCGGCAAGGCTGCCCTGCGATCTCGACTTGTCGATGTCAGAGGCTGGAGGGGCGGACGGCGGTTCCGAGATTCGATTCCACTCGAAGAGGTGGAGTCAGTCGCGAGGTCAAATAGCAAAGCCGGCGGGAATCTGGTTTTCGCCATGAAGGACGGTTCAGAGCGAGGACTGCGCGTTTCCGCTCCTGGAATCTGGCGAATGCAAATTGACTATCGCCTGCGACGCATTGCAGGTCTGCCCGCCGCCGATCCTCGAGAGGCCACCACGGCGCCGCCGATCAAGGTTGAGACAAGTCTACCAACGGCCGATGAGGTTGAGCACACGCTGCCTCTAGCAGAAGGGCTGGTCCTAGAAGAAGGGGACACCGGTACCGAACTCGCGGCATGGCCGCGCTTCGAATCCGAAGACGCAACGATCGAAATTGTAGGTGGAGTTGACCGGGAGTCCGAGTTCCTGATCGAGCCGGTGGCTGTCAGCGAAGATGGGATTCTGGTGCCCACCGAACTGGACTTTGATCTGGTCGAGGACTCGGAGCCCGAGGAGCGGGGAGATGTGGCGCTTGTGGATGCGCTCTCGTTTGAGATTGAGGCTGAAGAGACCGAGGTGGAGCTGCCGGAGGTTGTTGAGGTCGAGGCGCCGGAGCT
>JBLFXH010000165.1:0-7723 GCA_047611125.1 Rhodothermales bacterium
CGTTGCGGACAGCAGGCGCGCCTGGAAGTGCCCATTGCGCCCTATGCGCAGACCTACAGCCCGGGGTCCAAGGACGGGCTGGATCCCGGCTGCCTCACTGCGTTCTCGGAACGCTGGTCAATAGCCGGCATTGTTAGTACCACCTGTGTTACTAACAATGCTGTTACCAATAACATCTGGTGCCCGTCGTAGCTGAACCAAAGAAACCCTACGACCTGATCGACCGCGAGTCTGAGTGGGCCCGGCTGGTCGAGGAGGTGGAGTCGCCAGGCCCAGGACTGGTGCTTGTGACGGGCCGGCGGCGCAGTGGGAAGAGCTATCTCTTGACCCGCTTCACGCGCGCGGCGCGCGGCGCGTACTATCAGGCCACGAAGAAGACCGAGCGCGAACAGCTATTGGATCTGTCCAGAGTCCTGGGGGAGAGGTTCGACGATCCCGCATTGCGGCACTCCATGCTGTCAGATTGGGACGCGCTCTTGGAGTACGTCACTTCCCGGGCCGATGGCAAGCCCTTCGTATTGGTCCTCGACGAGTTCCCCTACTTGGCCGACGCGGCCCCTGCTCTGCCGTCCATTCTCCAACGGTGGTGGGACCACCGCCTAGCCGACCAGGGCGTGACGCTCGTATTGAGTGGAAGTCACGTCACCGCCATGAAGCGACTGGTGCAGTCAGACCAGCCCCTGTACGGTCGCCGGACCGCTCGCCTGGACATCCACGCGTTCGACTATCTGGACGCAGCTGAATTCGCTCGGGACTGGGAGCCGAAGGACAGGCTGCGACTCTATGCGGTCTTCGGCGGACTCCCCGGGCACCTTTCGCTGGTGAGGCCGGAGCAGTCGCTCGCCGAGAACGTGTCGCGCCTGATCCTCGATCCGTCGGGCAGACTGCACGACGAGGCGGCGCATGCCTTCGACGCCTTTTTGTCTGACGCAGCGGTGCACTACTCGGTCGTTGAGGCCATTGCGAGTGGCGAACAGCGCTGGAGCCGGATCGCGAGCCGGATCGGCCGACAGACCAGCGCATTGTCGCGGCCGCTCGAGTGGCTTCTGGATATGGGAGTGGTCGAAAAGGTGGCCCCGGTCACGGAGTACCCCCGACCGAGTCCCAAGCGCACCGTTTATCGACTCTCAGATCCCTATCTGGCCTTCTGGCATCGATTTGTTGCCGACCTGAAGGGACGGGGACTTACTTCGTTGGTGGATTCCGCAGAACTGTGGCGCACATCCGTTGCCCCGCGACTGGACGAGAACCACGTAGCCCATGTGTTCGAACAGGCATGCCGACAGTTCGTGGCCCGAGGCGTCCATCCGGATCTGCCCTTCCGACCGGTGCAAGTGGGCAGTTGGTGGAGCAGGGATTCGAGCGAGGAGGTGGATGTCGTGGCGCTTGACGGTCGCGGCCACCTGCTCGTGGGCGCTTGCAAGTGGGGTAGGGTCGACTCGCGGGATCTGGATCGACTCAAGCGCCGGGGACAACTCGTTGCCAATGAGGCAACGGCCGTGAAAGAGGTCACGCACGTCTTGTTTTCGGCAGGTGGGCTGGACCGCGAAGTAAGTGCTAGGGTGCAGGCAGGTGAGGCGATCCATCTGCCACTGGAGGCGCTGTATGCTCCGTGGCCTTCAATGGTCTGACATTGAAGACAACACGATTCGCGTGGTAGGGAGGACAAAAACACTTCGCGAAAGGGGAGTAACACTGATCCCTCAGGCAAGAAGTATTCTAGCTTCTCTCCCCCGGTCATCGCATCTCGTGCTGTCGGGCCAGAACGGCGGTCCGGTCAATGTCGAATACGCGAGCAAGGTGTTTCTTCGTTGCCGAAAACTCGCCAAACTGCCTGACCGCCACAAGATGTACTCTCTCCGCCACACCTTCGCCGCCGAGTACATTCGTCGGGGCGGGTCGATCCGACTACTAAAGGACGAGATGGGACATTACTCCGTCACTACGACGGAGAGATATGGGCAGCTTGGGGTGGGCGAGCGGACGGAAATTACGCAGCGGCTTTTTGCGGCGACTGGGTAGTAACCACTGTGCAGTTTGGTAACTGTCTGGTAACCCCTGAAACCAGAAACGCCCCAACAACCATCTAAGTCGTTGGGGCGCACAGAGCCAATGAGCGGACTCGAACCGCTGACCTGCTCATTACGAGTGAGCTGCTCTACCAGCTGAGCTACATTGGCAAGACGATGAAAATAACACCGTCTGAACAAAACCCTGCACGGAGGGATCCGGTGCACGGTTATTTCAAAGTATCGCCGTTTCCGAGGGCAGGCTAAACCCTAACCTCCCTACCTTTCGGGATGTTCACACTGGAGCACGTTTCGAAGCGGTACGGCCAGACCACGGCGGTCGCTAGGCTCTCGCACGCCTTTAAGACTGGAGAGACCACCGCCCTGATCGGCCCCTCGGGCTGCGGCAAGTCCACCCTCCTCCGCCTTTGCCTTGGCCTCGTCCAGACAGATTCGGGGCGGGTTCTGTTTGGCGATTCGATCCTCGCGCCAAAGACCGTAACCGCAATCCGGCACCGCGTGGGCTACGTGATTCAGGACGGAGGGCTCTTCCCACACCTCACGGTCTACCAGAACGCCGCACTCTTGCCCGGCCGGCTGGGCTGGAAGAAAGACCGAACACGCGCTCGGGCCGAGTCGCTCGCCAGCCTAGTGAGGCTGGACCCCACCCATCTCTCCCGCTATCCGCTCGAACTCTCCGGAGGACAACGGCAGCGCGTTGGCTTGATCCGCGCCTTGATGACGGACCCGGACGTCCTCTTGTTGGACGAACCCCTCGGCGCGCTGGACCCAATGATTCGCGCCGAGCTGCAGTCCCAGCTTGTGGAGATGTTTCGGTCGCTCGGAAAGACGGTCATCCTGGTCACCCACGACATCGGGGAGGCTGGGCTTTTCGCTCACCACATCCTCCTCATGAAAGCGGGGGGCATCGTGCAGAAGGGATCCCTCAAGGACCTGGTCCGAACGCCAGTCGACGCCTTCGTGCGGGAGTTCATCAACGCACAGCGGAGTCCGCTGGAATCGCTGAGGGAGGTGCACCCATGATGCGGCGCGGCCTCGTAATGCTCCTACTCTTGGCCGGCGCGCTATCCGCCAACGCTCAAACTGCCAGCGCCCAAGAGCCTGGGGACCAGTTGACTGTCGGATCCAAGAAGTTCACCGAGGCCGTCATCCTGGGCGAGGTGGTGACCCTCGCTACGAAAGCCGCAGGTGTCCCCACAGCCCACCGCAAGGAAATCGGCGGGACCCGAGTCCTCTGGAGTGCCCTCATCGCTGGCGAGATTGACGCCTACGTAGAGTACACGGGCACTCTCTTGCAGGAGGTTATGTCCGGCCGCTTTGCCACAATGGCCGAAGTGCTCGACAGCCTTGCGGCGATAGGAATTGAAGCGTCTGAGCCGCTAGGATTCAACAATACCTACGTCCTCGGAATGCGAGAGGCCCAGGCCGAAGAACTGGGTATAGTCAGAATCTCCGATCTGCTCGCGCACCCGGCGCTCCGCCTGGCCTTCGGGTCTGAGTTCATGGACCGGCAGGACGGATGGCCGAGCCTTCGGACTCGCTACCGCCTCCCCCACACAGGCGTCCGCGGGATGGACCACGACCTAGCCTACCAGGGCATCAATGCGGGCCAAATTGACGTGGTGGACCTCTACTCAACCGATGCCGAAATCGCGGCCTATAACCTGCGCGGATTGGAGGATGATCTCGGTCTCTTCCCCGAGTACAAGGCCATCGTGTTGTACAGGGCAGACGTCCCTGCCCCCATGGTCACGGCCATCAGGCACCTGGAGGGCCAGATCAATGCCGCCAAAATGGTCGCCATGAACGCGCGTGTCCGGATCGACAGAGAATCCGATTCGTCGGTCGCGGCGGGCTTTCTCCAGTCGCTCGGGATCCAGGCCGTGGCCGAAGACGCCACCCGGATACAGCGCCTCAAGCGGACCACGATGGAGCACCTGTACATGGTCGGTCTTTCTCTGCTCGCCGCCATTCTGCTCGCAATCCCTCTTGGCGTACTTGCCGCCCGCGGGGCCATCGCCGGCTCGATCATCCTCGGCGTGGTTGGCGTCATCTATACCATCCCCGCCCTCGCCCTGCTGGTCTTCATGATCCCTCTCTTGGGCATTGGCGCGGTCCCAGCCATGGTGGCGCTGTTTCTATACAGCCTCCTCCCCATCGTCCGAAACACGCACGCCGGACTGACCGGAATCCCGATGCCGCTGCGGGAGTCGGCCGAAGCGCTGGGCCTGGGAGGGTGGACAAGGCTTCGCAAGATCGAACTGCCCCTGGCCAGCCCCTCCATTCTCGCCGGCATCAAGACGGCTGCTGTCATCAACATCGGCACGGCCACCCTCGGCGCGTTGATCGGCGCCGGCGGCTACGGCCAACCCATCCTGACCGGCATTCGACTCAACAATGTGGAACTGATTCTGGAGGGGGCCGTGCCTGCGGCGCTCCTCGCGCTCGTAGCGCAGGGGCTGTTTGGCCTCCTGGATCACCTGCTGGTGCCGCGAGGCCTGAGAATCAAACCCGAACCATCCTGACTATGCTGCCCTCTGCCCTGGAGCAACTCCGCGCTCGACTCGCCAAAATCGACGACCTCGAAAACGCGTCTGCCATTCTGGAGTGGGATCAGGAAACGCATATGCCATCCGCGGGGGTGGAGGCGCGATCCCGTCAGGTATCCACGCTTCGCCAGTTTGCGCACGAACTGCACTGCGAGGACGAGACCGCTCGGCTTCTCGAAAAAGCCGAGCCGGAAACCGAGATTGACAAGGACCTGCTGAAAGTGGCAAAGCGGGACTTCGACCACGCCACGCGTATCCCGGCAGAGCTCGTCGGCGAGTTCTCGCGCGTCACGGGTATGGCTCGCGAGGGATGGAAAGAAGGCAAAGAGAACAACGATTTCAGCGTCTTCGAGCCGCACCTCGCTGCTGTTATCGACTGCAATCTGAGAAAGGCAGAGGCCCTGGGCTACGAAGACGAGCCGTACGATGCCCTGCTCGACGAATTCGAGCCTGGGATGCTGACCAGCCAGGTCACCACTGTGTTCGAGGCCCTGAGATCAGACCTGGTTGAGCTGGTGGGCCAGATTGCGAAGAAGCCCTCCATCGACGAAAGCGTCCTCACGCGACACTTCCCTGAGAATGCCCAGTGGGACCTGGGCGTCCGGGTGATGACCGATCTCGGGTACGACTTTTCGCGCGGCCGTCAGGATCGGTCAGCGCACCCCTTCTCAACCACGTTTTCGGTCACCGATTCCCGGGTGACCACGCACCTGCATGGCCACCACTTCAATCCGGCGTTCTTCGGCAGTCTGCACGAAGCGGGGCACGCCATGTATGAGCAGGGCGTGGATCCGGCGCTGGACGGAACGCCGTTGCAGGACGGCACCTCACTCGGCATGCACGAGTCGCAGTCTCGTCTCTGGGAAAATCTGGTGGGCCGGAGCCGGCCGTTCTGGGACCGCTACTTCCCGGTAGTCCAAGGCTACTTCCCCGCGGCGCTGTCAGGCGTCTCTGCCGGCGAATTCTACCGGGCTGTTAATGCAGTCCGCCCCTCCCTCGTCCGGATCGAGGCGGACGAAGTGACCTACAACCTCCACATCATGGCCCGCTTCGAATTAGAGCGAGCCATGCTCTCAGGAGAAGTAAAACCGGCCGACCTCCCGGAGGCATGGAACGCCCGCATGGACGACTACCTGGGCGTCTCGCCGACCACGGACTCTGAGGGTTGCCTGCAGGACATCCACTGGTCCCTGGGCACGTTCGGCTACTTCCCCACCTACGCGTTGGGCAATCTGATCTCTGCCCAGCTTTGGACGGCCATGGAGCGCGACTGCGGCAACTTGGACGATCTTATTGCCGATGGCCAGTTTGCTACGCTGCTTGGCTGGCTTCGCGAGAACGTCCACCGTCACGGCCGGCGAAAGAGCGCGAATCAGATTCTGGAGTCCGCCTGCGGCACCGGCCTCGATGCGGGTCCCTGGATGGACTACGCCCGCACAAAATTTGGCGAGCTTTACGACTTGGGCTAGCGGAACTGCACGGTGCCGGAAGGAAAGGCCGAAACAGCCGTCATCGATAGCGCCTCACCCCCCGTCACTGAGGCGGGGATTGTTGCCTCCTGAATCCGGATACCGAACGGCGTCCCTGCCGTCGTTTCGGGATCGGGCTCAACCGTGATGAAAACCCCAAGCCCACCGACGTGGAGCGGGAACGTGACGCCGACCGGGGGATTTTCTACAAAGGACTCGCCCGGAACGGCGAACGTCTCCGGCTGATTACTGAAGGGAGAAGCCTCATCACTTCCGGTGGGGTTGCTGAACCGGCCCAGCGAAGCCCGGCCAGACGCGAGATCCGCCCAAAGCTCGTAGACCCATCCCGCGCCCAGAGTCGGCGCAGTCATGGCCGGCGCATACGTGCCGGGCGTTCCCAACCAGAACCCAAATGATTCGTTCGAGGGGTCGTTGTCGGTCGGGGTCCCGATCGTGTAGTTCGTGATCACCCCGGTCAGGTCTGTGAGAGCGGCGGCAAAAGTCAGCGTCGCCCCGCTGCCGACCATGTCTCCCTGGAGAATTCGTGTCGCAGAAGGCTCGAGATCCGCGTCGCGGCGGCCCTCTACAGTGATCAGGATCTCGGTGGACGGCTGCAGATCGAAATCGGTGGTGAAGGTATTCGCAATCAGGCGCCCGGACTCGTCAATCAGGCGCCCCTGCTCATCATAGTTGAATCGGGACACGGCCTGCCAGGAACCTGAAACTCGCGCCCAGGACTGGTAGGCCGCACCGCCTTCAAGACTTGGCATGGCGTCCAACAGAAATTGGGCCTGGAAATACTGCGGTACCTCCTCGACGGCGGTGCCGGAGTCACAGGCAGAAAGGACGAGCAGGGCGGCCAGGGGAAGGACGGAGCGCATGGCGAAAGACTTGTTTCTGGAGCGTCCAGATCTACGCCGTAATGAGGGGGCTGTTCTCGGGGGCAGGGCGTGATGCCCAGACAGCGACCAGAACAGGAAACGCCCTCTGAGCCCCGGCGTAGGCAGGCAAACCTTTGACTCCCCCCGATGGCCGAACCGCTTCCCGATCCTCTCCAGCAACCTGACTACTCGGACGCGGCTGCCCTCGAAGCAGTTGTGCACGAATTGGAGGGCCGGCCGCCGCTCGTGACTTCGTGGGAGATTGACCGCCTCAAGGGGCTGTTGGCCGAGGCCTCCGTAGGTAGGCGCTTCCTCCTTCAGGGCGGTGACTGCGCCGAGCGATTTGACGAGTGCCGGGCCGAGATCATCACCAATCGCCTGAAGGTGCTCCTCCAGATGAGTCTAGTACTCATCCATGGCTTGCGATTGCCCGTCATCAGGGTAGGACGATTTGCCGGTCAATACGCCAAGCCGCGGTCGGCGGATCGTGAGGTGGTTGGCGGCGTCGAAATGGCCAGCTACCGCGGTGACATCATCAATTCGCCGGAGGCGGATCCGGCGGCCCGGGTGCCTGATCCTCAGCGAATGCTCCAGGCCTACGGCAACTCGGCCTTGACCCTGAACTTTGTCAGGGCCTTGGTGGACGGCGGCTTTGCAAACTTGCACCACCCCGAGAACTGGGACGTGGGATTTGTCCACCACGAAGGTCTTCGGAAGGAGTACCAGGGCATTGTGGACGCAATCGTTGGAGCGCTTCAGTTCATGGGGACGGTGTCCAACACCTCGTTGGGCGA
>JBLFXH010000166.1:0-7714 GCA_047611125.1 Rhodothermales bacterium
AGGTCCATGCAGCCCATGGCACAGACGCTAGTCGATGTCCATTTTACTGACGAAAACGTGGGGTTCGCGGTAGGCGGAACCTCAGAACAGCTTCGCGGCAATGCCGTGGTGTTGCGGACTGCCGATGGAGGGGCTACTTGGAGCCGGGTCTACGAGTCGTCTCGCGCCTCGGGCATCGATGGGGAGTGGGGATGGAAGATCTCCTTCCCGACCCCTATGGTTGGCTATGTGTCGGTGGAGTACGCGTCCAACTGGGACGGGCAGACGGCCAAAGTGTTGAAGACCACAGACGCGGGGCTGACGTGGAATCCGGTGGAGGTAACCGGGAGTGTCTCAAGAGCAGGCTTACAGGGAATCGGATTCACGACGCCCGATCGTGGGTGGGCGAGCGGGCGCGGCATCACCTCCTACACCGAAGATGGCGGTGCGACGTGGACCCAGTTACTGGACTGGTCTGACGAGGTCAGAACCGACAACGCGGGCAACGTTGTCTCATCTCCGGATGGCCAACTGGACGGGTCCATCAACCGCATCGTCGTGCTTTCGGACACGCTGGCCATCGCTGTGGGCAGGCGGGTCTACCGGCTCAATCCAGCGCTTGCAACCTCCGTGGCCCCAGCTCCCGCTGTCCCCGAGGTATTCCGCCTCTTCGACGCGTATCCGAATCCGTTCGAGGATCACGTTACGCTGGAATACGAGCTGGACGAGCCGACCGATGTCCGCATCGAGGTGATGGATGCCCTGGGACGTACGCACGGCGTGATCCAGTCTGGCCGAGAGGCATCCGGTAGACACCGTGTGACCTGGGATGGCCTAGACGCAAACGGCCGGCGACTGCCTTCCGGCATGTACTTCCTCCTGATGGATGTTGACCGGTCGCCGGAACTGAAGCAGGTCGTCCTGATCCGGTAGTCTGCCAGTTGGGACCCTAGGTCCGCCCGATGGGGACGATTTTCGGTGTTCAGCTCGATCAAGAGGGTATTCTGGATGCGAAGACGCACCTGGAATGACACCACAACGAACCGCTGACTTTGCCGGGAGAAGGCTCTCGGACAAGACCCCTCGCGAGCGGGTCGCGAACCTGACACGCAAGCGTCCGGCACCCGCGCGCCCTTGGGGGGAGGACCTGTCACGCAGCACGCTCCAGACCAGTAGGCGGCAGAAGTCTGCGAGCCCTCCAGATCTGAGTCCGGTCTCCGACCCCCTGACGCCTGCCATGGCGCGTCACCTGCTAAGGCGAACGGGGTTTGGCGCGCGGCTTGTCGACGTAGAACGACTAGTCGGGCGGCCCGCAAAGTCAGTTGTAGAGGACATCCTGCGCTCGCCGCACGGTTCCGCGGTCTACACTAAACCAGGCTGGGAGAGTCAGCGCCCGCCGCACGCGAATGCTTCGGAATCGGCCTGGGAGGCCTTCTTCGATCTCAATGATGCGTGGGCCCGGGAGTATCTGCGGAGCCTTATGCATGAGTGGTCAACAGGGAGTCTTGCTCAGAAGATGACACTCTTCTGGCATGATCACTTTGCCACCTCTTACGACAAATACGAGCTGGCCGCCTTTGCCGTGAAACACATCCATCGGCTCCGTTTCGGAGGGCTGGGAGACTTTCGGCTCCTCGTCCACTCGATTGGGGTGGATCCAGCCATGCTCATCTACCTGGATGGGTTCCTCAATGACCAGTTCGCCCCCAACGAGAACTACGCCAGGGAGCTACTGGAGCTGTTCACGGTCGGCCGGACTGGGCCGGACGGAACCTCCAACTACACCGAGAACGATGTCTCCGAGCTCGCCAGGGCAATGACTGGCTGGGCAGTCAGCTACGACTCGCTGAGCGGCGATTTCTTTCCCAGTCTCTTCGACTCAGGCAGGAAGACCATATTTGGCAAGACGGCCAATTTCACACACACCGCAGCAGTCAATCTCATTTTCTCCGAGCGGGCTGACCAGGTGGCGTATCACATTGCGGGCAAGCTTTTTCGGGAGTTTGTGCACCAAGAGCCTGATCACGAGACCCTTCTCGCCCTGGCCGCTGATTTCCGGCTGAGGAATTTCAACGTCGGTCTGTTGCTCAAAACGCTGCTGAGCAGTCGGTTGTTTTTCGACTCGGAGAACGCCCTCGCCGCCCGAATCAAGTCTCCCATTGAGCTCCTGATTGGTCAAGTTCGGGAGTATGGAATGCCCGCTTCCGGCAGCTTGCACGAGGCCATCTATTTTAATGCATCCGATGCGGGCCAGCAGATCCTGTTCCCACCAAACGTAGCCGGGTGGACGGGTCACACAGACTGGCTCTCAACCAGCACCCTGCCCATCCGGTGGTCATCTACCAGTTGGTTTACATATTTCGGAGGGTACCCCTCGGACAACGCACTGCTCACCTGGGCGATTGGTCTGACTCCGCCCACCGATGCTGCGGACGTGTTTCGCCTTGCGCATGCCATTCTCGAGCAGCTAATGCCCGTTCCAATTCGCGAACTGGGGCTCCCTAGGCGACCCGCCGGGATGGGTGGTGACCTTAGCCAATTTCCGATCCCGGACACGGTCCGCTCCGATCTGCCGGCCGAATCGATTGCAGCGGCTGCCGACCTCCTCGGCGGGATACCCTGGTACGAGTGGGATATTTTCAAACCGGAAGCCTTGGGCCTGATCCGCTTCTTCGTGGCGAATCTCCTTCGGCGACCCGAATACCAGCTGATGTAGCGTGTGTAGGGAGCATCACCATCTCAGGACCGGAGCGCGCGCAGCCGATGGCCGCGCCCACACGGCCGATCACGAGGATTGGACGCGGCGCCAGTTCATGTCGGCGCTCGGTCTAGCGGGCGTGGGTTCGTTTGTGGCGGGAGCCATCCCCACACGCGCCGTTCTAGGTGCTCCAGCGCTTCATCCCCTAGCGGCTGCGGACGGGGAGCGGGTGCTAGTTCTCATCCAAATGGAAGGGGGGAACGATGGCCTGAATACCGTGATTCCCATCTTCGATGATCGGTATTTCCGCAATCGGCCATCCCTGGCCATTCCGCAGAGCGCGGCGCTGGATGTTGGCCAGCAGTTTGGTCTCCACGGTTCACTAGAGCCGCTCCAATCGCGATTTGCCGCCGGCGAAATGCAGGTTATCCACGCCGTCGGCTACGACAATCCCGACCTGTCTCACTTCCGGTCAACGGATATATGGGTGTCCGCCAGCGACTCGGACGAGACCCTCCGATCCGGCTGGGTAGGGCGAACGGTTGAGGGTCAATGGCCGCAGGTCATCACCGATCCTCCGGCAAGTCCCCTCGCCGTCCAGATCGGCGGCGCGGCGATGATGTTCAGGGGCATGCAAACAAACGTGGGCGCCAGCTTTCGGGATACGGAGCAGCTAGCTCGCCTGGCCGAAGGCGGCGTGTCCTTTGATCCCGCCGATGTGCCCGATACGCGGTACGGGCGGTTAATGTCGTACACCCGGGAGCTCGCCAATCAATCCTACCGATATGCCGCGGCCCTGCAGGATTCAGCGGCCGGCGGTGAGAATGACGCCGCGTATCCGGACGGGAGACTGGGAGAACAGTTGGCCATGGTGGCCCGACTGATCAAGGGCGGTCTGGGCGCGAAAGTCTACCATGTGAGCCTGTCCGGCTTTGACACCCACGCGCTTCAGGCCGAAACGCATGCGCAACTCCTGGCCGAGTTTTCGGCCGCGACCAACGCGTTCATGGACGACGTTGATGTCGGAGGTCGCGCGGACGACGTCCTGCTGATGACCTTCTCGGAGTTCGGTCGTACGGTGGTCGAGAACGGCGCCCGTGGCACGGATCACGCGACTGTGGCACCCATGTTTTTGCTGGGACGCGGACTCGCCAATTCGACGTTCGGAGTGATGCCGGACCTGGATGTGGTCAACGAGTTTGGCGACGTGGAGCACATCATCGATTTCCGGAAGGTGTACGCCAGCGTCCTCGAGACGTGGCTTCGAATCCCAGGAAACCTAGTGGACCAGGCGCTCGGCAGGAATTTCGATCGTCTGGGACTGTTTGCGGACTCCGTTGGGCTGCAAACACCCGGCCTACCGACCGGCTACAGTCTCGGCTCGCCCTATCCAAACCCGTCGCGGGAGTTCGCCCGTCTGCCAATCTCGGTGCCGGCCCCGACGCGTGTTTCGGTCGAACTCTTCGACACCCTCGGCCGCCAAGTTGGTACTTCAGCAGGCCGGACGGTTTTGGGAATCTCTGAACTGACGATACCCTTGGCAGGCCTTCCGCCAGGATCGTACTTCGCTCGCGTGAACCTGGACACCCACACTCAGACGCGCAGCATAGTGGTGGCAGGCCGATAACTGGCGCAGATTGTCCATGGGCGGTCCGCCTGACTACCTTTGAGACATGCACTTCACGCCCGAACCTGATACAGAGCGGTTCATCCGGAATCTCCCCAAAACGGAGACGCATCTTCACCTGGAAGGCGCGCTACCCCTGGAGTTGCTGCAGAAGGTGGCTCCGGCTGCCTACCCCGGACCCCCGGCTTCCTGGGCAGACGATTACAAATTCGAGTCGTTTGCTCAATTCGAGCGCGAACTACTGGCCATGGCCGGCCATTGGTACACCAGTCCTGCACGATACCGAGAGGCTGCCAAGCATATTTTCGAGGGCCTGGTCTACCGGCAGAACGTTCACTACGCCGAGGTGAGTTTCGCTTCGGGGATGATGGACGCACACGGAATGGATGCCAGAGCCGTTGCTCGAGCAATTCGGGAGGCCGCTCCGCGGGGACTTCAGGTGCGCGTGTTCATGGGTATCCACCATGATGGTTATCACGAGGGCAACAAGTCATGGATAGACGATGCCCTCACGTGGGGTGAACTGGACGGGTTGGACCTCCACGGCACCGAGTCCGCGCCACTCGGGCCTTGGGCGGCTGACCTGTGGGCGCGAGCCCGCGACGCAGGCAAGGCCACCAAGGCTCACGCTGGCGAGTTCTGCGGCCCGGATTTCGTCAGACGGATGGTGGAGGAGTTGGGAGTCCGCCGGATTGAGCACGGCGTGCGTGCGGTAGAGGACCCGGAGGTCGTGGCCTTGCTGGCTTCAGAAAGCGTGACGCTGGACGTCTGCCCAATCTCCAACGTCAAACTTGGGGTGGTCGACGATTGGGCGTCGCATCCCCTAAAGACTCTAATGGACGCTGGAGTCCGTTGCACCGTGAGCACGGATGACCCCATCTCATTCGGCAACACGTTGATGGATGAGTACGCAATGCTGGCCGTAGCCTGCGAATTCGACCATGCCCGACTCGCACAGTTGGCACGCGCAGGCTTTGAAGTAGCCATGATCAGCGAGGCCGACCGTACCCAATGGTTGAGTGATTTCGACGGAATCGTCGAGGAAGCGCTGGGACGAGAGACCACCCTTTGCAAGGTTTAGTCCCAGTCAGCGGGCAGGAGCCGAGAAGGACGGTCCGCGTCGTCTGGCTGCAGGAAGAATGAAGTCCTCCAGCAGGTCGTAGACCCGCGCGTTGTGGTTCACGCCCGCTGGGCGATTCACGAGACTCGCCGTCATGACCACGACCAGGTCTAGGCGAGGGACAACGAAGACGAACTGGCCTCCGTAGCCCCAGGCGAACCAGACGCGCTCGCCGGCCAGGTCGCGGTTCCACCAGAAGTAGCCGTATCGATTCCCGTTCCAAGGGGACCGGCCGTAGTTGCCCCAGGAGTCGCGGATCCAATCGGCGGAAAGGATCTGCTTTCCATTCCACTGGCCGTCCTGCAGATAGAGTCTTCCAAACGCCAGCAGGTCTTTCGGGCGCAGGGCCATATTGTTGCCACCCAAGAAATTACCCTGGGGGTCCCGATCCCAGGTCGGGATCGCTATGCCCATCGGACCGAAGAGACGCTCCTGTGCATAGGCATGGAGCGATTGCCCGGTGGTCCGGCTGAGAATCACCGCAACCAGATGTGATGTCCCGGTGCTGTAGGACCAGCAGGCGCCCGGCTCACACTCCAACGGTTGATCCACTTGGAACCGCACCCAGTCACTACTAGAGACCCAGGCCCCGTAGTTGGCGAAGCTGGTGGTTTCCAGGCCCGTTTTCATGGTCAGGGCGTGGCGCAGCGAGATTTCGTTCTTGTCCGCGGCGCCGCTTCGGAAATACTCCGGGAGGAAGTCCGCAAGTGGGCGGTCTAGGCTGTCCAGGTCCCCGTCCGCGACCGCGATCCCGACGAGCGCTGACAGAACGGACTTCGAAGCTGACTTGATGTTGACCCGGCGCGACTCCCCCATGCCGCGGAAGTATGCCTCCACAACAAGGGAGTCCTGATGCCAGATGAGGAGAGAGTTGAGGGGCGCTATCGCCTCCGCCCGGCCTACGGATTCCTCGAAGTCACTCGGAGACGGCGATTGGCCGGCCGCGGGTCCGGGCCCGAAGACACCGATCAAAGTCAGAAGTGAAAGGATGCGAGGCATTGAGGCCGGCGGAGTTCTCGACGGAGCAGCAAAATTAGTCGGACATCGCCCGTAAGAGGTAACGCCCGACCAGGATCAGGATACAGCGTCTGCTCCTACCGCGGCGAGCGAAGCCCGAATGGTGTGCCGGACTGCGTGGACGTCTTCGAAAGGCAGCGAGCGCTCCAAGAAATCGAGTCCCCAAGCGTCCGCAGTCGCGCCAAGAGCCACCACGGCCATACGGCGAACATTATCGTCTTCGTTGTCGCGGTACAGTCGGACAATTTCGAAAACAGCAGGACGACCGACTTCTACGACATCACTATAGGCAATGACCAGCCGGAGTGCAGCGGTCTCCAGGCCCCTGTGGTCAGATTCCAAGGCCTCAGCCAACACACGCGATATGCTCGCTGACACATCGGCGGAGAGCACAACCCCAGCATTTCTCGCGGCCTCAAGCTGGGTCCGGATTTCTCCAATCCCATCGTCCGCGGCCTGCGCAGAAATGGTCACAAACATGGCCAGTATCAGTCCGGTCAGTACACGGTTGGCTCTCATGGCTCCCCCCTTATCTAGTCTTTGGTATTTATTGTAGCGAACCCGGAGGGAGGTGCCGAGCCCTGGTCGGTGATCCTGTTGTGGGGAATCAAAGACTTGTGTTCCACTACGGGATGCTGTGTAGGCGGATGCCAAACTGGCGCGAATTGTAGGATCTGCGCCTTGAACCGTGCCTTCGCAACGCCGAAAGCCCAACTGTGCTGTCTGCGTTAAGCCTGCGCGCAGGGCCGATTCAGTGTTTGTCCGAGTAGGGCTTCAACGTAGTTTGCTTTCCCCAAGTCACAACCGTATCGCATGGAACGCCGGACCAAGATTGTCTGCACCCTAGGACCTGCCTCGTCTGACCCCGAGACTATTCGCGGTCTTATCGAGGCCGGCATGGATGTCGCTAGGCTGAATTTTTCCCATGGCACCCACGCTCATCATCGGGAAGTAATACAGCACGTTCGCAAAGCGGCCGCGGATGCCGGCCGGGTTATCCCGATTCTGCAGGACCTTCAGGGACCGAAGATCCGCGTGGGCAATATGAAGGACGACTGCGTCACACTGGAGGTGGGCAAGCCGCTGGTGTTGACCGCGGATTCCATGGCGGAGTCCACAGCCGAGAGGGTGTACATCAGCTACCCAACGTTGGCCGAAGACGTCTTGCCGGGGGCAAACATCCTCCTGGATGACGGGAGTCTGGAACTCGCCATCACCAAAATTGAAGGTCGCGACGTTCACACCGAGGTGGTGGTCGGAGGGCCCTTGCGGT
>JBLFXH010000167.1:0-7676 GCA_047611125.1 Rhodothermales bacterium
TTTGCGTCCATCGCTGAGGCCAACGCCGGCACCATTGATACGCTGGCAGAATCGGTCAAGGAGAAGCTCTGCGCCGCTATTGCCGCCAAGGCGTGGTCAAACGGAGTGGATCCTGACAGAGTCGTAGAAATGGCCGCGGATCGCATCGATTCGGAGAACCCCTCCGTTTCTGAGGCGATTGGGCGCATTCAGGCTTCAGCCGGCGATCTGATCCTCCACAGCGTGCTGGCACAACTGACGGGTGCAGAGGCCACGGCCCAACTCGCCGAAGAGGTATCCCGTCGATTCAAGGAACGCATGATGGGCGTCGTGACCGAGCGCGTCTCAGCCGACCCTGATCAAATTGCCGAAGAGCTGGCCGCGGAGTTTGGTCCTCAGCATGAAGCTGTGGTAACCGCCGCACGAAAGACGCGTGGGCACCTCCTGGGACAGATTCAGGAGAAGGCACTCGCATCGGTATCTGATGCACGAGCTGTTGCACGCGAAGCGTTCCTCGAGATTAGCGACGACGAAGCAAACATCGCCGAGGCAGCCAACGCGCTGACTCGCCGGATTACCCAGGACATTGCTGATCGTGCACTGGAGCAATTAGGAGACTCTGAAACCGCAGCCGCATCGGCCCTCAAGATTGCGCGCGAAAGCGAGCAGGTCATTGTCACCGCATCCAACTCGGTGTATGAGACCATGGCCCGCCACGTGGCCGAGGACGCTCGCGAACGCTGTTCGGACGCCGACCAGCTTGCCGACGCCGCACGCGACTATATGGACCCGAAGGACGGAAGCATTTCCCGCGCCGTTAGCTTGGTTCAGGCACGTCTCTCCGAAATGGTGGCAAGCCGCGCAATTGCAGCCCTTGATGAGGACGATCGCATGCGCGATCTGGCCCGCGAGGCCGCCAAGAAGCAGAGTTCAGTTGTCGAAAAGTCGGTGACCGAGATCCGCGATCAAATCATGGACGATATCGTCTACCGGGTAGGCGAGACGTTCTTGGATGCTGGAGACACGGCCAGACGGGCTAAAGTCCGGATGGGCGAAGGAAACGCAGCCGTCATTGCGGCCAGCGAGGTCCTCAAAGAACTAGTTCTCGAGGATCTGGCCAAGCAGGCCACATTTACCCTTCTCGAGCCTGAGAAGACGGGTGCCAAGGCATTCGAGCGCATTGACATTGACGACCCGCGGTTCCAGAAGACAGCCGAGAACGTCAAGGAACGCCTGATCAAGACCATTGCCGAGCACTCGCTGCGGACTATTTCGGAATCTGACGATGCCGCCGAGCGCGCTCGCGGGCACATCAGCGACACCGATGCTGCGATTGTCTCTGCTACCGCTGTACTGCGGGATCACCTCATTACAGAGATTGCTAAGCGAGGCACGGATGAGCTGCATGACACGAGGGCCGTGGCCCAGCAGTCACGCGGACGCATCAAGGCCGACAACAAGAACATCGAGCAGGCCAGCAAGGCCTTGCGCGAAATGCTCATCGAGGACATGGTCAGGATGACCAGAGCCGCGCTCGAGGATGTGGAAACAGCTGCACAGGAGGCCATGGGCCAACTGGATCCGAGTGATGAGGTCTTTGACCGCATCCGCGCCGTGTTCAAGGAGCGGGTTCTGATCAACGTGCTTGGCGAGGCCATGCGCGAGATCGGACAGTCGGTGAGTGGCCCCGGGCAGGATGCTGTCATGTTCCAGCAGGCATTGCACGCCATGACCGCCAGGGATTCTGCTAGAGCAGGTGCTTGGAATGGAAGCGGCTACCAGCCCAAACCCGCGCCCGCTCCTGCGCCTACCCAACCTATAGGTAGAGGTGTCGATCGTGTAACGGCGGAGCCGCCCAGTATTACGGTGGACAATCCTTCAGACCGTGGCGGCGTCGATGCGCTGCCGGAAGAATGGGGATCCGACAGTCACGCTACGCCAGCCATAACAAGATCGCCCGCGGTGGCACAGTCCCCAGCCTACACCACTGTGAACGCCCGGTTTGCGCCCGAGACCGATCCGGTGCAGATGGACGATTGGAGTGCAGCCACCGCAGAGTCTGCGACCAAACTTCCGGCCAGTGATGGCTGGGTTCGCCTGAGCGATATCGAAGACACGGATCGTATTGCGGCCCTGGAGCCTCCCGAGCCTCTGGAAGACATGATCTCTACCGAGTTTGTCGATCATCAGGAAGACCAGCCGCAGGATCAGGCCCTGTCTCGCATCAAGTTTGAGGTTACCCTGGACGGGAAACCAGCCGACTGGCCCCGAAAACACGCCGACACCGTTGACACGGAGGTGACCAGGAGCGCCGCGGGTCCGGATTCAAATTCCTCCCAGCGTGATCCTGCGGGCTTCAGCTATGAGTCTCGCCCGAGTGCGCCTCAGGAGATGCCACAGCATTCGGCTGCACCCGTCAGGGAGACGCAGCCTGCGGCTGAAACGAGTCCGGCCAGTCTGGACATGACCTGGGATGCAGACAACAGCCATCGGTGCTACGTGTACGGATACGTTTCCGCTTCGGAAATCGCATCGACACCACCCGCCGACCTGGCAGCCATAGAGCCAGACCAGCCGGTTCGGTTTGTCACGCTCCGGGGTGTCCGGGCAATAGTCAGTAAGGTGCCCGCCCGCGACTACGGCGAGGACACACTGCAGGAACGTAGCAAGGATTCAGGCTGGGTAAAGTCCCAGATCAGGCGTCACGCCTCCGTTCTAGACGGCTTTAAGGGCGGTGGGACTGTAATGCCGGTACGCTTTGGGTCCGTCTACGAGAATGAGGCAGACGTGGCAGTCATGATGAGTGCCGAGTACGACCACTTGGTCGAAACCCTGAACCGCCTGAAGGACAAGCAGGAATGGAGTCTTAGGATGACGCGTGACAGTGATCGCCTGGGCTCAAAAATCGCCTCGTCTGGACGAAAAGTAGAGGATTCGCTGGATGCCATCTCCAATGGAGTGGCTCAGTTCATCAAGGATGAAATGGGCAAGGCCGGCGAACTGGTTGACGACGAAATCTTGGCTACGGTCACGGAGAACTGCATCCGGCGTACACACGACGCGCTGATGCCATGGGCAGTCGATGGCGCACAGAAGGCCATCGTCACCGCTCCGGGTGTCGATATGGTGTTCAACGCTGCCTACTTGGTTGAATCCGCGCAACTGTCCGACTTCAAAGAGGAGATCGAACGTCTCTCCAAGGAGATGGAGTCGCTCGGAATGACCCTGGATCTGACCGGGCCTTGGCCCGCGTACCACTTCGTCGATTCGGATGAAGATGGTGCCGCGGAGCTGGTCACGGTCGCTGGATAGCCGTCTCATCACGGCTTCTCGGGGAGCGCCCTCCGGACCGCTGGTTCGGGGGGCGTTCTTTTTTGTTCTCACGTCAGCCGGTGGAATCGAAGGGGAGGGTTGAGCGTACCCGACTGCCTCGCCAAACCCGGCACGCGTGAACCCCTCCTTCGAACGATTTCTCGCTCTTCGATACCTCACCGGTGCGGTGGGGCAGGATGGCAAACGGGGTTTCTTGCGCTTTGTCACGCTGGTAGCGATCGGCGGAGTGGCCGTGGGTGTCGCCGCGCTGCTGATTGCACTGACCATCGTCCGGGGGTTCAGTCACGAGATTGAAGCCAAGATTGTTGGGTTTGGGGCACACGTCCAGCTCGAGAGTCTGCCGGACGCGCCCCTCTCCGACGCCGCCTCGCTTAGGGCGAGAGCCATGACAGAAGAGGGTGTGGTCAGGGTCGATGAAGTGGTCCAGGACTTTGTGCTTCTCCGGCGCAGTTCCACGTCGGTGGACGGAGCTTCCATTTGGGGCACGGACCGGATCCCCGATTATGTATCGGAGCGCATCAAGGGAAGCGCGCAGCTAGACTCCACGGTGAGCGGCAACCCTGTCATGGTCATAGGGGCCGGCTTGGCTAGCAACCTTAATGTATTTGTGGGCGATAAACTTACGGCGTTCAGCGTACGTAATGCATCAAACCCTTCGCGGGGCGGTATTCGCATCGCGCAGTTCATCGTCACCGGCATCTTCGAGACGGACCTGGCCGACTTCGATGAACTCTATGCTTTCACCTCGATGGCCGAAGCCCGGGATCTGGTGGGCTATGGACCCGATCAGGTAACCCGCCTGGATGTCACGATTGCAGCTCCGACCTCCGCGAACGCGGTCGCCCGGAAACTGGAAGAGCGGTTCGCCTACCCGGTCATGGCTCGGTCCATCTACGAAGTCCACCGCAGCCTGTTTGCCTGGGTTGAGCTCCAGGAGGCCATCATTCCACTGGTCATCGCGGTGATCATCCTGGTGGCGGCCTTCAATATCATCGGGACGCTGCTCATGATCATGCTGGAGAAGACCCGGGAAGTGGGCATACTCCGAAGTCTCGGAGCCTCGGCGCAGCGCCTTAGGAGATCTTTCCTACTGCTGGGTGTTCTGATAGGCACGGTCGGAATGCTGATCGGGGAGGCGCTCGCGCTCGGTCTTGCGCTTGCACAACAGGAATTCCGGATCATCCGCCTGCCGGCAGACGCCTACTTCATGAACGTCGCGCCAATTGCGCTGAGCGCGTGGGATTTTGCCTGGGTCGCGGTGCTGACCGTGACCCTCTGTGGCCTGTCCGCGTATCTTCCGGCCCGTTTCGTCTCGCGAATTGATCCGATGCGAGCCATTCATTTCAAGTAATCCGATCTACCATGTCTGTATCTGTTGGTGACCACGCTCCCGACTTCTCGCTCTTCAGCGACGAAAAGAAGGCGTTCACGCTTTCCGAGGCCCTCAAGCACGGGCCGGTCGTGGTCCTGTTCTTTCCTGCGGCCTTTACCGGTGTCTGCACCACTGAGGTCAATGAAGTGAGCAATGACCTCGCGGCCTATGGCGAGAACACTACCGTGGTCGGTATCTCGACGGACTCACCGTTCACGCTGACCGAATTTCGCAAGGTGCATGGACTCAAGTTCAATCTGCTGTCCGACCACGAGGCCAACGTCTGCCGCCTCTACGGCACCAAGTACGATCGGGATTTCACGCCGATGAAGCTGGATCGGATATCCAAGCGTTCTGCCTTTGTGGTTGGGACCGACGGCGTGATCCGTTACGCCGAGATTCTGGACGTCGCAGGCGACATGCCTGACTTGGACGCCGTCAAAGCCTCAATCAAGGCAGCCTGACCTGTGGCCGCATCGCCTCCGGCCTCGCACGCAGGACCGTCTCCGGTGACGGTACGCCTATTCAGCGTCCTGAAGGACCGAACGGGCATGGCCGTCATAGAGCTCGAGGCAGCGGGAGTACCCACGGTTGCGGATGCCCTGACGGCCCTGGGTGAGCAGCACCCAGTCATTGCCGAATACCGACGGTGGATTAGACCCGCCGTCAACCTGACCTATGCTGACGAAACCAGTGCGCTCTCACCTGGTGACGAGTTAGCTCTCATCACACCAGTGAGCGGAGGCTGATCATGGCCGATACCACCGCGATGGAAAGGCAGGTGGACGGGACCTGGCTCCTCGTGACGCCTAATTCGCTGGATGTCGGCGCGATTGAGGCCTCGCTGCGCGATCCTTTGGCTGGTGGTGTCTGCGTGTTTGTCGGGACCACGCGGAGTGTGACCGGCACCGAGGTGACCGAGGAGCTCCGCTACGAAGCCTTCTCCGAAATGGCGTTGGCGGAGATGGGGCGATTGGCTCGGGAGGCACAGGATCGCTGGCCGGTTCTCCGGTCTGCGCTGCATCATCGGACGGGTAGCGTTGCTGTGGGGGAGGCCAGCGTGGCTGTTGGAGTTTCAACGCCGCATCGGGCGGAGGCTTTCGAGGCGTGCCGGTTCCTCATTGACCGTCTGAAGGAGGTCGTCCCGGTCTGGAAGAAGGAAGTCTTCGCGGATGGGCGTACCGAGTGGGTGCAGCCAGGCCTCCCTAGATAGCCGACTTCGGCAGGTAGGCAGATAGGGCTGCCCTGACGCGCGCAGCAGGATCCGGATGGGTATCCGGCAGAAACGCCTCCCCGGTGATCAACTCGAAGAGCTCGATATACCGGGCCGACACCTCGACCCGGAAATCGTCATCAAGGTCGGGGAGCACCTGTCCGCCGAGTCCACTGAAGCCCTGTTCCATCAACCACTCTCGAACGAACTCCTTGGAGAGCTGTCGTTGTGGCTGATTCCGCTCAAGCAGGTCCACATAGGTGTCTGCGTGGAAGTATCGGGACGAATCGGGCGTGTGGATTTCGTCGATGACGACAAAGGAGCCATCCGGTCTGCGACCAAATTCGTACTTGGTGTCCACGAGGATTAGGCCGCGTTCTGCCGCCACTTCGGTACCCCGAGCGAACAGGGTGAAGGCGTAGTCGCGGAGTTGGTCAAAGTCTGTCTGGGACAGAACGCCTTGGGCCACAATGCCTTTGGCCGAGATGTCCTCGTCGTGCCCCTCGTCAGCCTTCGTGGCCGGCGTGAGAATGGGCTCGGGAAGGCGGCTGTTCTCTCGAAGACCGTCCGCCAGCATCTCTCCGCAGAGCTCGCGGCCGCCATCGCGGTAGGTCCGCCAGGCGTGCCCGGCCAGGTATCCTCGGATCACGAACTCCACCGGAACGGGAATGCAGTTCATCCCCACCGTGAGGTTCGCGTCCGGGACTGCCAAGACATGGTTGGGGACAACGTCACTCGTTCGTTCGAAGAAGTAGGCTGCCAGCCGATTCAAGACCTGTCCCTTGAAGGGGATGGTCTGCCGCAGGACGTGGTCAAATGCGGAGATCCGGTCAGTCGTGACCAGAAAGATGCGGTCTCCGGCGGCGTAGGTGTCACGCACCTTGCCGCCGTAGCGTGTTCCAACATCCGTAAACCGGGTCTCCGGCAGTGTTGCGTCCAACTGCTGGCGGATCAGGTCATCATGCATCGGGATCAGCTGCGGACAAACCGACTGGATCTGCGCACGCGAAGGCGAGGCGTCAGAACGCGCGAAGTCGGGGGTTCATTGGTATCGGCCTCCATGCGGGAGATCAACGACTCCGTGGCTTCACGTCCGATGGTCTGAATTGATTGATCTACGGACGACAGCCCGAGATACTGACTGGTCTTCAGGTCATCATAGCCCACCACAGCCACGTCCTGAGGCACTTTCAGACCCGCCTCCACGATGGCGGACCAGGCTCCAATGGCCTGCACATCACTGCTAGCGAACACAGCCGTGGGCTGAGGGTCCAGGGCAAGCAGCGCGATCATGGCCTCGTGGCCCGCCTCTTCGCTAAAACCTTCGTGTTTTCTGGTGGACCCGGACTGAATCAGATCTTGATCAAAGGCGATGTCGGCCGCGCCAAGCGCATCGCGATAGCCTGCAATGCGATCCGCCTGAATGGCGCTGTCGCTGAAGCTCCGGATCATCCCAATGCGGGAATGCCCTTGAGCGACTAAGTGCTCAACGGCGGCCCTGGCACCCGCAACATCGTCCCAGTCATATGAGGTATGGGACTCGTGAAATGAGCCAATGATGACGGTGGGGGCGTGAACGGAGGCCAGTTCACCTGCCACGGCCTCGTCCACATGGACACCGGCCAGGAGTAGGCCATCTACGGTGCCTCGGCGAAGAAAGCCGGACAGGGTCTTAACGGGGGCTCGCCAGCCGAGATCACAGAGCAGCAGGTCCACCTCAAAGTCCTTGAGACCCATCCGAACCCCTTTCAAGAGTTCGTTGTGAAACGGCGTGGTGTA
>JBLFXH010000168.1:0-7589 GCA_047611125.1 Rhodothermales bacterium
CGCGCTTCTGTCCTCGTACCCTAGTGCATCCAGGCCGCCCGAGTATGGTCCACTGGTGCCGTCTTGGCGGAATTGCTCGCTGGCTTGTGATGCCTGCCGGCTCACCTTGATGTAGGTGCGCCCCCCCACCTGCGTCCACGCCTGAGCGTGCGCGGCCATGGCCAGGGCCGGCATCAGGACAGCGGCCGCCGCGAAATTTCGCAGCGTCACGATTGCCTTAGTAGGCGGCCAGTTCCCTGGCTGCCTCCAGTATGCCTTCGTCCGTCGGAAGAAGGGCCCGCTCCAGCGGATCGGCAAACGCGATCGGAGCGAAAGCCCCGGCAACGCGCCGAACTGGTGCATCCAGATGGCCGAACGCCCGCTCTGCCAACTGTGCCGAGATCTCAGCCCCAAAGCCTAGGAACTCATAGTCCTCGTAGAGCACCATCGCACGGTTCGTCTTCATGACCGAGGCAAGCACGGTATCCATATCCAGCGGCATCAGCGAACGCAGGTCCACGATCTCCACCTGCACCCCTTCGCTTTCCATCTGCCGGGCGACGTTGTTGGCCTTGGCCACCAAGGCGCCGTAAGTCACGATGGTCATGTCAGCACCCTCGCGGGCGATGCTGGCCTGGCCAAATGGGACGAGGTAATCGGCGTCGGGCTCGGGGCGACGAGCTGACGCGGCTCGATACAGGGCCTTGTGTTCAAGGAACAGCACCGGGTCCTGCCCGCGAATCGCGGTCTTCAGAAGACCCTTGGCATCAGCCGCGTTGGACGGCATCACCACCACGAGTCCCGGCATATGCGCGAAGAACGCCTCGATATTCTGTGAGTGACAGAGGCCACCGTGGATGTAGCCACCGACAGGTACGCGAATGACCATCGGACATCCCCACTGGCCGTTGGACCGGTACCGATAGGTGGATACCTGATTCCTAATCTGCTGGAGCGCCGGCCAGATGTAATCGCCGAACTGGATCTCAACAACAGGTGAGTAGCCGGTCGATGCCAGTCCTACTGCTGTACCAATGACGCTCGCCTCGGCGAGCGGAGAGTTGAAACAGCGATCTCCGAACTTCGCCGTAAGATCTCGAGTGGCGGTAAACACCCCACCCTTGCCTCCAGCAACATCCTCTCCGTAGACCAGCATGCGGGGATTGCGATCCATCTCCTCGTGCAGCGCGTGGTTGATCGCATCAACCATGACCGCAGGTTCTCCGGACGGGGTGGAGGTCTCAAACTCCAATCCCTGATCGCCCTCGAAATAGACATGCGTGAGTGCGGTGTCGGCTTCCGGATCGGCCTGTTCTGCGGCCCATACAGCCGCTTCATCCACCTCTACCTGAACCTCTTTTCGAAGCGAGGCGACGAGCTTCTCGTTCAGGATGCCCGCCTGCAGCAAGGTCGTCTCGAATCGCGCGATGGGGTCGATGATCTTGTCGGCCGCCAGCTCCTCCGGGGTCCGATACTTGGTGTGGTTGTCGGAGGAGGAGTGGGGGAGGAGTCGAACCGTGTCCGCGACCAGACAAACCGCGCCCTTGCCGTCACGGATGTGTTGGATGGCGGCCTTGGCCACCGCGTACGTAGCGAAGAAGTCAGTCCCGTCCACATGGGCACGCGAGAGGCCCTCGTAGCCTCGAGCAAGCTTGAAGGCCGTTCCGCCAGCTGTCTGGTCCGCGACGGGGACTGAGATGGCGTATTTATTGTCCTGAACCACGAACAGCGCAGGTGCCTTGGCGCGGGCCGCCCAGTTGAGCGCCTCGTGGAAGTCACCCTGCGAGGTCGCGCCGTCTCCACAGGAGACATAGGTAAAGGCGTCACTGCCATCGCGTTGCAGTCCTAGAGCCACGCCGACTCCCGGAAGGAACTGGGCGCCTACGCTGGAGGACACGGGCAGAACGTTCATCTCAGGCCAAGAATAATGCTCGGACATCTGGCGGCCGCCCGAATTCGGGTCGTCGGCCTTGGCCATGTGATGCAGCATCACGTCCCGAGAGGTCGCGCCCAGACCCAAGTACATCGAGAGGTCCCGATAGTACATGCTGAACCAGTCGTGCCCGGGGCGACTGCACAGGCTGATGGCGGCTTGAGCAGCCTCATGCCCCGCACAACCGATGTGGAAGAAGCCTTTGCCCTGCTTCAGGAGCGTGAGCATCTTTTCATCGAGGCGCCGCGATGTGAGCATGCGGCGGTAGACACCTAGCAGGTCTTCCGCCGCGAAATCAGCGGGAGTTGCGGGTTCGACGGGGAAGTCGCCTTTGAAGGTTGCCGGCAGGGCTTCGGGTACTTCTAGGCCAGCGGCCCCGTCACCTCCCGGAAGCGCTTCCGGGGTCTCTCTCTTCTTCTGGGCGGCCTTGGTCATCTACAACGGGTTCAAGTGACCTGAAATATATTCGATGGCACGGTATACCTGCTATGGTCGGCTCTCCGGCTCGTCAATTCAAGACTACGCGTTCAGGGGCCTGTAGTTTTGACCGGCTGGTGAAATCAACATTCACGAAACGCCTCGGGCTAGCTAGCCGCGATGCCCTCTTCGTCCGAGACGAGGGGCAACTCAAACCAAAAGCGCGTGCTTCGGCCGGCCGTGCTTTCAACGTGGACGGTCTCTCCGTGCGCGTGGAGGATCTGTTTGACAATACTCAGGCCAAGCCCCGTTCCGCCGCTCTTGCGGGAACGGTCAGGATCCACTCGGTAGAACCGCTCGAAGATGTTTTCGAGGTGATCCTCCGGAATTCCGCGTCCCGTGTCTACCACCTCCACCCGGATTTTTTCCAGGTGCCGCCGGAATCTGCACCGAACGGTGCCAACGTCTGAGTAGGCGATAGCGTTGTCGATGAGGTTCACAAGCACCTGACGGATACGGGCTCGGTCCGCCCGCACAAATAGCTTCGGGTTGCTGAAGATGAGCTCGAGTCCCTTCTCGCCCGCTTTGGGAATGAGTTGCTCGGCCACTTCATCCACCAATTCCTGCAAGTCGAAGGGGCTCGCATTGATCAGGTCCTCGCGGTACTCCAATCGGGCAATCTCGATGAGATCGTTGAACAGGTTGTTCAGTCTCTGCAGGTTGGTGAGTCCCTTCTCGGCGTAGAATTTTCGCTGATGGTCACTCAGGCTCCCGGAGGCTAGCGCCTCCAGGTATCCGCCCACCGAGAAGATGGGGTTACGGACTTCGTGAGACACGTTCCCTATGAACTCGTTCTGGACTGCGGCTAGTCGCTGGAGTTCGGCAATCTGCGACCGGTAGGTCTCGGTCATCCGGTTCAGGCTGTCCGCCAGATCCTGAAACTCGGAGGCGCGCGACTCGACCACGATGGGCTCCGTCATATTCCCCTCGCTGATCTCGCGGGCACTTCGGCGCAAAGACTCCAGAGGTTCTGTAACCCGCTTGGCCGCAATCCAACTTCCCAGCAGAGTCAGGAAGAACGCCATGATCATCGCCACAATAAGAGCGACACGCATCCGGCCCAGCAAACTAACGAGGGGGGGGCGAATTTGCCCCACCCGGACTACCAGGCCGGACGCGGGGCGATGGACGGCAGCGTACAGCATGTGCTGCCCGCCCTCGGTTCGCTTCTCGTAGCGGGCCAGGCCGTCGGTTAGTCCGGCCAGCTCGGCAGCACCGGATATGTCCGGAGTTTGGACGGGACGAAACCCGTCGTATGCAAAGGCCTGCCCGTCGGCGTTTAGGACGGTGATCTGGAAATCGGCCAATCCAGCCACTTCCCGAACGATGGCCCGGCGATTCTCATCTTCGACGCCTTCGATCCGCTCCGCGACCCGCGAGGCCTGCTGGTAGAGGGTCTGACGGACCGCACTGTCAATTTCCGAGCCCACGACGAACGTAACGTATAGGCCCACGGCGACGACCGCGATGCCCACGAACAGGGCGAACGTCAGGATCATCCACGTCTGCGTGGATGCCCTGGTTGGAAATACCAGCATGGAGAGCCCCGCCTTGTCGGAGGTCTCGGCTGAGGGCGGTTCAGCCATCAGTACCCGGATTGAGGTTTCGGGTTAGTCCTGAACGGCCTCTTCTTCCACGAAACGGTAGCCAACACCACGGACCGTCTGGATGTGCTGCGCGAAGGATCCCAGCTTCTCGCGGAGGTTCTTGATGTGCGCGTCCACCGTGCGTTCGGTCACCATCATAGCATCCTTCCAGATAGTCTCCAGAAGCTGCTGGCGGGTGAAGGCCTTGCGGGGATGACGCACGAGGTAGCGAACCAGTTCGAACTCGGTCAGCGTAAGACCCAGATCCTTGTCCTCTAGGGATGCGCGGTACTCATCCTCGTAGATGGTGAGATTGCGGACCGTCAGCGTACGGCTCTCCTCGATTCCGGCGCGTCGAAGTACGGCTTTGACGTGGGCCACAATCACCTGAGGGGAGACGGGCTTGGTCAGGTAGGCATCGGCACCCAGCATGAGTCCCCGAACCTGGTCATCTTCTTCGCCCTTTGCAGACAGGAAGATGATCGGAATTGTTTCGGTCTCGACACGGGAGCGGAGGCGACGGCAGATCTCGTAGCCATCAACGCCCGGAAGCATGATGTCCAGGACAATCAGGTCCATGTCGGGAGTCGCCTTCTCCAGTGCCACGTTTCCGTCGTGAGCGACATGAACGTTGAAGCCTTCCTGGCGGAGGAAGTGGGAGACTACCTCTGCGACATCCTCTTCGTCATCAACAACGAGAATGTGGAGCTGGGAAGGATCGAAGGTACTGGCCATGATGCGTCTTCAGAAAAATTGCGGCTGGCGCCAGGGGCGAAGGGCCCCGGTAAAGGACAAACGCTATAAACGTTGGAACTGCCAAAAGGCGGCAATCCGATTGTGAGATAGCTACGAAAATACAGTCGCCGAGCGTAGGCATCAACTAATGTTTCCGATTGTGCGAGATGCCGCCCTCAGCGCCTCTCAACGCGGTCTACTCGGGACCCTACTCGACAGACAATCTCGTAGGGAATCGTATCGGCCAGGAGTGCCAGCTCGGAGACCGATGGACCGCCGGGACCCCAGAGCACCACATCCTCTCCTACATCAAAATGCGCCTCCGGATCGTCGGTGAACGCCATGCACATGTCCATGCAGATGGTGCCCACCACGGGAAGAAGGTTGTCTCCAATGCCCACATGCGCTAGACCGAAAAGGCGCCGTGGCAATCCGTCAGCGTAGCCGGCAGCAACAGTTATTACAGTCCCACTCGAAGGCGCGCGCCATCGCCCGCCATATGAGACGGGGGTCCCCGGCTCGACACGTTGGACCCGCGCGATGCGCGAAATCAATTGCATGACGGGGCGAAGTGGCTCCGGCTTCACGTCCGACCCTGGCTCGTAGAGCCCGTACAAGACGATGCCTGCGCGTACAACATCAGACTGACGGGCGACGTCTGGAGAGGTGAAGACGCCTCCACTAGCGGACGCATGCGTCTCCAGGTGGGCGGGAAGGGATGATCGGACCAGCTTCCAGCGTGCCAGCTGGTCTAGAGTCTGCTCATCCCCCGGGATATCGGCAGTGGAGAAGTGGGTAAAGACCGCCGCTATCTCAAGATGCGGGTGATCCGACAACCGGCGAAGGGCCCCCATCGCGTCCGAAGGTGAAATGCCGAGGCGTGTCATCCCCGTATCCACCTGCAGATGCACGCTGATCCGCCAACGGCCGGCAAGGAGGGCCTCCAGGATTTCGACCGAGCCAATGGCCAACTCCAGGTTGTGCCTCTCGAAAAGCTCAAGCTCGATGCCTATCGGCATCCCGAGGACCAGGATGCGCTCCTTCACGCCGCCCCTGCGAAGCTCAAGGGCCTCGGGCAGCGTGGCCACAGCGAACCGATCTACGCCCGCTTTGCTAAGTGTCCTCGAGACCAGCAGGGCACCGTGGCCGTAGGCGTTCGCCTTGACGATGGCCATCAACGGCTTCTGGCCAGATCGCTCCCGGATAACCGACAAATTGTGTCGGAGTGCTCCCAGGTCGATTACGGCGCGGGTAGGGGAATCCATGGATCAGAAGGCCAGTTGCAGTTGCACGATCAGTAAATTTTCAGACTCTGCGTTCAGTTCTCCCCCCTTGAAACGGCCGTATTCCAGCGTGATGCGCTCGCGCTGGTAAGGCTGGCCTCGCCCGGCAGACGGGCTGAAACTCAGTCCGGCAGCGAAGTAGCCACCGGGATCGTCCTCGCTGCGGGAGTCCTGTTGCAGGGACTCGGCGCGTGCGTAGAGCTCGGATTCCCGAGTCAGGCCGACGGCGCCAAAGAGCGAAATCCCGAGGCTATTCTGGACATTGACACCAGGGAGCGATTCGTACGTGATCGCAATCAGATCGGCCTTCGCCCGAAATCGCTTGGAGCCAGGGTTAGCCCCGAAATAAGCATGACCACCATAGGTGATGTAGGCCCGGCCCCGATCACCAACGGCCGTGTTCGGGTTGTCAGCCGGATTGTAGCCGCTGAAGCCGCCCAGCTCTAGGCCCTGGAGAAACGCTGGGCGAAACGTCACCGCTCCGGTGACGGCGATCGCGGTTCGCTCGACGGATCTGGTGGCATTGCCACCGCTAACAGATTCGCGATAGTTGCCGCGAGTCCGGTCCCAGCTTCCGTCTCCGTTGTGCACGAACAAGACGACCTCCACGGGACCAGATACAAGGCGCGCATCGATTCCGAAATCGCGGCCATCGGCTCCGATGGTTGTGCGGCCCCACTGCTCTGCGACAGCCGGCCGGTCAGTGCCGTCTATCTGAAACATGCTCGTCATCACGAAGGCGCGGGGCTGGGCGCTGACCATGCGGCCGGCGCGAACGCGAAGCGCGGGCGTCACCTGGTAGGTTGCGTAGAAGTCTAGAAGGGATACCGAGCCGGCGCCTCCGGC
This sequence comes from Rhodothermales bacterium, assembly GCA_047611125.1. Taxonomy (GTDB): domain Bacteria; phylum Bacteroidota; class Rhodothermia; order Rhodothermales; family UBA10348; genus JABDJZ01. The sequence goes on from JBLFXH010000168.1 coordinate 6,840, forward strand.
AAGCTGCGCAAACAGGCTGGGTCCGCCCTGGAGGCGCGCGTCGAATCGGATACGAGCCCGGCGAATACCGAACCCAATGCGATCCTGGTCCTGCCCGACCGACCGCCCCGCGGTGGCCCGGAGATGCGTGCCAGCGCTGACCCGGATGGTTGACTCAGCAGGGGCCTGGGCGTTGGTGGATCCTGGGGTTGTTGCCGCAAGAAGAAGCGCGAGCGAGCCGCACCCAAGCGCGGTCCTCACGCCGCTGCGAAGCCATAGGAGGTAAGGGTTCATGCTGAATGGTACGGAGCGTCGGGCATTCCGTGACTGTGGTTTTTGAGTGATATCGCCTCGTTGCCGTGTTTCGCCGGTTCCGGCGTGACTTACTTATGGTTGTCCACTCAGACTGAGCATGCCTGAATCATCTCGTTCGTCTCTGATTCGTGCCCTGACAGGTCTCTACCTGATGGGGTGCACGGGTGCTCTTGCCGAGTTGTTACTCACCGGGCACTATGAGGGCTGGGAGCAGTGGATTCCGCTGGCCCTCCTGGCCGTCGGCCTGATCTCTGGCATCCTTTGGCACCGCCTGGGAGGAAACGGTCTTCGACGAACACTTCTTTTCGTTGGATCGGCTCTTGCCGCCGGCGGTGTCGTGGGGAGCGTTCTGCACCTGAAGGGCAACCGGGAATTCGAACTTGAGATGTACCCCGATCTTAGCGGCGTTGATCTCGTAGTGGAATCGGTCACTGGCGCGACCCCGGCTCTGGCCCC
>JBLFXH010000169.1:0-7517 GCA_047611125.1 Rhodothermales bacterium
ACCCGGGAGAAAGCCTTTGGGACGCTCTCCGCAGGCGTGGTGGGACAACGAACTGTCACGACGGCCACTCAGATCGGGGCCGGCGCGACCACGGCCGTGGGGGCCGGCGGGCTTCTGGCCGGCTTCGGGCTCGGTCACTTGACGGCAATGTTGATATACGCGCGCCACGCCCTGAAGACGCTCACTCTTCGTGGACCCATCAACCTTCGAGAGCCCGCTAGGCGGTACCGCAGGTTCGCCCAGTTCTCCTCACCGGCGGCCCTTGTCAGCGCCCTGGCCACGCGGCTGCCAGCACTGGTCCTCTTGGGCGTGTTTGGCTCCGAGTTCCTGGGCTGGTTTGGACAGGCCTTCAACCTCCTCTTCGTCCCTCTCAGTCTTGTCGGGACCGCCGTGGGCCAGGTGTTCTTTGTCGAGGCGGCTGAGGCCCGGAGGCGGGGGTCGCTTCACGACGAAACAGCATCCATCCACGCACTGCTGGCCTCCTGCGCCGTGGTGCCTCTGGCCGGAATCTGCGCGGCGGCTCCCGAGGTCTTCGGTTTTGTCTTCGGTGCCGAGTGGCGTACCGCAGGCGAGTACGCCATCTACCTGGCTCCCTGGATTGCCCTTTCGGCGATCGGCTCCCCGCTTACCCGCGTCTTTGATGTTCTGGAGCAGCAGCGACGGGATCTGGCCGTCAACCTCGTGATGTTTTCTATGGTCGGCGGCGCGCTGATCTACATTTCCCTCTACTCGGGTCCGCTCGAAGGCGTCCTGATTCTGGGTGTCGCCGGAGCGGTTTCGCGTGCATGGCAGATTGCGATGGCCCTACGGTCAGCCGGGCTTTCGCTAGTTCAGTCCGTTCGGCCATACCTGCGGCCGGCCGTCGAGGGAGCGCTGCTGTTTGCCCTGATGACTTTCGTTCGGACTACCTTTTCCCCAGGTGTGACGACGCTCATTCTGGCGCTCGCACTCATCGCCTGGCTCCCACTTCTCTATCGCCGAACTGCTGCCCCATGACGCGAAGCTTTCAGATCCTGTTCATCTTGGCCGGCTGTACGCTCGGATACAGCTGCAGCACCTCAGATCGGACCAGCAAATCGGCCGCCCCCACCCAGCTATCCGTCCTCACCTTCAATATCCGTTACGACAATCCAAACGACGGGGATGACGCTTGGCCGAACCGCGCCGATTGGGTGACCGACACCATCGAAGACCTCAACCCGGACGTGTTCGGCCTTCAGGAGGCACTGCTGCACCAGATCGAACACATTGCCCATCGCCTGCCCGACTATAGTTGGATAGGTGTTGGCCGTGATGATGGGCTCGAGCGTGGAGAGTACTCGCCGTTGTTTTACCGGCGGGACACCATGGAGTTACTCACCAGCGAGACGTGGTGGTTATCCCGGACACCAGCCGATACGGGCTCCATCGGTTGGGATGCGGCCCTGCCACGCGTGGCCACGGCCGCGCGAATGGCCCTGCGAGACGCGGACGGACCGCGCGAGCTCACGGTGGTCAACACCCACTTTGATCACCGCGGAGAAATGGCCCGCACCCAGAGCGCCGCACTCCTGGCTGATTCCCTCCGGGATCGCCCTCGCGTGATCCTGATGGGGGATTTCAACTTTGTCGATACCAGCGACGGGTACGATCAGGTCGTCGGCAGCGGCCTGGTCGATTCGTTTAAGCAATCAGGGGAGCCCCAGCCGGTGGAAACGTTCACCGGTTTTGACGCCGTCGCCGGTCCAAGCGGGGATCGCATCGACATGATATTCTCCCGAGGTGCCGACATCCTATCCTACGAGGCACTCAACGAGGTCCGGAGCGGGCACTACGTTTCTGACCATCGCCCCGTAGTGGCGCGCGTGAGCTTTGCCAATTGAGCCTCCGGCCGCGCCGCCAATCCCGTAAACGTAGAAAGTCCGTAAATGCAGAAAGCCCCGCCTGGCAATGCCGGCAGGGCTTTCTGATCCTATTCTGCTGAGCGGGTGATGAGATTCGAACTCACGACCCTCACGTTGGCAACGTGATGCTCTACCACTGAGCTACACCCGCTGGGCAAGACCCGAATAATAGGGTGCCTGAATCTCGGATGTCAACGTTCGCGGGGCACTTATCGCGTGCTTCAACAAGCTTTCGCACTAGGAGCCCCGCGCGAGCTATCTCGGCTTCAAGTATCCCTGGTGAACCAGTAGTTCCGCGTTAAGAATAGCCCCTCCGGCCGCCCCTCTGATGGTGTTGTGTGATAACACCACCATGCGGAGGTCTTGAACCGGGCAATGCCGGACTCGCCCAACGGATACGGTCATGCCACTACCGAGGCCAGCCTGTCGTCGCGGCTGCGGAAAACGGGGATCGTCGAACACCTTGATAAAGAGGTCTGGAGATGTCGGCAGCCCGAATTCGGCGATTGGGTTGGGGTACTCCCGTAGGGCTGCAATGGCCTCTTCCGGTGTGGCCTTCTCGGTAAAACGCAGCGACACTGCTTCCAGGTGCCCGTCCAGGACCGCCACACGGTTGCACTGCGCTGAGATCACGGTCTGAAGCGGTTGCACCACGCCATCGGTGAGAGTCCCCATCAGTTTGAGGGGCTCGGTCTCTAGCTTTTCCTCCTCTCCGCCTATATAAGGGACCACGTTGCCCAGGATATCAAGCGATGAGACGCCTGGATAGCCCGCACCGGATAGCGCCTGCATGGTTGTTACCTGTACGGTCTCTAGGCCGAAGGCGTCTGCCAGGGGCTTGAGGGCGCACACAAGCCCAACCGTGGAGCAGTTGGGATTAGTCACGATGAACCCGCCCGAACTCCACTTCTGCCGATCAATAAGAGCTGTGTGACCCGGATTGACCTCGGGAATGAGCAGAGGCACATCGGCCCCCATTCGGAAATTCCGTGCATTTGAGATCACGGGATACCCTGCGCGGGCGAAGTTTGCTTCGATCTCTCCAGCCACGCTCGCGTCTAGCCCGCTGAAGACAAAATCGCATTCCAGGCCTGTCTCACACGCCTGGACCATCATGCTCCCGATCTCTTCCGGAATCGGCTCTGACCCCATCCAGTTGGCAGCATCCGCATAGGATTTGCCCGCCGAGCGCTCCGAAGCGGCCAGGGCCGTGATCTCAAACCAAGGATGACCCGACAGCAATCGAACAAATTGCTGTCCAACGGCGCCGGTGGCTCCCAGAATTCCAACCCTCAATCGCTCCATCAATCCGTCGTTTCTCTTTCGCAGCCGACAGAACCCGTCCACGGCGAAATAGTTGTCTAACGACACACCTTTCTACATTCCTCCAGACCGTATGGAAACCGCCACCGCCTCACTCATCGACGGACGCCAGATTGCCGCAGATGTACGCCTGGAAGTAAAGGCATCCGTGGACGCCTGGACAGCCCAGGGACACCGTGCTCCCGTACTCAAGGTCGTGCTAATAGGCGAGGACCCGGCCAGCGCCTCCTACGTCCGGGGCAAGAACAAGGCGTGTGCGGAGGCTGGGATAGAGAGTGAAACGATGACCTATGCCTCCGATCTCCCCGAGGCAGACCTCCTTGCCATCATCCGTGATCTGAATGAGAATCCCAATGTTGATGGCATTCTGATCCAACTTCCCCTGCCTGGACACATTGAGGAGTCCAAGGTCCTGCGCGCCGTCTCCCCGGCGAAGGACGTGGACTGCTTCCACCCGGAGAACGTTGGCAATCTCGTCACGGGCGAACTCGGGCTGAAGCCCGCGACGCCAGCGGGAATCATGGAAATGCTCAAGCGCTCAGGCATCCAGACCCGAGGCGCCACGGCGGTGGTGATTGGCCGGTCAAACATCGTCGGCAAGCCGATGGCCAACCTTTTGGTTCAAAAAGGCATTGACGCGACCGTCACCGTGTGCCATTCCCGCACGCCGGACCTCCCCGATGTCTGCCGCCGGGCCGATATCCTGATCGCGGCAATTGGCCGTGCGGGCTTCGTGACCGCAGACATGGTAAAGCCCGGCGCCGCCGTTATCGACGTGGGCATAAACCGTGTGGAAGATTCGTCCCGTAAGAACGGGTACCGATTGGTCGGAGATGTTGACTTCGATGCCGTACGCGAAGTCGCGGGCCACATCACTCCCGTGCCGGGTGGTGTTGGGCCGATGACCATTGCGATGCTACTGAAGAACACGCTGTTTGCAGCCACTGGCTCCTGGTCATGACTCCCCTCGTTCAGACGGCACCCCAGGAGGCGATTCCAGACAGCCTAGCCGCTGTGCCGGACTCCACCGACGTCATCGGCAGCTTGGGCCGCGAGGTCGGCGAAACCGGGCGGCTTCTGGTCAGCGGCGACCTCAAGGGCGTCGTGGACAAGGTTTTGACAGGCGCGCAGGGCATGCTGGAAGGATTCCTTCCAGCTGCCATCAGCGCAGTATTTGTCTTTCTGTTCTTCTACCTCATATACCGCGGGCTGGCGGGCCTGCTTGAGGCCACGCTTCGCCGTAGCAGCCGCGTGGACGAAGGACTACAGCATCTGATGGTGCGCTCGTTTCGGATCGGCGCCTGGGCCTTCATTGCCGTGATGGTCCTCTCCCAGTTCGGTATCAACGTAACCGCGCTGCTGGCTGGACTGTCGATCGTGGGTATCGCGGTGGGTTTTGCCGCCAAGGACACGCTGGAGAACTTCATCTCTGGACTGGCCATCATGCTGGATCGGCCATTTAGTGTGGGCGACTTCATTAATGTGGATGGGACGTATGGCCGCGTGCAAGAGATCACCCTGCGCTCAACCAGGCTGCGCACCGTGAACGACGAGATCATGGTGATGCCCAACATTGCCATGATCAATCAGAAGCTGGTGAACCACTCCTTCCTTCCGTCCCTTCGCGTCCAAGTCAGCTTCGGCATAGCCTACCAGGAGTACCCAGCTGAGGCTCGCAAGATTGTGCTCAGGCTCTTTGACGGAGACTCCAGACTCGATCCCAATCGTCCCCCAGAGGTGGCGGTCACCAAACTGGATGACTCTAGCATCAACCTCGAGGCCCGGTTCTTTGTGAACAACTCCGCGCTTGAGGTACCCATGCGTGCAGAGTACACCGAAAAAGTGCGGGAGGCCTTACGTCAGGCTGACATAGAGATACCCTTCCCCCACATACAGTTACACGTGGACGGCGCCGAGGGTTTAAAGGGCGTTTTCAGCCCGACATCAAGTCAGTAGGACCACTATGGTTGAGTGCATAAACCGGTTAGTGACGATGGGCCTTCTAGCTGGAGTCATCGGGATAGTCGGTGGAGCGGCCTCGGCTCAGGACAACCCGGCCAGACTCAAGGCGGAGGTCCACGGACCGCGCGCCATTGTACTGGAGTGGGTCGGTGTCGAAAGGCCGGAAGCCCCTGTAGTCGAACTGGTGGATGGCCAGGGAGTCCGCCTGGAGATCGAGGCCGTGCTGCCAAACACGAGTACGCAGTCCCTCCTGGTCCCCGCAGCGCCGATCGACCCGGCGCGCGTGTATTTCGTGACCGACACGCACAATGAGCTGCGCGCCCGGGCCCGGCGCGATCCCTGGTTTCGAACACTCTACTCGGACAAGCCACTTGGGGCCGTCGTGAGCCCGGACCGGGGAGAAACCACATTCCGCCTCTTCGCGCCTCGCGCCAGTTCCGTGGTCCTGTACCTGTACCACGGAGCTTACGAGACCGAGCCCGCGCTAGCGGTGCCCATGACCCGCGACGCGGACGGTGTTTGGGAATCAACTCAGCGTGCCGATCACCACGGGGTCTTCTACGACTTCACCGTGCACGGCCCCCCGGATCCAGGAAACTGGTTCTATGAAACCCACCCGGTCCACGTTAGCGATCCGTACGCGCTCGTTAATGTGGACGCCCAGGGCAAGAGCCGCGTTTGGATGGATGGCCCTGCGCCCCCACCCGTTCAGGGGGGTAGGCCTCCGATGGAGTCTGTGGTGGCCTACGAGGTCCACGTCCAGGACTTCACGGACCTACTCCCGGTCAAGTCCGATCATTCTGGCACCCTCCCTGCCGTTCACCAGCAAGGGCTGGTCAACGCGAACGGTGATCCGGTGGGGATTGACTACCTGGCCGACCTCGGGGTGAATGTGGTTCATCTCATGCCCGTTCAGGAGTACCTGCACTACCCCAATGAGGATTGGCAGGCCGACATGGCCGATGACCCCTTCGCCAAAGCCATGGGAATCGACCGCGAGAACTATCAGTGGGGCTACAGGACCACACATGCCTTTGCCGTTGAGACCCGCTTTCGGAGCCGGGATCAGGACTTTGGTGCCGAACGCGAGCAGTTCAAGGATCTTGTGGCAGCGTTTCACGAGCGCGGAATCTCGGTGGTCATCGACGTGGTCCCCAACCACACGGGCGAGAACATGGATGGGCGCCACTTCCTGTTCAATTTCAACGCCATCGACCTCCCCTACTATTACCGGACCGACACTGACGTTAACCACATTGGCCCCTTCGGCAATGAGGTCAAGTCAGAGGATCGTCCGATGGTGCAGCGTTGGATTGTGGACCAGATGGCACACTGGGTAGAAGCCCTGGGCGTCGACGGCTTCCGAATTGACCTTGCAGGACAGATCGACCAGCAGACGCTGATCCGGGTCATGGATGAGTTGCCCGAAGACATCATTGTGTACGGAGAGCCGTGGATCGCGCCCAGTGATCCCGACGTCCGGGCCAATCCGGACTGGGCGTGGTACAAGGCCGACGCGCCCATCACGTTCTTCCAGGACGATGCCCGGAATGCCTTCAAGGGATCGCCGTTCAGTCTGGAGGACCGCGGTTACGCCGGTGGCGACACTGCAGTGCGCGACCGGGTGATGGCGGCTCTCGCCAACGCGTACCCCGAGGAGGCCAGTCCGAATGACGGGATTTCCTATCTGGATATCCACGACAACTGGGCGCTGGCGGATCGGTTTGCCCTGAAGGACTACAACGGACGCCTTGGAGTGGATGAAGCCTCCATTCGCTTGGCAGCTGGCCTCCTGCTGACGTCCCTTGGCCCCGTGGTGCTTCACGGAGGCACGGAAATGTTGAGGTCCAAGGGACTGGCTCCCATGGAAGAGTTCGAGCGCCACATTGCCGGTGGTCCCATTTACTTCAAGGGCCGGGGCGATACGTACAACACGCGAACCCCAAACCAATTCGACTGGGAGAGTCTAGCAAGCCAGTCCGTCCGCGACATGCGCGACCACTGGCGCGGACTCATCGCCCTCCGACTCAGCGAAAGCGGCTCCGTATTCCGGGTGGCCCAGCCGGCCGCCGATCACATCCAGTGGTTCACGCCCGAAGACCAGGGGGTCCTGGGCTACCTTGTGGGTGGGACGGTTGCGGTTGCCATGAACGTGGGACAGAGCGCATCGACCGTCACCCTGGGCCTTCCCGAAGGCCGGTGGTCGCTGATCTCAAACGGGATCAGGGTAGACCACCAAAACGGCGTTTCAGGAGACTCTCCTACGCTTGACGGAGGTGATCACGAAATCACCCTGCCGGCGCGACGCATGCTGATCTGGGTGAGGAAGTAATCGAAGCCGGTAGCAAA
>JBLFXH010000170.1:0-7492 GCA_047611125.1 Rhodothermales bacterium
GTCATTGCAATTATTCCTGCTCGCTTCGACGTCGACATCCAGAGCACCCACGGTGACCTGGAGATGCAGGAGTTGCTGGGCGATCTCAAGCTACAGACCACGCATGGAGACGTCGAGCTGCAGGCCATTGCCGGCCGGCTCATTGACGTGAACACCACCCATGGGGATATCGAAAGTGGTGATCTGGAGGCGGAAACTGTCAGGATCAAGACCACCCATGGAGACATGGAACTGGGCCGGGTTGAGTCGGACGGATTTACCGCCTCAACCACGCACAGCGATGTGGTAATCGAACACCTGAGCGGCGACTCAGATATTCGCACCACCCATGGCGACGTGATGGTTCAGGTGGATGACACCGATCGTATCAAGGTCTCGACTACGCATGGTGATGTCGTAGTGACCGTCCCGAGCAGCTTCGGAGCGGATGTGAGCATCTCAGGTGACCGTGTATCGCTCCCCAACCGCTCGGATTTCAAGGGTGATGTCAAGAAGAAGTCGGCCCGCGGTGAGTTGAACGGCGGCGGCGCTCAGGTGAACATCAGCACCACCCACGGAAGCGTGTCGCTGCGGAACCGATAGGCGGAATCGATAGCCAAGACCGCCAGCCCCACACAGTCTTCAAGCCTCCGTGCCACCCAGCGTTGCACGGAGGCTTTTTGCATCAGTCAAAGGCTGCTCGCACACGAAATCCCGACAGACATAGGCGGTCGCACCACCCTTCGCCGTCATCGGCGCCACGGCCGGGATCAGCGCTTCGAGCGCATCACGATCCGCCCCGGAGGTAGGAAGCCAGAAGAACACGTCGCCACCGCGCGGTTGGCGGCGCGCCTCCTCAACCAGTGGATCGCTGGCCCTCGCCGCGACCACGATGATCTCGCGCCCGCCTGCCCAGAGTGATGCGGCTGCCGAAAGGAACCCGGACAAAGCGCTGGGCGATGCATTCAAGACCGCACTGGCGGGTGCCAAGAGTTGCGCAGCCCGCTCCGTGTAGCGTGCCTCAGAAGTCAGCGCACCTAAGCCAAGAAGCAGTCCAACCGCTTTCGAGACCCCGGCCGGCATGGCCCCATCGTACCAGTCCTGCTTTCGGACCAACAGTGCCTCCCCCTTCGTCGAGCCCCGATAGAAACCGCCGTCTGGCGCGTCGCAGTAGGCCATCATGTCGTCCGCCAATTCGAGCGCATCCCTTAGGCAGACAGGGTTCGAGGTGGCCTGAAACAGCTCAAGGAGACCGCCGCCGAGATAGGCGTAGTCATCCAGCATGGCCGGCACGGCGGCATCGCCTTCAAACCAGCGGTGCAGCCAACCTGACTCGATCTTGAGACGGGTCCGGACAAAGACATGCGCACGTTCGGCCGCTTCCACCAAAGCCGGGGCCTCGAATGCCCGGCCGGCACGTGCGAGTGCCCCAATCATTAGGCCGTTCCAGTCTGCCAGCACCTTTTCGTCACGCAATGGGCGCACGCGCGGCGCCCGGGCTGCCAACAGGGCGGCTTGAATCCGCGGCAGTTCCTCCGGAGGTTCGGCAGAGCGGTCTCCCGGATGCATGACGTTCGTCCCCGTTCGCTCCCGCGTAGCCTCATCCAGGAAATTGCCGGCATCCTCCATGCCAAACCAGGCAGTAGCGATCGCCGCGTCCTGGGCGCTAAGCAGGCTGCGTAGTTCATCCGTCGTCCAAACATAGAACAGCCCCTCTTCCCCTTCGGAGTCCGCATCCTCGGCAGAATAAAAGCCTCCCTCCTCATGCGTGAGATCCCGCATCACGTACTCGGCCGTCTGCAGGCCGGCCTCTTTCAGTCGCGCATCGCCGGTGGAGAGGAAGCCGTCCACGCAGGCGTCGAGCATGGTCGCCTGGTCGTGGAGCATCTTCTCGAAATGTGGCAGGCGCCACTCCGAATCCGTGCTATACCGATGCCAGCCGTAGCCCACCTGATCGTAGACCCCGCCCCGCCACATGGAGAGGATCGTGTCCCGCGCCATGTCCGCTTCGGCCGGGCGCACGCCCGCCGAAGCCTTACGGAATAGCAGAGACAGGTTCTGCGGCGCCGGAAACTTCGGGGCAGAACCAAAGCCGCCGTGAGTAGCGTCATACCGTGACGCGAGTTCGCGGGAAGCGTTTGACAGCCAATCCTGGCTGAAGTCCACGGATCGGGACGCCCCGGTGACAGGAGCGGACTGGTTGATCAGCACCTGGGTAATCTCATCTGCCGATCCCACGATGTCGGCGCGCTCATCCCGCCACATGGCCGCGATTCTCGGGACCAGGTCCATCATTCCGATCCGACCAAAGCGTGAGTGCTTCGGGAGATAGGTACCCGCGTAGAATGGCTTGCGATCCGGAGTCATGAGGATGGTCAGCGGCCAGCCGCCCTGCTTGCCCATGAGGTGGCAGACGGCCATGTAGACATCGTCGATGTCGGGCCTCTCCTCCCTGTCCACCTTGATGGCCACCATGTGCTGATTCATGAGAGCGGCCACCTCCGCGTCCTCGAAGGACTCGTGCTCCATCACGTGGCACCAGTGGCAGGTGGCATAGCCAATCGACAGAAACACGGGGACGTCTCTCTTTGCCGCCTCCGCGAATGCATCTTCCCCCCATGGAAACCAGTCCACCGGGTTGTTCTTGTGCTGCAGCAGATATGGAGAGCGAGCGGCCTGAAGTCTGTTCATGAGCGGGGGGCGCGTATCTTGGGCCTGTTCAATCCCTCTAGGTCGCATGAGTTCAATGACAGCCCTATCCGAGGCCCTTACGGGCCGACATGCCCGGCTCCGCGAGGCAATGAAGAGCCGCCGCCTGGACGCGGTGGCAATCAATGCCAGCCCGACCCTGGGCTACCTCACAGGGCTCGGCTTCCACCTGTCCGAGCGACCGGTGATGGCGGTTTTCACGGCAGAAGGCACACCAACCATGGTGGTGCCAGAACTGGAATCTCTCAAATTCCAGGAGGCCCAGTTTGACGTCAATCTCTATACATACACAGAGGCGCTGGACAGCTGGCAGACGGCTTTCAGTGACGCGCTGTCCTACCTCTCGTCGGCCACAGTGGGTGTGGAGCCCCGCTGGCTCCGGGTGCTTGAGTTAAGATTCTTGGAGGGCGCCGCATCGCGCGCAACCCTAGTCTCAGGAGAAGAGGCCATCGCCCACCTTCGCATGCACAAGGATGCGATTGAGCTGGACATGATGCGGACGGCTACTCGCATTGCTCAGGACGCCCTGAAGGCTACGCTCCCGAAACTCGAAGCCGGTATTACCGAGCTTGAGGCCGCCTCGCTCCTGATCCAGAATATGCTCCGATTGGGCTCCGGCGGAGAACTGCCCTTCCAGCCGATCGTGGCCTTTGGCCCCAACAGCGCGAATCCGCACGCAGAACCCACGGACCGTCCCCTTCAGGAGGGCGACTTGGCCCTGTTCGATTGGGGCGCCAACTACAAAGGCTACTTCTCTGACCTGACAAGGACGTTCACGTTTGGTGATGTCGATCCCGAACTGCTGATGATCGGAGGGCTCGTTGAGGCGGCCAATGCCGCTGGACGGGCGGCGAGTGCGCCAGGCGTCCAGGCCGGAGATATCGATCGCGCCGCCCGCGCGGTAATTGCCGAGGCCGGCTACGGGGAGTACTTCATGCATCGCACAGGACACGGCCTCGGGCTGGAAGTCCACGAAGAGCCGTACATCCGCGACGACAACGCCCAGCTCATGGCCCCGGGCATGACCTTCACGATTGAACCCGGCATCTACCTGGCTGGCCGGGGCGGCGTGCGCATCGAGGACGACTTGGTCATCACGGCAGACGGGGCCGAGAGCCTCAGCGACATGCCTCGCGCAGTGGTCCCGATTCCACGGGGCTAAGTGGTAGCGGACAGGATCCATATCCTTTTTGTTGCCCCGGATTCGGCGGACGCGAATGATCTGACGGCCAGAATGGGCATAGCCACCCGGCCGAGTCTCAAGGTCTCGCGCGCACACAGCCTGTCCGAGGCCACGAGCGTGACTGGCGAGCACATGCACGATCTGCTCCTGCTGGACGTATCGCTTGCCGCCGGTATCGAAGATGGCTTTCTGAGTCTCTCGCCGGCGTTGCTTGCGCTCCCCATTGTCATCTCCTTGGACCCGATTCTGGACCGTACTCTGGCAGGCAGTCTGCCGGAAGGCGTGATGGACTACATCGATCGGCGTGCGGTTGATGCCCACGCGATCGAGCGGATATTTTTCTACGCCAGCCGCCGCTATGCAGGCCTTAGGTCCCTCCAGGACGCGGAAGGGCAACTCCGGTCTATCGTTGAAGGGATATCGGATGGTATTACGATCGTGGACGCGGAGCAGCAGGTGCTATTCGCAAATCCGGCGGCAGAATCCATCCTCCATCGTCCCCTCCATGAGATGCTGGGAGCCCCGCTAGGATTCCGCATTCCTGATCCTTCGGGCCAAGTCGAAATCCTTTCCCATCGGCATGAGCCGCTTCAACTGGAGGTGAACGTCGAGCCGATCACGTGGGAAGGCCGGGCTACGACTCTGGTCATGTTTCGAGACGTGACCGCTCAAGTGGCCTTGGAGGACAACTTGAGGCGAGCCAAGGAGGAGGCCCTCCGCGTCGCGAATCTGAAGACGGCGTTCTTGGCGAACATGAGTCATGAACTGCGGATGCCGCTGGCCAGCATCATCGGCTACGCCCAGTTGATCCAGGAAGGACTGGGTGACCACGAGTTTCAGGAGTTCGCAGAAAGCATTATTTCCGGAGGCAATCGCCTGCTGGAAACCATCAACTCGGTCCTGGACCTCACTCGACTGGACGCCGATGCGATCGAGGCGCAGTCCCGACTGGTTGAGGCCTCGGCTGTGACCCGGGAAGCCGTTGGCATGCTGCAGGCTCTAGCCACACGAAAGGGCCTGGACGTGATCATCCAGCCCACCGCTGAGGATGACACGGTGTATGCGGATCCGACTATCCTCCGCCGGATTCTGAATAACCTCATTGGCAACGCCATCAAGTTCACGGACACAGGCTCGGTTCGCATTGAGATCGAGGCCGATGCCCAGATTGTCAGACTCCACGTCGTAGATACGGGGATGGGCATCGATCAGGAGTTCATGCCGCAGTTGTTCGAGGAGTTCACCCAGGAGTCGGCCGGATTCGACCGCTCGCACGAAGGCTCGGGCCTGGGCCTGGCGATTACCAAACGACTCTGTCGCCTGATTGGTGGGCGTATTGACGTAGAGAGCGAGAAGGGCGTCGGATCGACGTTCACGGTCACCCTGCCACACGCCGAGACACCCGACTACGACCAGGTTTAGATACAATGATTACCGAACCTACGATTCTGTTTGCCCTGCTCTCCGGAGTCCTGGGATTCGTCTTCTGGCTGAGTAAGGTCCCTCACATGGGGAAGGTCTTTCGGGTGCTCCCCCCGGTCATCTGGGCCTACTTCGTTCCGATGCTACTCACTACGGCCGGCATCACACCGGAGGCAAACGACCTCTATGGCTGGATGTCGCGGTATCTGCTGCCAGCCTCGCTGTTTCTGCTTATGGTGACGGTGGACGTGAAGGCCATCCTGAGACTTGGGCCTAAGGCGCTACTGATGATGGTCACAGGCACCGTCGGCATCGTGATCGGAGGCCCGATAGCTCTTGCCATCCTCGGCGGCGTTCTGCCGGAAGAGGCCTGGCAGGGCTTTGCGATACTGTCCGGTAGCTGGATTGGCGGCACCGCCAACATGGTGTTCATGCAGGACTACATCGGCGCCCCGGATGCGCTGCTCGGACCTGTGATCGTGGTGGACACGGTGGTAGGCTACGGCTGGATGGGAGTTCTGATCTTCTTGTCGACGGTCCAGGGCAAGTTCGACACTTGGGTCAAGGCCGACATGACTCTGATCGAGGGCGTCAACAAGCGACTCCAGGAGATCGACACGCAGCGCCGACCGGCCATGACCAGTGACCTGGCCGGGATGGTTGGCCTGACCTTCGGCGCGGTTGCTGTCAGCATCTGGATCGCGAACAACGTGATGCCCGAGTCCACCTACATCGGGAGTTCGACTTGGGCAATCCTGATCGTCGTCACGATGGGCTTGGCCATGTCCTTCACCCGCGTGCGGGAAGTCGAGAAGCCCGGCGCCTCACAGGTGGGCTTCCTGTTTCTGTACCTGCTTCTTACGTCGATTGGCGCGCGCGCCAACCTGCTGGCGGTTCTGGATGCACCGCTCTACCTGCTGGCTGGGTTCATCTGGATCTCGGTCCACATCGGCCTTCTGGTTCTGATGGCACGGATCATTCGGGCACCGCTCTTCTTTGTGGCCACCGGTTCGATGGCCAACATTGGGGGTGCAGCCAGTGCCCCGATTGTAGCATCAGTCTACCTCCCTGCCATGGCGCCGGTGGGATTACTGATGGCTACGGCCGGGTACATCCTGGGGATCTACGCCGCGCCGCTTTCCGGTGAGTTGCTCCGCTGGGTGGCCGCGATGCTCTAGGCGGCCGGGCGTCACGCCGCTAGCGCCTCAGCCTCGGCCACCATCTTGTCGATGGCGTCCAGACCTCGGTTCCAAAACGAGAGGTCCGTCAGGTCAATCCCCAACTTCGAAACCAGCACGTGCGGCCAATCAGAGCCGCCGGACGCCAGAAGCTCTAGATACTTCTCAGGGAAGGCTGAGCCTTCCTCCAGGTAGCGGGCGTACAGTGCCAAGACCAGCAGTTCGCCGAAGGCATACGCGTAGACGTAACCCGGCGTATGCAGGAAGTGCGGGATGTAGGACCACCAATAGCGGTAGTGCTCGCCCAGCGTGACCGCGCCGTCGAACATGGAACTCTGGGTCTCGATCCAAGCCTCGGACAGCGCATCCACCGATAGCTCGCCCTTGGAGCGTCGATCGCTGTGGATGCGATCCTCAAATCGGTTCATGGACACCTGCCGGAAGACGGTGGCAATCGAGTCGTCGATCTTGGAAACCAGCATCGCGAGGCGATTCTTTGGATCCGTTTCGGCGGCCATCAGGCGCTGGAAGACCAGCATTTCGCCGAAGACCGATGCCGTTTCTGCGGTGGTCAGGGGCGTATCTGCGTGGAAGATGCCCTGGCTTCGGGAGAGGTACTGGTGGACTCCGTGACCCAGCTCGTGCGCCAGCGTCTGCACGTCCCGGATCTTGCCCGTGTAGTTCACCAGGACGTAGGGATGTGCGCTCGGCACCGCCCCGTGGCTGAAGGCGCCACTTCGTTTGTTCGGCGCCAATCGGGCGTCAATCCATCGTTTGTCGAAGAACTCCCCGGCAATCGCTCCCATCTTCGGGTGGAAGTCACCGTAGGCATCCAGGACGATTGACCGTGCCTCGTCCCAACCGTAGCGAGTGGCGGCCTCGCCAACCGGCGCGTACCGGTCATAGTCCATCATCTGGTCAACGCCCAGAAGCCGGCCCTTCAAGCGGTAGAAGCGGCCGACGATGTCGAAGCGCGACGTCACAGACGAGACGAGGCTGTCCACCACGTTGTCCTGCACCT
>JBLFXH010000171.1:0-7491 GCA_047611125.1 Rhodothermales bacterium
GGGGACCCGGTCATCCTCGCAGACTGGGTCCGCCGAATCGCCTACCAAAACGCCTTGACCTTCTTTGACTTCGAATGATGCAGCGTGCCTCTCTACCCGTCCTGACTCTGGCTCTGAGCCTTCTCGGCTGCGGCCCCGTCTCCGATGTCACGGTGATCACGCTCGGCCATGGTCTGGACCCCTCGCATCCCGTGCATCAATCCATGGCCTTCATGGCCGACACGCTGGCTGAGATGTCCGATGGCAGCATGCGAATCGACATCTATCCTAGCCAGCAGTTGGGCACGGAGCGGCAACTGGTCGAGCTGCTGCAGATAGGCAGCGTGGGCATGACCAAGGTCTCCGCGGCTGCGATGGAGGGCTTTGCTCCCGACTATCGGGTGCTGGGTTTGCCATATGTCTTTCGTGACGAGGCCCATCGATTTCGCGTCCTTGAGGGAGACATCGGGCTCGAGGTGCTGCGTTCAAGTGAGCCGCAGCTGATCCGAGGACTGACGTTTTACGATGCCGGGAGCCGCTCTTTCTACACTAAGGACCGCCGCGTCGAGACCCCGGAAGACCTCGCTGGACTCAAGGTGCGCACTATGGAGAGCGCCTCCCAGATTCGAATGGTGAACGCCATGGGCGGCTCGGCGACTCCCATCGCCTGGGGCGAGCTTTACACCGCCCTCCAGCAAGGCGTGGTCGATGCGGCCGAGAACAATCCGCCCTCGTTCTACCTGTCCCGCCACTACGAGGTGTGCAAGTACTACATCCTGGATGAGCACTCGGCCGTGCCCGATGTCCTTCTGATCTCAACCAACATGTGGGGACGACTGACCGCGCAACAACAGGCGTGGCTAACAACCGCGGCTGAAGCATCCAGCCAGGTCCAGAAGCAGCTCTGGAGGGAAGCTAGCGATGAGGCGCTCGCAGCCGTGGAGGCGGCGGGTGTGGAGATTCTGCGACCGGAAAAGAGTCCATTCGAGGAGGCTGTCTCTGAAGTCATGGCCGAGTATGAAGCCGAACCGCAGCTGGGCGGCCTCATTCGCCGAATCAGGGCTCACCAATGAAGGCGCGCGTCGATACCTGGCTTGGGCGATTCGTGGTGCTACTAATGACGGCGCTGGTCCTGGATGTGGTCTGGCAGGTGCTGAGCCGATTCGTTTTGCGGGACCCGAGCACGGTGACCGAAGAGCTCGCGCGATACCTGCTCATCTGGCTGGGTCTGTTTGGAGCAGCGTATGCAGCCGGGCAGGGGAGTCATTTGTCGGTTGACCTGCTGGGTTCGACCCGATCTCGGCGGCGGGCTGCACGCGTGGCCGAGGCCGTCTTCGGTCTACTACTAGTCGGTGGTGGTGCGCGGCTAGTCTACCTGCAATTGGTGCTGGGACAGACGTCTGCCGCACTGGGACTCCCGATGGGTGTAGTGTATCTGGCCGCGCCGTTTGCGGGGATGCTCTTCGTCTTCTACGCGTTCGCGCAGGGTGGCGCGGATCTCGCATCCATCAAGGAGGAAGACTGATGGGCTGGCTGGAAATTGGTGTCTTGGCGACTGGATTCGCGCTCCTCCTGCTCTCTGGCGTGCCTATTTCGTACGCCATAGCCCTGGCCACACTGGCCACAATGCTGATCTCGATCCCAGCCCTGCCGGCGCTCACTACGGAGGTGCAGCGGATCGCCACGGGACTGGATAGCTTCGCGCTCTTGGCGATACCCTTCTTCATTCTGGCTGGTCACCTGATGAGTCGAGGCGGGGTCGCACGCAGGCTCATTCGATTGGCGAAGGCCGTGCTCGGGCGCTTGCCTGGCGGGCTGGCTCACGTCAATATCCTCGCCTCCATGCTTTTCGGAGCCGTGTCAGGGTCGGCGGTCGCGGCCGCGTCGGCGGTAGGGTCGGTTATGACGCCCGAAATGTCCCGCGACGGGTATGACCGGGAGTTCGGTGCGGCGGTAAATGTGACGGCCGCCACCACCGGTCTGCTGATTCCTCCGAGCAATGTGCTGATTGTCTACTCCCTGGCTAGCGGTGGCGTGTCGATTGCGGCCCTCTTCATGGCCGGCTATGTGCCGGGCCTTCTGGTCGGGCTGATGCTCATGCTTGTGGCCGCGTACAAGGCCAAGAAGGCGGGCTACGGCGCAGCAACGGCGGCCTCGCGCGACTCCTTGCTAGCTGCCCTCGTAGATGCACTCCCGAGCCTGTTCATGCTGATTGTTGTGATCGGCGGGATCGTGGCGGGCATCTTTACAGCTACTGAGGCAGCGGCCATTGCCGTGGTGTACGCCTTGGTACTGGCCATCGTATACCGGGAAATCAACTGGAGGGAGTTGCCCCAGATCGTGCTGGATGCCTCGGTGACGACGTCGGTGGTCTTGCTGCTGGTGGCCACGTCGCTGGGCATGGCCTGGATCATGGCCTACGTGAAGCTCCCCGCTGCAGTCACGGCGGGACTCCTGGCATTCGGAGGAAATGACATCGCCGTGCTGCTCTTCATCAACGTCATCCTGCTCGTGGTCGGGACGTTCATGGACATCACGCCGGCCTTGCTCATCTTCACGCCCATCTTTTTGCCGCTGGCCGTTGAGATGGGGATCGATCCCGTGCACTTCGGAATCATCATGGTGCTCAACCTCTGCATCGGCATCTGCACGCCACCGGTGGGATCGGTGCTGTTCGTTGGGGTAGGAGTGGCTGGCACTACCATCACCCGCATCGTTAGGCCCCTGCTCCCGTTCTACGCCGCGATGGTGGTGGCGTTGATTATGGTCACGTACTGGCCGGCGCTAAGTCTCTGGCTGCCCGGGCTGCTGGGGCTCTAGAGATCCCCCGTTTCAAACGGATAGCGAAGCCCCACAACATCACGCACAGCGTCTGCCATGGCGAGGAGCGCCAGAGAGTCAGTGTGTGACCAAGAGTCGCTCTCTATTCGCCCGTCTGCGATGCACGCTTGGCATTCTTGTATCTCATGCACGAAGCCTCGTCCAGTCCGGGGTCTGCTGATTTGCTCTTCGTCCGGACTGCCTTCGGGTAGGTGGCGGTACTCGTCACACTCATGCCAGACGGGACCCAAGCCGAACCGTCCATCGCGGCCGCTGATCGTAGCTACCAGACTGGACCGCGACGCGAAGCCCGAGTACAGAACCGCCTGAGCGGAGGGGTAAGACAGGATCATCGCCAACTGCCAGTCCACGCCGCTCGGATGCCTGATCATCCGAGCCGTGACCTCGTCTGGGATCCCGAGGACCGAATAGGCCAGGAAGAGCGGGTAGACACCCACGTCGAGCAGGGATCCCCCGGCTGTTGCCAGGTCGAACAGGCGGCCACCGGGGGACGGATCGACTCGGAAGGCGAAGTCCCCACTCACGTAGCGAATCTCGCCGAGGTCACCCGCGCGACATCTCGAGAGGACCTCGGAAAACGCCGGGTTGAAACGAGTCCAGAACGCCTCCATCAGGAAGCGATGGTTGCGCCGAGAGGCAGCCACCATGGCCTCCGCCTGACGACGGTTCACGGCGAGCGGCTTTTCGCAGAGTACGTGCTTTCCGTGGTCCAACGCCTGAATCGCCAGCTCAGCGTGGGAGTCGTGGGTGCTGGCGATGTAGACGATGTCTACGTCAGGGTCGGTGAAGACCCCGATGTAGCTGTCGTAGGCGCGAAGGCTGCCTACTTTCGCGCCGAACTCGGTCGAACGAACGCCACTTCGAGAGCCCACCGCCTGAATTACGGATCCGGCAACCAGTTTCAGGTCAGTTGCGAATGCCTCGGCAATGCGGCCGAGGCCGACAAAGCCCCATCGGAGTCCCATCTATCGCGACCGATTTGAAACCTCCCAGGACGCTAAAAGACGTGTGTCAGGATCGATGACTATTTCACTCACCGGGCGGTCAGCGCCCTGCCGGTGAGTCACCGGGTCGGTGCCATTCAGCGTGACTGTCGCCCGTTCTGTGGTGCCGTCTTCAAATCGAATCTCAACATCCACCTCCAGGTCGAAAGCGTATGTGTTCTGGGTTTGCTGCATGGTTATACCCAGCCTTTCGCCCCGCTGGCCCCATGTAACATCCAAGTGCGGAATCCCGCCCTGAAAGAGCCACTGGTCAAAGTGCTGATTCAGGTCCATCCCTGACGCCTCTTCCATGGCCCGCCTGAAGTCTACCGTCTGGACGTTTCCGTTGAAATGCTCGGCGTAATACGCGCTCACGCCTTGGTTGTAGGTGTCGGCACCCAGCATTTCGCGAAGCATATGCAGGGTCCATGCCCCCTTCTGGTACATCATGCCACCAGACACATCGTTGAGGTCCTCGATGTACGGGCGCACCAGCTGGAAGTCGTAGTCGTCCTCGTAGAAGGTGCGAACCCGCTCGCGTGCGTCCTTCAGCCCTGCGATGAAGTCATCGTGTCCGTAGGAGTACTCGCGGAAGAGCAGGGTGTAATAGGTGGCGAAGCCTTCGCTCAGCCAAACGTCATTCCAGTGGTATTCGGTTACCGCATTCCCAAACCACTGATGGGCAATCTCGTGGATGATGACGTGCTGCCAGCGCCGGCTGCGGGTCCCGGTCACGGAGTTCTCCCCATAGGCGGGGGTGGACGCCGCTTCCATCCCGCCACCTGTGGCGGGAGAGACCACGTTGGCCAGGCGCTCGTAGGCATACGGGCCAATCAGGTCCGAATAGAACGCCAGCGCCTGCTTGGAGGGGACGGCGAAGTCGTAGAAGCCTTGCTCCCGGTCTTGCCGGTACACCCAGGTCTCGATGGGCTTGCCATCGTACGTGTCCACCTGCTGCATGGCGAATTCCGCAACGCCGACGAAATAGAGCCAAGTGGCCACGGGCACCGAGTTCTTCCAATGGGTCCGACGGAGACCACCCCCCAGATCACTTTCCTCTATGCGAATGCCGTTGGACACCACCTGGTAGTGGGACGGGGCCGTGATCACAAATTCGTTGGCCGACTTGTCGTAGGGGTGATCAACGGTTGGCACCCAGTTGCGAACGCGAGACGACCAGTTGTCGGAGAAGAAGGTCCTGTCGCCGTGCTTGTTGTGGCCGATACGAAGGCCGGCGGCCGGGATGCCCGAATACATCACCTTGACCTGGATGCGTTCGCCGTCAACGACTCGACCGAGATCGATCAAGACGGCATCGTCCTCGTGCTGCCAACTGAGTTCAGCGCCATCCATCCACACCGATTCAACGGTCATGCCCTTTCCCTCGAGCGCATCCGAGCGCTTTATGAGGTCGAGCCGGAGTGTGCTGCTTGCCGCCGTGATTCGGACGTCCACTGTGGTGAGGCCGTGGATCGTGTCTGAGTCATCGCTGAGGGTGACCTCGAAGACGTAGTTCTGGACGTCAATCCCAGAGTTCTTGGGATAGCTATCGGAGTAGGAGTGCTGGGCCTGGACGACAGGGGCCAGCAGGAGGGCGGCGAGGAGGAGCAGGAGAGAGCGCATGATCGATAGTTTGGGTGCGCCCCAAGAATACTCTACCGCGGGGTGAGCTTCACAATTCTTCCGGTATCGGAGGTGGGACTCCCCGCGTCGATGAGGAGCAGCAGGGCTCCGCTTGGAGTCAGTGCCACGTCTCGTACTCGGCCGATGTCCTCGAGCAGGATCACCGTGTCGTCTGAACTCGGGCTGTAGCCAATCAAACGCCGTTGAGCCAAGGAGCCCAGCAGGAAGTAGCCGTCCCATTCTGGAAACAGGCCGCCCTTGAGACGCACCAAACCTAGTTTGCCGGCGTGTTCGGCTCGAACTCAATAAGGGACATAAAAAACTCATTAGACGCCATAAAGGAACTAATATGTTGTATTTGAGATGGGGTCAGACAAAGAACGTCATGAGAAACGATCCAAGATGCCGAGGCTAACACCACCATTACCACTGCCGGTCCAGCGGGCCATGAAAAAACTCGGAGCAGACATACGCGACGCGCGCAAGCGTCGGCGCATCAAGACCGCGGTGATGGCAGACCGGCTGCAAGTATCCAGGCCGACGCTGCGCAGGCTGGAACGCGGCGATCCGGGAGTGGGGATGGGCACCTACGCAACCGCCCTCTATGTACTCGGTCTGGCGGATCGTCTCGTGGACTTGGCCGATATCGCGCACGACCCTATCGGGCAGCAGCTAGCTAGCGACAGCCTGCCGAAGCGGATCAGGACGAAGTGAAGTACACTTTCTACGCAAAGTGAAACATACCAGGAAACGCCCGTATGGTATGTTTCACTTTACGTAGATCGCTGCATGAATCTGCTTACTCGACCTGAAGAGATGGTTATGCTCTCTGTCTGGAGGCTTCAGGACAAGGCATACAGCCTGCCCATCCGGGAGCAGGTTTCCAAGATCACCGGGAGGACTTGGTCCCTCAGTTCGATCTACACCCCGCTCGACCGGCTGACCAGAAAGGGCCTGCTCGCCTCGAACTTGACCAAAGCCGTGCATGAGCGGGGAGGCCGGCCGAAGCGGGTCTATCACCTGACTCCGCAGGGGCGACAGGCACTCCTCCATATCCGTACCGTCGAGCAGGCCATGTGGTCTGGTGTGATGGGACTGGCCTTGGAGGCGTAACGTCCATGACTCAGGAGAAGCACCATCAACCGCCCCGCATTGCCGCACTCATTCTGGGCTGGTTGCTCAAGGACGATTGGGACACACGCGCCGGCGACTACGAAGAGTACTACAGCGACCTAGCGAACCTCGAAGGAGAACACGCCGCACGGTGGTGGTATCGCGGACAGCTGGTACGGCTGCTTCCCGGCCGGCTATACGACAAATTCTATCTGCGCCAGGTAATGCTCAAGAACTATTTCCTGCTTGGCTTTCGGACGCTGCGCAAGAACAAGGTGTCCTCTACGATCAACATCGTCGGACTGTCCGCCGCAGTGGGCTGCGTGATCGCGCTGTTTCTATTCATCCAGGAGATATTCCCCAATGGGGACTTTCACGAAAACGGCGACCGTGTTTTCCTGGTCGGCCATGAAGCCGAACGTGGAGGGGACCTCGAATTCTGGGGTATAACCCCTGCCCCCCTGGGGCCCGCACTGGCCGCTGATTTCCCGCAAATAGAGCGCGCGGTTCGGTTCGCGGATCACGGAGCCCTTGTGCAGTCCGACGGGAGTGCGTTTCGCGAGACGGTTTCCTTCGCTGATGTCGGCTTTTTCGACATGCTCTCTTTTCCACTGAGGCGAGGGCTAGCGAGCTCGCTGGAGAATCCGAGCTCGGTCATTATCAGCTCTGAGGTAGAAACCAAGTACTTCGGAGATCAAGACCCAATGGGTCAACCCATCACCGTCACCTTCGAAAACGGAACCGTCGAGTCTTTTGTGGTGGGGGGCGTGGCCGAGGCCTTCCCTCGAAGAAGCAGCATGCGGTTTGATTTTCTAGTCGGCTATAACAAGCAATCGACGGCAGGGTTGGCCGACCTGGAAGACTGGGCCACCTTTACCGATGGCACCTTCCTTCAGCTTAGGCGGGCAGAAGACCTTCACCTGATTACAGAACAGCTCGATCGGTATGTACC
>JBLFXH010000172.1:0-7431 GCA_047611125.1 Rhodothermales bacterium
GTCCGTAGGCCGAATCCACCTCCACCGCATAGAGGTTGCTGTAGCCACTCCTGTTGCCCACGTAATAGACCATGCGCGCGCCGTCGCGCTTCACGTAGACCTCAGGCTTCGCACTGAAGCCAATACCCGTCACAGGATCGGCCACGATGGACGGCAGTTCGATATCGCCAGCCTCGGGCATATAGCGATTCTTGATCCACTCGTGCCACTCGCTCGCGAAGTCGTTGTAGGTGGTCTTCAGGGCCGTCTCGAGGACAACCTTGAAGTCTTTATCCACCCACACCGCCTCGAGGATGTCGAGGATCTTCTCTTCTCCGTATCGCTCGGCAATGAACTCGCAGATGGCCTCGCCCTGCTTGTACATCACGAACGACCCGTTAATGCGGTACATGGTCTCGACGGGCACCAGGTAGTTCGAATACACGGCATCCCGAAGGATCATCTCGTGCTGGTGGTCGGGCTCGCCGGACCAGTATTCGGCGAGTCCCTCCGTAAACCAGAGCGGCAGGAACCGGTCTGGAATCCGGCGATGATCGCGCATCACGCGGAGCACCTTGTTGTAGGTGAAGACGTGCACCATTTCGTGCCGGATCACCCTCCGGAATCGCTCAATGTTGCCGTTGGCCGGGATCACCACCCGACCCTTCAAAAACTCGAAGAACCCGCCGACGCCATCTGGGATGAAGCCCGGCGTGATGTTGGTCTGCTTGAAATGCAGGTTGGACGAGTAGAAAATGATGGGCACCCGGTTGTTCAACGAGAAGTTGAACTGATTCTGGAGCTCATCATAGGCTTCCTCGGCGAAGAAGGCGCCGTGCTGCGCCAGCTCGAGCATGCCGGGGTAGTAGAAGATGTCGAAGTGCTCCGTCTCCAAGACGCGCCAGTCGAAATCGTCGTACTGCACCTTGTTGCGGCCGAAATGGTAGCCGTACTGGCCCGCAGCTGGCATGGCCGAAGCGAGCCCCAACACACAGACCAGGAGAGCGGCCGGACAGATACGAGGAATCACAGGCGCGGAGGTGCGAATTCGGGGAACGATGCGATCTCAGTCAAGAGGAAGGTAGCAAAGCGGTGCAGCGTTCCGCGTTCCTGCTTTCCCTCCCGCTTCCGTTACCGGACGGGCGGGCCTAGGGCGTGGGCGAACGGGCCGGGCTACTCCTCCGCCTGCGTTCCTTCCAGATAGAATCCGAGTCCGCAGGCGTGCTCATCCAGCCACTTGTCCAACCGCTTGGCCACTTCCTGCGCCGTCTGAGACTGGAGGGCTTCGGACGCTAGCATCCTTCCCTCTGACCGCTTCATGGCCCGGATCACCCGCTTAATGCCCGGCAGGTACACCGGGGACGCGGAGAGCGTGTCAACGCCGAGACCGATTAGGACGGGTACAGCGCGCAGGTTCGTAGCCATCTCGCCGCAGACGCTCACGGGAATGCCGTGGCCACTCGCCGCCTCCACAGTCCGGCGGATCAACATCAACACGGCCGGATGGAGATCCTGGTACAGGTCTGCGACTAGGTCATTGCCGCGGTCTACGGCAAGGGTGTACTGCGTCAGGTCATTGGTCCCAATCGAAAAGAAATCTGCATAAGGGGCGAACCGATCAGCGAGAAGCGCCGCCGATGGCACCTCAATCATGATCCCCACTTTGACATTCGCGTCGTAGGCTTGACCCTTCTCCCTGAGCTGGTTCTGCGCCTCTTCCAGACGCTCGCGGAAGGCCTTGATCTCGCCGACCTCGGTCACCATCGGGACCATAATCCGTACCGGGCCGAAGGCGCTGGCACGCAGAATGGCCCGCAATTGCGGCATCAGCAGTTCGGGCCTGTCCAGAAGAATCCGGATGCCGCGCCAGCCCAGGAACGGGTTGTGCTCCCGGTGGCCCATTGGGAGCAGCTTGTCGCCACCAAGATCTATTACCCTGAAGGTGGTGGGATTGGGGGCAACCACGTCGACCACCTTCTTGTAGATCTCGAACTGGTCCTCCTCGTCCACCACCAGCTTGCCTTCCATTAGGAAGAGAATCTCTGTGCGAAAGAGGCCGATACCTTCCGCACCATACTCGGCAAGCATCGGGAGTTCTTCTTGTAACTCCAGGTTGGCTTCGAGGCGAACCCGGTGCCCGTCCAGCGTCTCCGAAGAGAGCGGGACCAGTTCTTTTTCCTCGGTCTTCAGCCGCTGGAATCGCTCTGCACGAGTCCGGTACCGCTCGAGGGTCGAAAGACTGGGGCTGAGAATGAGTTCGCCCCTGATCCCGTCTAGGATCAGCATCTCTCCGGTTACGATTCGATCTGTCACGCCATGGAGCCCTACCACGGAGGGAACGCTCATGGAGCGAGCCATGATGGAAACGTGGCTTGTCGGTCCGCCGAAATCCATCGCGCAGCCCAGCACACCGCGCCTGCTGAACAGCACCATGTCAGCCGCTGACAGGTTCTCAGACACCACAATGTGGTTGGGATCAATCTTGGAGAGCGCCTTTCCCTTCCGAAGGTGCCGGAGCATCCGGTCCCTCACGTCAAGTATGTCCTGGGCGCGCTCCCGTAGATACTCGGAATCGGAGGCTTCCATCACCTTCTGGTGACGGTTCATGACCTTATCAACGGCGTACCCGGCATTGACCCGGTCCCGCTTGATGGCACTTACCACCGATCCGTAGATGGCTGAGTCGCGGAGCATGAGCCGCTGGGCGTCGAAAATCGATGCACTCTCCTCGCCCACCTTCTCCCTTGCGATGGCGGTGATCTTCCCGAGATCACGCTCACACTTTGAGATAGCCCTCTCAAACCGTTCCAACTCGTCCGGGACATCCGACTCGGGAATCTCGCGGAGATCCTCGCGATAGGACTCTCGACGATAGACGTAGGCCGGCCCAATGGAAATACCGGGCGAGGCCGCTATGCCGCGAACGACGAGTTCTTCCCGATCCGGGCCGGGGGGGGCTATGTGAACACGTGTAGCCAAGAGCTACTTGACCTCGCCGAAGCCGTCCGCGAAGAGCTGCACCATGGCGTCGGCGGCTTGCTCAGCATCTTCGCCCTCGAAGATCAGGGTTAGCTCCGCACCCTGCTCGGCCGCCAAGGTCATCACGCCGATGATACTCTTGCCATTGATTTCGTAGGCATCCTTGTGGATGTAGAAATCCGACTGAAACTTGGCTGCCGCTCGCACAATCATCGACGCAGGCCGTGTGTGGAGGCCTGCTCGGTTGGTAACAGTGACCTGGCGTTCAATCATATTAGTGGGCGCGGGCCTGCATCGAGCGGACGAGTTCAATGACCGTCTCTCTAGCGGGTGATTGGGGAGCAGCGCGCAGATGACCGATGGCTGCCTCAGAATGAAGTATAACGGCATCCGCCGTGTCTTTCAGTACTCCGAGGGACTCCATTGTGCCGCGAACCGCCGGAATCTCGTCGACTTTCACATGGCCCGCCATGACCCGTTTCAGCAGCGCCAGGTCATCCCCTTGCGCACGCTCGAGGGCGGAGATGAGCAGCCAGGTGCGTTTGCCTTCCAGGACATCGCCCCCCACCTGCTTCCCCCAGTCGGCGCTGTCAGCCGTCAGGTCGAGGAGGTCATCCTGGATCTGGAACGCGCGCCCTATATCGCGGCCGGCAAGCAACATGTTTGCACGATCCTCCGCGCCCGCACCGGCGGCAATCGCTCCCAGCTGCAAGGCGCAACCTAGCAGAGCGCCGGTCTTCCCGTCTATCATGCGGACGTACTCATCCAGCGTGACGTCACTACGGGTCTCGAAGGCCATGTCCAGGGTCTGCCCTTCGCAGAGCTGCCGCACCATGACGCTGAAAGACCCGAGCGCAGCTGGAACTCCCTCGGGCGGCAGGTGGGCCAGCCCCTCGTAGGCTATCCCCATGAGGAGGTCGCCCACCAGTATGGCTGTGGGCTCATCCCACCGGAGGTGTACCGTCTCGCGGCCACGCCGGGTGTCCGCGTTGTCCATGATGTCATCATGGACCAAGGTGAAGTTGTGAAACACTTCGACCGAGACTCCTGCCGGCAGGGCCGTCTCTACACTTCCACCGTGCATTTCGGCCGCCAATAACACCAATAGTGGACGCAGGCGCTTGCCGCCACCCTCCAGAACGTACTGGGCAGGCCCGTACAATTCGACCGGATCCGTCGCGCCGACAGCTGCCCGAATGGCAGTCTCGATGAGTTCACGGCGGGCGTCCAGAGACCTCGCCATCAGGGCATCGCCTTGTTTTCCTCGAGGACCTCGCAGATGCGATTGTGCACTTCTTCGAAAGGCCCGACGCCGTCGATTTCCGTCAACAGTCCCCTTTCCCGGTAGTACTCCTGGACTGGACTCGTGTCCTGCAGATACTGCTTCAGTCGGTGCAAGACCACCTCGGGCCGATCGTCGGAACGCTGGATAATGCGCTCTTTCGGGATATCAGGCGGCGGTGGCTTGAAGTCCAAGTGGTAGTTCTGGCGGGTCAGCTTGTCCACCCGTCGTTTGGACAACCGGTCTACAATTACCTCTTCCGCTGCCACGAGGCTGATGACCCGATGCAGCGGAGCCCTGTTCTGGGCCAGAAAAAAAGTCAGCCACTCCGCCTGAGGAATGGTTCTGGGGTATCCGTCAAGGACAAAATTGTCGTAGCCCAAATCTGTGATGGCATCCTCTGCCATCTTCCGCACAATCCGGTCCGCGACCAGTTTGCCTTCCTGGACCATCCGCTCAGCGGCCCTGCCAATATCGGTTCCCTCTCGAATGGCCGTTCGGAGGATTACGCCGGTGGAAACGTGTGCGGCTCCACAGCGATCATTCAGGAATGAGGCCTGAGAGCCTTTTCCGACGCCTGGTGGTCCAAATAGAACGATTCTCATCGGCAAGAAGCAGCGGCACGCTGTGCCAGGAAAGCGGTTAGGGAGTGCGCGCTTGGAGTGGGCGCGCGGAGCAGGCCAAAAGTGGGCACCTACGTGGTTTCCGGCTCGTCGTTCCGGTCCATCATCCGTTTTACTAGTTCTCGGGCGCCGACAGTGATTCCGGTCTTGAGGGCGTAGGTAAACGCAAAAGCCAGAAGTCCCTTCTTGGCTCCGCCCCTTTCCCCGTCTTCCAGGATCAGAGGAGGTTGTGATCGGGCCGCCCGCCGCGCCGCGTCACCCGGAGAGTCACCACCCTGCAAGAACTCGGTAATCGAATCGGCAAGATCGTCCCGCCACTCGTCGATTGTAGTGTGTGCGCGCTTGATCCGCTTCTTCCCCCCACCGCCGAACAAGAGACCAACCGCCAGGCCGACTCCAACTGCGATGGCGGCCTTCTTGAACGTGCCGCTGGAGGCCACATCGGTCAGACGCGTGACAGCCGGCAGGCTGACCTCACTCTCCATGGCCGTCAGTCTACGGGACATGGAATCACTCGCCGACTGAAGCTTGGCCTCAAGTTCTTCGCGCGTTTCGGTCATGCCTGCTTCCCTTTCACTGGCGGAGAAAGTTGTTTGGTTTCCGTGGCGGCCGGGAGCGCCTTTCTCGCTTCGCGAGCTTTGTCGGCCACACCCATCGAACCTTTCACGAATCTGGGTCGGAGCCAGTGTATGAGCACGGCAACCAGGAAGCAGCCGCCTGCGACCGCGATGAAGCCCAGAGATTGGCGGCCCCAGATATCACCCAACAACAGGGCCAGCGCCAGGAGTCCGAACAAGAGCGCCAATCCCGCCAAGAAGACCACAGACGCACCCGCAACCACCTTGTTGGCGATGCCGTCCAGTTTCTCTTCGAAATCCAGCTCGAAGAGTCTCAACTTGGCGTCCACCCACTGCCGGGTGTCGTCCACCAGACCCTTGGCTTCGTCCGTCAGCCGTCCAATCTTGCCGGACGGGCTGGGAGCCTTGGGTTTCATTTGGGCGGGTTCGGGCATGGGGTGCTTCGTGAGTGCGCTCAGATCTGGTTGTGGAACACCTGCATGCAACGATCCGCCGGGCTGTTCGTTCGCAGGCGAAGTCTGAACACTCTGTCAATCGCACAGCTTGATTGCGCGCCCGCATGGGAAAGATTACCACCCACCCTACGCCAAATCCGAACAGCAAGAAGATCACCCGCGACTCGGGTCCTTTTATCGCGGCGGGAATGGAGAGCTTTGGATCGGCCGCTGAGGCCGCCGGTCATCCCCTAGGCGAGCCGCTCTTCGCCATTGAGGGCGTCACAAACGTGTTCATACTGCCGGTCTTTCTGACGATTACGAAAGAGCCCGCGGCGAAATGGGATCCGATATTGAAGGCGGCGAAGCTTCTGCTGACCTAAAGCCCCCGCAGAAACCCCATCGTATCGCGCCCATCCGGCTTCCAGTCCAGCGTCGGCCGCTGAGCATCACCGAACCCCACGGTCTCAACGGACGTCGTCAACGAACCCAGCACAGACCGGCGCCCAGCCACTAGCTGCAGTTCACCAATGTGCTCCGTAATCCACGCCTGAACCTCGGACAATTCCTGATACGGCACCCACCGGATGTGACCAGGCGACTGCGCCTCGGCCTCTCCCCGACTGACTAGGTAGACCAAGCCCTCCCCATAGGCATGGGGCGCCTTGACGGCAGCCAGAAAGGCCTGCTGCATTTTTAGCGATCCCGATGTGGACGGGTGTGCCGGGAACGTCCCCCGAAACACAGACAACGCCTCGAAATACGGATCGGCATCCAGTCCTTTGGGAGCGAAAATCAGCGCCACGTTTCGGCATCCTAGCCCCTCGTGGAGCAGAGCGTCTTCGGCCAGGCCCAGCCTATCGTCCTCAGACTCCTGGCCATCCAGAACAGCCACGGAGTATTTGTTGCCCCGTAGCAGCGCAGGAATGTCTGCCTCGGCGCACGCTTGGTTGAGGGACTGAACCGTCTCATCAGACCCGGAGGCGATCAGCGCGTCCACGATTCCGATGATGTCCTGGTGGTCGGTGAACAGCGCACGGGGCCCGCCCCGTTCCTCCACCTCCTCTGCAAACCCTGTAAGCAGCCAAGGAGAGCGCGCTGATACGGCCCCGACAAATTTGTGACCAAGCCCCACAACCGCGAGGTAGTCCTGCAGGCCTGCCATCGGAACGTTTCCGGCTTCAATTACACCGACGTGCCGGGGCTCCGCCAAAGCGTCTGTCCCCAGCCACTCTGCGAGTCCGCCTGGAGTGACCAGCTCCATCTGTTGGTTGACCGCAAAGGCAACAGCCTCTTCGGTAAAGCGATTTGACGCGCGGAGCGTGTGCCCTACGGCCACCTGACGGGCCGGATGCTCGGGGTCTTTCCAGTCCTCGGCCACCGCGGCCAGCAGCTTATGGGTTTCCTCGATCATGCCCCGAAGTAGCTGCTCAGTTTCAGGCCGCCAAAGGCTGCGGCTATGCACACGGCATTCGAGAGGAGAAGGTTGAGCAAAGCGGCAAAGTGACGCCCCTCCCGATACAGGTCCACGGTCTCCAGCGAGAACGTGGAGAAGG
>JBLFXH010000173.1:0-7352 GCA_047611125.1 Rhodothermales bacterium
ACCAAGTCAGGAATCGAATAATGAATCGGGTTTCGAGAGTTAGTTGGGTCTTGGTCTTTGTCTTGGCAGCCTGCGCGCCGCCCGTGCAGGTTGTCCCCGTTACAAGGGCGCCGGTCATACCAGCGACCCGCACTGAGGCCGCAGTTTCGCCGGTCCAGCCCCGCGTCAATCCATACGCCGGGATTGAGACGGGTCGATTCGACTCGGGCAAGATGTGGACGTTTGATCAACCCCCAACGGACTACTTCAGCGAGGAGTACGGACTAGAGGCGGATTCCGCCTGGTTCGCTCGCGCAAGGGCGGCAGCCCTTCGGTTCAGCTCCCATTGCTCCGCCAGCTTCGTTTCAGGTGAGGGTCTGGTCATGACCAATCATCACTGTGCCCGAGAAAGCATCACCGAGGTTCAGGAGGACGGCGAAAACTTGCTCAAAGAAGGCTTCCTCGCCTCGACGCGAGCTGACGAGCGAAAGGTGAAGGACCTCTATGTCGACA
The DNA here is from genome assembly GCA_047611125.1 of Rhodothermales bacterium. Lineage (GTDB taxonomy): Bacteria > Bacteroidota > Rhodothermia > Rhodothermales > UBA10348 > JABDJZ01. Next base: position 493 of record JBLFXH010000173.1, read on the forward strand.
AGCTGGAGCTCATTCGGGACGTAACTGACGAGATCTACGAGGCTGACCGAAAGGACATGCCTGCAGGCGCCAGAGCAGCAGACAGGGATCGGCGCGCGACGGACCTGGGCACCAAACTGACCAAACAGATCGAGGCCGCCGATTCGACGCGGTTTGTCGAAGTAGTGCCGCTGTACAACGGTGCCCGGTATGCGGCCTACACGTACAGGCGGTACAAGGACGTCAGGCTGGTCATGGCGCCGGAGCTTCAGATCGGCTTCTACGGCGGGGACGCCGACAACTTCACCTATCCGCGCTACAACCTGGATATGAGTTTCTTCCGGGCCTACGATGCCGCGGGGGATCCCGTGGTGCCGGAGCACTTCTTTCCTTGGTCCACCTCTGGCGCATCGGTAGACGAGGCCGTATTTGTAGTTGGAAACGGCGGGAGCACGAGTCGTCTCAATACAGTCAGCCAGCTCGAGTATCTGCGGGACAACGAAATTCCAGTGACACTGGACCTGCTCGGCGCCCGATCTGCCGCCTTTGAGAAGTACATCGCCGAGCACCCCGAGGACGCCGAGGAGTACGACCTCGAGAACGCCCACTTCTCAATTCAGAACACGCTCAAGTCGCTCGAAGGTCAGTTGGGGGGACTACAGTCTGACTGGTTGATCCCGCGGCGAGGCGCAGCGGAGGAAATGCTGCGGGCCAGCCTAACCGAGTCAGACTCCCTGTCCAGGGCCTATCGCGGTCTTTTCCAGGAGATTGCAGCGGTCCAGGGCTCGAAGAAGGCCTCGCTGGGAACGGCGGGCGCCTTTGCCTTCTTCCTCCATCCGACAATGGGCTCCCGGATTCTAGCGCGGGCCATGTATGGGTATGTCTTCACGCTTGTTCGCCAGCGCGGCGCACCGCCCGAACAGAGATTGGAGATTCGTAAGGAGGCCCTCGCCATCAAGAGCTTCCCCGCCGGTTTGGAAAAGGAGCTGATAACGCTGCGCCTTCAGGAGTTGGAGCGGGCCCTCGGCAAGGCTGACGCGAGCATCAAGCGATTGTTGGCCGGACGGACTCCGGCAGAAGTCGCATCCGCCTTGGTGGACAGCACGGTGCTGGGTGACTCTACCGCCTTTCGCAAGCTGCTTGACGACAACTTCCTGTCAAGCAGGGATGCAGCAGTCGAGCCCATCGAGGTCATCGGCCCGCTGTACTTCACCCAGAGTCAGCAGTTGTCCAGTTTTGAAGAGCGCGAGGCCGGCCTGAACGCGCGTTTGGGTCGAGCCCGGTTTGCGGTCTACGGACACGCTGTGGCTCCAGACGCCACGTTTTCGCCGCGCATCTCTGATGGATTGGTCAGGGGATATGCGGAGGGGACCGCGCTGATACCCCCGTTCACGACCTTTTCCGGCCTCTACGGGCGGTACCAGGCCTTGGGTCACGAGAAGGATTGGGCTCTGCCGGAACGTTGGATTAAGCGGCCAGAGTCGATGAATCTGGAAACGCCCTTGAACTTGGTTACCACCAATGACATCACGGGCGGCAATTCAGGGTCCCCCTTGGTTAACCGAGACCTGGAGGTAGTCGGACTGATCTTCGACTCTAACCTCGAGGCGCTGCCCAACGAATTTGTCTATACCGACACTCGGGCTCGAGCCGTCTCGGTGGACAGTCGGGGCATACTCCAGGCGCTCGAAGAGATCTATGGGGCCACGGAGTTGGTCAAGGAACTCAAACAGGGCAAGTCCGCTGGGACGCCGCCGAGTTCTGTAGACGGCTAGCGCGCAACCACGCCTGTCAGCACCGCTTCCATCGCCGGGACAACCCCAGCTAAGTCCTTCACTGCGCGAAAATGCGGGGCTCCGGGCCCGAGTACCGCCAGTGGCACCTCATTGCGCGTGTGGGTCTTGACTGACAGGTCTTCAAGATTGCCGTGGTCAGATGTCAGGACGATGGTCAGTTCGGGAGGCCGGACCGCCGCGAGGTGGCTAAACAGTGCGTCCAGAGGCTCCAAGATACTCTGAGCCATGTCTCGACTCCGGGCGTGACCGGCCTTGTCGGTTTGGAAGACCTCCATAAGCGTGAACCCGTGGCTACTGGCAATGGAGAGGAGTCGGTCACCCGCCGTCTCAGGCGGCACGACGGTCACTGGCAGGCCGAGTTGGTTCGCGAGGCCAGCGCCGGTGACGTCTGCGGCTATACCCCGCCCCTCCTCCAGGTCCTCAATGGTCCGGATATGCACATCAGCATCAAGGCAGGCACGAGTCGTGGTAGGCCACCGTCCGGTTCGGTTCACCCATTCGAAGAACCGCTGTGGGTATGCATTGGCAAACGCGACGCCAATATGTCCAAAACGCTGGAATACGCTGTGCTCCCGGATGGTTTGACGCGTGGCCGAGTGGGGGTAGGGACCGTAGTGGCGGCCGGCCAGCGCGGCACAGTTGACTCCGGTGAATAGCGTAGCCTGGCCCGTTCCTGACTGCGGGAGGCCTTCAAGACCTAGGCACGCGTCAATTCCGCCAAAGTGATGAAGGGGACCTCGGAGCGACGACCCACGAACCCAGTCCGCACCTCCGGAGAGAGCATGAAAGCCCGGCCAAACTTTGGCCATGGGATTTGACTCCGAATCGATCGCCCCAAGGCCGACTCCATCCAGAAAGACCATAAGAATGCGGTTCTCGGCCGCCGAGCCGGAATCAGCTAAAGTCTCGTTCGGTAGATCAGACATTGGTCCAAAACCAGGGGAAGGGGAAACGTATTATTGCAGGCATGAAGCGAATCATTGAGTCCATCAGGGACAAGATATTGCCAGGGCTTGCCGGGCAGAATCAGGTGCGGCGAAATGGGCTTGTTCTTTCTGGTGGTGGCGCCCGGGCGGCCTACCAGGCCGGAGTGCTGCGGTTCATTGCCGATGAGTTTCCGGAGGCCGAGTTCCCTGTGCTGACGGGCGTGTCGGCGGGGGCGATCAATGCAGCTGCCGTAGCCAACGACGAGACCTCCTTCAATTCGGCCACGTCCAAACTCGTCCATTGCTGGAGCAATATTCGATCGGAAGACGTGTTCGAGGCGCCGTCCTCCATGAGCTACCTGTGGCGAGCCTTTCGAGGTGGCCCCGACGAGAACGCCGGAGAGATAGTCCCCAGACACGGTATTGTGGACACTGCGCCCCTGCGCGAGTATCTCTGCCGAATTCTGGATGCGCCCAACGGGGTACTCGAAGGGATTGAGCACAATCTTGCTAGCGAGCGCCTTCGGGCCCTGGCTCTCATCACTACCAACTACGGCACTGGCCAGACCATCTCCTGGATTCAGGGGCACATGACCAAGGGATGGGAGCGTCCCAACCGGGTCGGAGTCCCCGCGGACCTGACGGTGGATCACATCATGGCCTCCACCTCGTTGCCCTTTCTTTTTCCGGCCATTCCGCTCGGACCGGCCTTTTACGGCGATGGCGGTATCCGCCTGGCCGAGCCTCTGAGCCCCGCGATTCACCTGGGAGCCGACAGAATCATCGCTGTCGGCACGCGATACGGGAGATCCAGGCTGGAAGCGGATGTGCCGGCTACCACAGGGTATCCGCCGGCTGCCCAGATCTTCGGCATTCTCCTGAACGCCATTTTTCTGGATCGAATCGATCAAGACGCAGCCATCCTGGATCGGTACAACCGCCTACTTGATCTCCTGCCCAGGCGTCAATGGGGTAAGATGCGGAAGATCAAGCTGGTGCTGGTGCGTCCCTCGCAGGATCTCGGTAGCATATCCGGAGAGTACCAAGCCGATCTGTCCGGCATTCTGAAGCTGTTCGCGCGGGGCCTGGGTTCCAGCGATACCAAGAGCCCGGACTGGCTTTCGATGATCCTGTTCGAGCCTGCCTACACAGAGCGGCTGATTGACATCGGCTACGCGGACGCAAGGGCGCGACGCGACGACTTCCACCGGTTCTTCGAGGACTGACGGAGGTTCAGTCCTCTTGGTCGAACTCGCCGAGAAACGGAAACACGTCACTGGCAGCGACACTGGCCAGGGGCGCTCCGTCGATGAGAACGGGCACGTCGTAGAACTCCGCGTGACCGAGGACGGTGTGGCAGAGTTCGGTGTAGGCCGGGAAGCGGACTGGGACCTCCAGCCGGCGGTCCTTTCCCGCAACGATGGCCAGGCCGCGACTGTTGACATCCACGCCAAGCGCATCGATCCAGTCAATGCGGATGCGTTTTCTCCGGTAATCGTATCCCACCACCTCGCGATCGGAGATCTTCAGGCACCATACCTGCCGACGAAGCTCGCTCCAAATTCGGAAGAGGGCGGCGCCTGCCCATCCCCACAGGCCGACTACTGCTACGACCACCGGAAAGGTGGATAGGGGGCCGATGAATGAGGCGAAAAGAGCTGCTCCAGACACCAGTCCAAGCACAATAGCGCCAGCGGCGTGACGGCGTGCTGCAGACCGGGTCACTAGATTGACCTGGTCATCATCAAATACCTGGTACCATCGACCCATTTTCACTGCCTCCAACATGTCTACGACTGGGGAGCGAGGAATGATACAGCTGATGACACGCCGGACAGTACGCTGGACGAAACAGCGCCATCAAAAAAGGCCCTCAGACGGTTGTCTGAGGGCCTTTCTGTAGTAGCGGGGGCAGGACTCGAACCTGCGACCTTCGGGTTATGAGCCCGATGAGCTACCAGCTGCTCCACCCCGCGATCAAGTCAAGAACATAGGTTCGAAGGGGGGACTTCTCCAAGCCGTATTGGGCAGGTCAAAGAACATTCATTGATGTTCCATGTGGAGGTTAGAAGTGGAACGCGTTTTGGACAGTACGAGAGTGAATCCGGTCAACTCCTGCTTCATGAAACGACTACTTCCTGTCTGCGCGTTCCTCCTGTGCCTTATCGGCTGCTCGAAGGACGCTGGACCTAGACTGATCGCAATCACCATAGACGATGCGCCGGTCACCAAGCCGCTCAGTTATTCCGACAATTGGGAAAGAACGGTCGTTACGGACTCGCTGACCGGAGCATTGGTTCGCCACGGCGCCCCTGCGACGGTATTTGCCATCGGCAGTGATCTCGAGAGCGCTGACTTGGCCATGCTGGTGCGGAATTGGACCGCTGCTGACTTTCTCATGGCGAATCACAGCATGTCTCATCTCTCGTTCAATCAACTGACCCGGGAGTCGGGTGTGCTGGAGATAGGACAGGCCCAGGCCGTCCTGTCGCGGGTTGCTCCAGCTGACCAGAGAAGTCGCTATTTCCGGTTTCCATTTCTAGAGGAGGGTAGCAGCCTCAACGACCGCGCGTTCTGGTACGGGGTGCTGGATTCCATGGCCCTCGTGGCGGCACCCGTCACAATTACCACGGACGATTGGCGATTCGACAACGACTATGCCGAAGCCGAGAAGGCCAAGGATTGGGACCGGAGATACCGCATCGGCCAGGAGTACGTGGCACACGTGCGGGAGTCCATCCGGCATTGGGATGATCTTGGAGGTCAGTTGTACGGCCGGAATGTTCGCCACATCCTCATGCTGCACGCTAATCGAATCAACCGCGACTATCTCGGGGTAATTCTGGATGGCCTGGCCGAAGACGGTTTCGCCTTCATCTCTCTTCCAACCGCTCTGCAGGACGAACTGTACTCGGAGACAATAAGCTGGATTGGACCCAGCGGCGTATCCATTCTGGAGAGCATCAAGCAGTCGAGGCTCGCTGCTGGGACGTTCTCCGCCCGCTAAGGGGTCTTTGCCCTAAAGTCACGGGCGCGATCGCCAGGCGTGGGATGCAAGAGGGGGGCCGGTGCGTATTATTCGATCCGCTCTGGCAATCCTACCCTCCGCTTTCATGGCCATCCTGCACCCTTTCCGGGCAGTGCGACCCCGTCCCGACGCCGCTGAGAGCGTTGCGTCCGTTCCCTACGACGTCATAAACAGCGCGGAGGCACGCTCCCTGGCAGAGGGCAACGCACACTCGTTCCTCCACATCATTCGGCCCGAGATCGATCTCCCTCAAGGGACAGATGAGCACGCCGACGAGGTCTATCAGACCGGGGCCGCCAATCTCAAGGCCTTCGTTGCCTCCGGCTACACACTTCAGGAGGACCAGCCGAGTCTCTACCTCTACCGACTGGTGATGAACGGGCGGAGCCAGACGGGCATTTTCGGGTGCGTGGGGGTGGCGGACTATGACGGAGACGTCATTTTAAAGCATGAGCTTACACGGCCCAGCAAAGAAGACGATAGGACCCGGCATATTCTGGAGCAGCGTGCACATGCGGAGCCGGTAATGCTGACGTTCCGGGATACCCCGGCAGTCGAGGCGCTGATGTCCGAGTGTCAGAGGTCTACACCACTGTACGATTTCGCGGCCGAAGATGGGGTTCATCACACCATTTGGCGCTTCGAGCAGCCTTCGGCGGTGGTCGGCGCGTTTGGCCGTGTGCCCAACGTCTACGTGGCGGACGGTCATCACCGATGCAAGGCAGCCTCCCGGGCGGCGGCGGAAGTTGGAGCAACTGCTAGCGACGAAGCGGCCTATTTCCCCGCGGTCCTTTTCCCGATGGGGCAAATGCGGATTCTGGCCTACAACCGAATCATTCGCACTCTGCCCACGGCGCCGGGCCAGTTTCTGGCGCAGTTGGAAATCCGCTTCGGATTGAAGCCGGACGTGGCTCCTATTCCGATGCGCAGGGGAGAGGTTCGCATCTACATTGATGGCAGCTGGTTCGGGCTTACGCTGCCCGAGTCTGACGGCAAATCCGCCTCTGATGCACTGGACGTCGGACGCCTGACAGAGCACATCCTGGAGCCGATGCTGGGGATTACGGACCCGCGACGCGACGCAAACATAGACTTTGTTGGTGGCATCCGTGGGACGGAGGAGTTGGAGCG
>JBLFXH010000174.1:0-7310 GCA_047611125.1 Rhodothermales bacterium
GGCAACCATTGCTGAATGACCAGAACGCCCTGTATTCGCTTGATTGAGCGGATTCGGGGCGTTCTTGGTTCTAGGAAGCGGTCGTGATTGGTGGGCTCGAGAGAGTCGCAGGACCACCTCTACGTCCCTACCGAGGCCAGTGGACTGCCGTCATCTGTTTGACTATAGCCGAGCGGAGCGTCTGATCGGCGGACAAGCCCGGCCGACCAGCGCCCGGCGCGCCTTGGCCACGTGGTGTTGAAGGCCCTCGAATACGGCCCGGACGATGGCAGGATTGGCCACGAGTATCCGGTCAATCATGGCCAGTTCACGAGCCTGCTTGTGCCCAAGGACGCGGCTGCGAAACAGGTCGGGTTCAGAGGCGATTCGGCGGCTCGATGCTGGGCGGACAAAGGTCGACTGACTCCCCCGGATATACGCCACAAGGGGCACTAGACCGAACAGGGAGAACCCATAACATCATGCAGTACCACGCCTTATGGATTTATGGATGGGAACTGCCTAGCCCAAGCGCAATACTGTGTTCCGCAATAATACTTATATAGGAACAATACTCCTCGGCCACCTAGGCTCGCTCGAGACATCCTCACAAACAGCGTTATTCGCTGTTGCACATCACACGTTACCATGAGACCGCTACTATTAACACTCGCATCCACACTATTTCTTGTCGCCTTTACGGGATGGACCACTCCGGACGATCGTATTGTCGCATTCAGTGAATGCACCATCAATGAAGGGAAAACCATGACGGAGGTTGAGGCCGCAAACTCCGCCTGGGTGAAGTTTATGAATGCGAATGTCGAGGGTGGAGATATACAGAGCTACATTCTTTCTTCGAAGGTGGGAGAACGTGAACCACGCGGATTCATGTTTGTCGACTCGTACCCAAGCCTCGCGTCGTGGGCAGCAGGTGACGTAGCGTTAGGAAGTGACGCCGGCAAAGCACTTCAGGCAGACCACAACGGTCTGATGGAATGCTCTAAAAATGAGTTGCACAAGTCGAAACAAAGTGAATAGAATAGTTCGAACGGCCTGGTCCTTCGGACTGGGCCGTTCTTCTTTTTTCTCTCGTTTTCGTACCCATACGCTTCGCAACTTTAATTCCGTCAGGCCTTAGCAAGAAGAATTAGCAGGCCGAGTCCGTCCATGCATGAAGATCCGAGGAGCCGCGAAGCGCCTGCCCCGGGTCCCCCCGGGACCGTTTGGCCATGTGATGAGTCAGGGTCTCGTCCAGTTCCTGCCGATCCGCTTCGACATCAAGCCGGAGGCTGGGGGCCGTGATGACGTGGAGCGGCAGATTCCCCAGCGAGAGCCAGTACATCGTTGCAGTACAACGATACCGAGTTGTACTGCAAGTGGTGAGCACTTGACTCTTAATCAAGAGGTTCCAGGTTCGAATCCTGGTAGGGCAACCATTGCTGAATGACCAGAGCGCCCCGTATTCGCCCATTTTGGCTGATACGGGGCGTTTTGCGTTGTAGCATGCGCGGTAATTTCGAGGTCGTCCCTTCCGCTCCCTCCTCCTAAAAGGCGTATCCCACGTTGATAATGCGAAACGTGGGGACGTACTCCAGGCTGGTATCACTGTCACTCGACACATAGATCCGCTTGAGGCCAAAGCCTAGACCGACGTAAAACTCCTCCTCCTGACCCAGGAGCCAACTCCGGTTGATATCGAATCCAGCACCCAGGAAAGTGCCCTCGTCTACCACTACCGTGAGGCCGGCCTTGATTCCAAATGCCCAGCCGCTCAGCGGGGTGCCCGATGGGTAATAGCGCCAGAAGACATCGGTGTTCACGTAGTTATCGCTGCTGCCGAAATACGCAGACCCGCCCAGTCCGGCTGTGGTCGTCGGGGATACGGCGCGCTCGTATTCCGCATTGAACAGGTCCAACAGCAGGCCGAATGGATTGGCTGATATCACCTGTGTCCGCGCCGGTGGGGCCGGCTGAGCGTAAGCCATGCTGGCAAGTCCACAGAAGAAGACGAGTATCGCACAGCGTTGTGCGAATCGGGCGAAAGTAGCGCGCATGGTACTTCGGGGACTTGGTTGGAGTTGGAGGCGATCTACGAGAAACTACGCGGTCGGTACGTCACGCCCAAAGCTGACCAGGCGCCGGGGCGACGGTCCTGTCACCTTGGTTTAGATTCCCCTGTATTCCTTGGCCCTCAAGAGGCAACGTCACAAAGACAAAGTGAGATCATGCGACAGCACCTGAAGTGGATCCCGATACTGATCATCGCAGGCTGTCAGCAGTCCCTCTCGCCGGAGGCGGCCCAACACATCACCTCCATGGAATCGGAGATAGTCCTGTCGAGGGTCTTCGATGGTGCAGCGGGCCCTTCACTCGCAGAGCGAATGGAGCAACTAGATGTCCCAGCCCTCAGCATCGCAGTCTTCGAGAATGGAGAAATCTCCTGGGCCAAGGCCTACGGACTTGCGGACGTCGATTCCGAACGCGCGGCCACTACCGAGACGCTATTCCAGGCGGCATCCATCTCCAAGCCTGTCGCAGCCGTCGCCATGCATGCGATGGCCGAGGAGGGACTCTTGGACTTGGATACGGACGTCAACGACCTTCTGACCAGTTGGCAGCTTCCTGAAAGCGAGTTCAATACCGAGGAGCCCGTCACGCTTCGACGGATCGTCAACCACACGGCGGGTCTGACGGTCTGGGGCTTCCCGGGATACCATCGTGACTCCACGCTGGCGACGACGGTCGGGGTTCTTGCCGGTCTCGGCAATACCGACGCCATCCGTGTATACAAGGAGCCCGGAGAGAGTTGGCAGTACTCTGGAGGTGGCTACACGCTCATGCAGCTGCTGCTCGCGGACGTTGCCGACCAGGCATTCCCCGACATCGTGTCGGAACGGGTCCTTGAAAGAGCCGGAATGGAGCACGGTGGCTACACACAGCCGCTTCCGGATAGCATCCACGACCAGGCAGCAACGGGTTACCGCACCAGCGGAGATGCGGTAGAAGGCAACTGGCACGTTTACCCGGAGATGGCGGCAGCAGGGCTGTGGACCACGCCGAGCGATCTCGCCAGGTTTGCCATCGCAGTTCAGGCAGACCTCACGGGAGCGGAGGTTCTTCTCACCTCCGAAAGCACTGAAGCCATGCTGACGGGCGGCATGAACGGGCACGGCCTGGGACCGTCAATCTCTCCTGACAGCCTCCGTTTTGGTCATGGCGGTGCGAACGAGGGCTTCCGGTGCCAGTTCACGGCCTTCAAAGATGGCCGGGGCGGTATTGCCGTGATGACCAACTCGGACAACGGCGGAGTTCTTGCGCAGGAGATCCTTCTAACCGTTGCCAGGGAGTACGGATGGCCTGGGCTCGAACCGGACTCCATCACCACAACCAAGCTATCCGCGGAGCAGTTCGCCGACCTCGAAGGTCTCTACGTCTTCACCAATCCGAACGACCCGACCGACGTTGACAACGTCACCGCCGTGGAACGAGATGGCATGCTTGTTCTCTCTACCCCGGAGGACGGCGATTTTGCGACGCTTACCGCCACTTCAGCGCTGGATTTCATTGAACTCACAGGACCAAACACCGCCCGATTCGAGATGGATGGCGAAACCGTGGCAGCTCTTCACTGGAGCGAGCGGGCTCGCGGAGTCCGGCAGTAGGCAGACGGCCCAAATTATCTGATGGTCTCTCTCCAGGACTTCAATCGTTCGTGGAATACCGACTCAACCGCGATCATCCATTCCGGACCGTTGCTGCTATTCGCCTGATGTGCGTGATGATTCTGGTCAAGGACATACCCCGGGGGATTTCGGAGTATCCGCTTCTCTTCGTAGACCGCCAGGAAGGCATTCCACCTGTCATCCAGTCCGGCCTCTGGTACGACCGAGATGTCCGCCATTACCTCATGACTCCACGATTGAAGTTCAGTCAAGGCCAGGGCCAGGCGTAGATCGAACCTGTTTCTGCCACAGGTTTGGAGAGCCGCAAGAAAAGAATCGCGCGCTGAAATGCTCGTCCGAAGGGCCTCTGCGGCCCGCCCGATCCGATCGCGGTGCTCAAGGCGCCATGCCCTGATTCCCAGGCCGACTGGGGCGTCAAGGATCCCATCCATCGTGTTCGACTGGCACACGTTACGGCGACTAGCGGATGTCAGCATAGTATCCCATGCGTCCATGGCTTGACCCAACTGGCGGAGGCCCTCGGCGGCATGCGGGCCAGCCTCAGCACCGTAGGCTTGCTCGGCAAAGGCAGACAGCGCCTCGGATCCAGTTCTCCCCTGAGCACTCCAAGCGAAGTCAGAGAAGCACGTCCACCCGCGCCAATAGAACGCCATATGGGGTGAGTCATCATCCCAAGCGGTGCACAAAATCCCGCGAAGCTCTCGCTCCGCTGTCATCTGGCAGAAGGTGCGGATTGACTCGACATTCCCATCGTTTCGGGGGAAGACAGGCCAGCGAGTCTGCGCCGCAGTGGCGGCCATTGCCTCCACCCCTCCTGCGGCATACCAATCCAGGGCCGCGTGATTCCCATGCGTCCCGGGCGAGCTGTAGCTCCATCGCATGTACACAGCGTCTCTTGGGAATCGCTCCACGAGCTCGTCCAGTTTAGTACGTGCACTATTCCACTGCTGGCTCACTTCGGTCCGGCTACTCTCAGTGTCGTACGTCGAACCATAAACGCCACCGTGGCGGAGAGGCATGTCATCCCACATGATGGGAACACGATCATGCTTCGCCAGAAAAGCTGACACTCGGTCCAGCCAGTGGAGGTGGAGCTCCAGCGGGCTCAGGCCTGAGTGAAGAGCGGCCTCGCTCTTGCCGACGTTTACCTCGTCACCGCCGATATGGAGGTACTTCGCGCCGGGCGTGGCTTTGATGGCGTCTAGGTACAGGTCGAACTGGAGTTCATAGGTCTCCTCGACGATGGGGTCGAACGCCCAGTCGTTGGAGGCATCATCACGGAGGTGGGCGTACTCAGGGTGTTTCAGGATGAAGCTAGCATGACCTAGACCCTGGACCAGCGGGCTGATCTCGATGTGTCGCCTCCGGGCGTATTGGGTAAGCGCCTGCATCTGCTCGATGCTGATGGCGTTTGCCGCACCGATTACCGGTCGACGGCGATAGCGAAGTTTGTCTTCGAACTCCCAGATGATGGCGTTGACCTTCAGAGCCGCCAACCTGTCGATGGCGTCGTAATAGGCGTCAATCGTATCCAGGTGGTGCTTCGTGTCAAAGTGTACAGCGCGGTAGGGTATGTCCGGCCAGTCTAGCACCTGCAATGCCGGTAGGTCAGAGCCCTCTTCTAGAGCAGATCGCACCATGTGGGCGAGGGACTGCAGGCCGTAAAAAACACCCGCATCACTGGCACCGACGACTCTTGCGCCGGAGGCGTCTATCTCGAGACGGTAGCCTTCTACGCCAGCAGTACCGACCTCGCCGACTGAAATCCGAATTGCCTCGTTAGGCGCGAAATTCTCCCAGTCCGAAAGACAGGCCAGAAGCCTCGCAGGAGCTATGCCCGGTCCCTGCATGAGGGACGTCTCCTTGGCAAGCGGTACCAGTCGGAGGGCAGGATTCTCGGCGGGTGTTGCGCTGGCCGCGGATGCTGCCGCTCTCGCCCCAAATGGCAAGACCGCCCCCGCGGCAGCTGTCAGGCCAAGAGAAAGGGCCTCACGGCGACTGAAGGTCTCATTTTTCATCAGCGAATATGGAAGGACAGCGCAGCTGTCGTCATGGCACGAACCCTGGAGGGAAGATGATGTATTCTCGGCAATGAGCCTGAATACGCACCAAAGACTAAGTCCGCCTGGAAGGGACTTCCATGGGTCGGGATTGGAGTCTTCTATCTGCTGGCAGTGGCGATCGCGCTGCCGTTCAATCTAGGACCGGCCAACGCTTTCCTCCTGGAGACCTTTCCGGCCGGGCCACTCGCGCTGTGGACTTTCCTCCCAGCGGTGCTTGGGCCGGCCATCGGCGCACTTATCGCTCGCCGGGTTGACCGGCGCACTGACAAATGCATGACGCTTCTGGGCGAAGAGCTTGGCTGGAGAGGCTACCTGGCGGACGCCCTGCAGGGCCTGCCCGCGTGGACGCGATACAGGATGACCGCCCTCCTCTGGTGGCCCTGGCACCTTCGCTTCGAAACCACCTTTGACTGGCTCGGATTTCCCTTGATCGTGCTGGCTTCCAGCGTTGTTCTCGGCCACGCCGATACCCAACGTCCAGACTCTCTGTAAGTCCAAGGTCCTTCAGCTTACCGGCGTTGAATCTCTCCCTCAACCACGCGCAAGGTGTCTACAGATCCCGCCCATTCAGGCGGCCAGGCGCCATCGGACCCACCCGGCAGCTGCATGCGAAGGACTTCCTCGACCGAGAGGGGCTTGCCCTGCTCGGCAATCACCAGGCCGTCCAGGCGGTAAAGCCAGATCGACCCTCCGCCGGAGAGGACCCTAAAGCGGCCGTCCCGAATAACCACAGCCGTGCGCTCGTCGATGCCCACTCCTGTCACTTGGTCGCCGTCTGACCCCGCACGCGCCAGAAACGCCAGTAGTCGTCCCTCACGGTCCCTCTCCATAAAGTGGGTATCCACCAGCATGCCGGCGAGCTCTGGCTGCGGAAAGTCGGACAGAGACACACTGACGTCCAGGTGAGTAGGCTCCGCAAGCGCAGTGGCCGAAGAGACGGTCCCATTCCGGGCGTCGAATGCCCATTCGCCCAGCGACATGGAGCCTGCGCTGGTGCCTCCAAAGGAGACGCCTCGCGATGTGGCGGCAGCCAGCGAGTCGTGGAGCGAAGCTGGCCACCCTCCGAGATAATTCCACTGGTTTCCGCCCGCGAGCCAGATGGCCTCGGCCCGCGTCACCCGACAAGCCACAGAGGCGGCGGATCCGGCGCTGGCCGGGTCGGTCTTGACCGTCACGACGCTGGCAGGGGAAGGATCAGGCTGGAGGTCATCCACGAAGTAGTCTGGGTAGCTCGTGACTGATCCCGAAGCGCGCAGGATTAGTAGATCCCCGCCAACAGCCGAGGCCACGAACTCCCGGCTGGCCTCGTCCACCTCGCGGCTTCCGCCCATGAGGACCAACAACCGGGTGGGCGTGGCTCGAGCATCCTCTCGACCGAGGTTTCTACCGCCTTCGAAGATCCCCGATGTGGGCGTGGGGCACAGGTCCAGCGCAGGAAGCGGCTCTAACTCAAGGCTAGCATCCTGTTGTGCCGACGCGTCACAACCCAACACCAGCAGCGCGAAAAACGCGGCCGCTACTCGGGATGTGACCCTGCTTAGGCCTAAGGTCACGCCCCTTCCAACCACGCCAACACCGGCTC
>JBLFXH010000175.1:0-7173 GCA_047611125.1 Rhodothermales bacterium
CCGTTGGTCAGCGGCGGTGTGGACACCTTCGAGGACGGCAACCATCTTAACAACGCCAACCTCCCCTGGGAAGCCATCGCCGAAGGCGCGGGCACGCGCGCAAGCATTGAGGTTCAGCCTGGGGGCTTCTTCACCATCTCGACGCACCATCTCGAGGTGGTCGGTGTGCGGCCCGAAGGCACTGGTGGTTCGAGTGTGGCCGGCGTCCGCAGTTCCATCGTAGAGTATCCGCCGGCGGCAGACCCATCGCGCGAACCCATCCCTCGCGATGTAACCGGCTACGCCGGCCTGGCCCTGTCACTCAGGGGTACGCCGGGCACCTACATCATTCAGCTCGGCTCCGCGTCCGTCAAGGACTTTGACAACTACAATGCGTATGTCGAAGTGTCGGACGACTGGGCTGAGTTCCGGCTTCCCTTTTCCTCATTCCGCCAGGAGGGCTTCGGAACGCCCATTCCCTGGACGGGCCGCGATGCGATTGACGTCGCGGTCTTCGCCAATCTCGAAGGTTATTTCGATTTCGGGATTGATGATGTTCGCTTCTATCAGAACTGACCCCTCAGGCCTCGCCTGACCTTACCCCCCCACTATGCCTCATCTTCGCGTAGAAGAGGTCACGAAACGGTATGACAAAGTCCTCGCTGTGGACCGCGTCAGTTTCGAGGCCAAACAAGGTCGCATTCTCGGCATCCTTGGACCCAACGGAGCCGGAAAGACCACCACAATCCGGATGATCACCTACATCACGGTGCCTGACTCTGGTCAGATCACGTTTGATGGGAAAGTCGTCGGCCCCTGGAGCCAGATGCGAATGGGATATCTTCCGGAGGAGCGCGGACTGTATCCCAAAATGAAGGTCGGCGAACAGCTGACCTACTTCGGCGAACTGAAGGGCCTCTCGCGCAAGGACGCCGTCAAGACTACCAAGCATTGGCTGGAGCGATTCGAGGGAAAGGACTGGTTCAATCGCAAGACGAATGAGCTCTCCAAGGGGATGCAGCAGAAGGTGCAGTTCATTGCAACCATCCTGCATCAGCCTGAACTTCTGATCTTGGACGAGCCGTTTGGCGGCCTCGACCCGATCAATGCCGATCTCCTGCGTGACGTGATCATGGAGCTAAAATCGGATGGGCGCACGATCCTGTTTGCCTCCCATCGGATGGAGCAGGTTGAGCAGCTATGCGATGATATCTGCATGATATCCGGCGGACGGAAAGTCCTCGACGGACCCCTACGAGACATCAAGAGGCAGTTCGGCAAAGACACTATCCAGCTTGACTTCGAGGGCTCAAACGCCTTCCTCGACAATCTCGAGAGAGATGGGATGGTGAAGGTCACAGTCCGGAGTGGCGCGCACGCCGAACTCCGGTTGCTCAACGGGACGGCTCCCAGAGTCGTGCTAGAGCACGCCCTGGGCTCTGTGGATGAGATTTCAAGATTTGAACTGGTCGAGCCCCCGTTGCGGGAAATTTTCGTCCAGGTAGCGGGCAAGCAAGAGGTGGAAGCATGAGCAAGATGTGGATCGTAGCCAAGAACGAGTTCATCAAGCGGGTGAAGACCAAGGCCTTCATTCTGACGACCCTGTTGGGACCGATTGCTTTCGTGGCCTTCATCGGAATCGTTGCCTTTGTCTCGGTCAAGTCGATGACCGGCAGCGATGCCCGCACCGTGGCCGTCATAGATGAGACGGGCGTCTTGTTTGACCGCTTGACAGAGGGAGATGACGACCGATACGTCTTCGTTGAGCCCGATATGCCGGTTGATTCCGTCCACGCCCGCGTCCTGGACGGGATCTACGACGGCTACCTGGTGATCCCGGCGTCCGCGTTGACCGGGTCGGTAGAAGTCAAGTATTCGACCGTCGAGGGCGGTATCGGTAGCGTTTTCCAGCGGTCTCTTGAACGCCGGGTCGAGAGCGTGGTGGAAGAAGTCCGGCTCGATCAGGCCCAGGTGACCCCCGAGGTGAGGGAGATCCTGGCAGACCGGATCCGGGTCAACACAACGGTTTTGACCAGTGACGGCGAGGAAGCCGGTGATGCCGGGGCCTATGCGGTTGTCGGATTCATCATGGGTTTCTTGATTTACATCGCGATGCTGGTCTACGGATCCGTGGTCATGCGCGGCGTAATCGCCGAAAAGACCAGTCGCGTTGTCGAGATCATTGTCTCCTCCGTCCGCCCCTTTGATCTCCTCCTGGGGAAAGTGCTTGGGATTGGGGCGATGGGCCTGATGCAGATGACGGTCTGGGCCGGCCTGATCATGGCCGGGACGGTGGGCTCTAGCTTCATCATTGCGCTGTTCCTGGATCCGTCCGCCGTCAACCTACCGGCGACTGCTGGCCAGGACGAGATCATGGCGGCGATGGACTTCCAGCCACCGATGTTGGGCGCTGATGTCTTCATCTGGTTCGTGCTCTTCTTCCTGGCTGGCTACCTGCTGTATGCGAGTCTCTTCGCTGCTGTCGGCTCTGCCGTCGAGCAGGAGGCCGATGCCCAGGGCTTCATGCTTCCGCTGATGATGCCCATCATCCTCTCGATTGTGTTCATCCAGCCCATCATTGAAGAGCCCAACTCGACCCTGGCCGTGGCCATGTCAATGATTCCGTTCTTCAGTCCGGTCCCTATGGTAGTCCGGGTGGCTGTGACCGAAGTACCCTTCTGGCAAGTGGGTGGCTCCTTCCTTTTGTTGATGCTGACGTTCCTGGGCGCGGTCTGGGTAAGCTCACGGATCTATAGGGTCGGCATTCTGATGCATGGCAAGAAGCCAAAGATCAGCGATCTCATCAAGTGGATCCGGTACGCCTAGCAAGACAGGGCACTTCGCCGCAATTTCCGGAACCTGATTCGTTCCCTTAACTAGGAGACCCAATCGCCCGCATCTTGCGGGGATACCCGTGAACGCGTCCGAGTCGGCCCACCCCTCCGCGCTCGGCCCCAGTGATCTCTGGCATGCTGCGCAGCCTGATTATTCTGACGGTCGTGGCGGCCGTGGCGATATGCGCCGCGCCCGCAGCCCAGGCGCAGTACTTCCGCTACGGCAAGAACAAGGTCCACTACGAGAATCGGACGTGGTTTTACCTGCGGACGGATCACTTTGACGTCTACTACTACGAGGGCGGCGAGGAGTTGGCCGACTTCGCGGCGCACGCAGCGGAAGAGGCCTATGGACGCATCGCCGAGCTCTTTCAGTACGAGCCCCAGGGTCCGATCCCGATGCTGGTGTACACCAGCCACAATGCCTTTTCGGTGACAAACGCGGTTGATCTGCCTACCTATTCCGACGGGATTGGGGGTGTTACCGAGCTGTTCAAGAACCGGGTTGCCGTTCCCTTCACGGGGGACTATCAGGAGTTTCGCCACGTGATCCACCATGAGTTGGTGCACGCGGTAATCAACGACATCTATTTCGGCGGCTCGATCCAGTCCATCATCGCCAACAACATCCAGACGCGCATCCCACTCTGGTTCAATGAGGGGCTGGCGGAGTATTCCGCAGCAGGCGGCTGGGACACCGAGTCGGACATGTATGTGCGCGAGGCCGTACTGGAAGACAACCTGGCCGAGATCGATAGGCTGGGCGGGTTCTTCGCGTATCGAGGCGGGCAGGGCGTGTGGGACTACATCGCGCAGCAATACGGCCAAGAGAAGATTGCCGAGATCCTTCAGCGCCTCAGGCTAAGCAGATCGGTGGAGGCCAGCTTCAAGCGCGCCGTGGGTCTGGATTTGGATGAACTCTCCGACCGGTGGCACCGATCACTGCGCGAGATTTACTTCCCTGAGGTGGCCGCCCGCGAAGACCTGAACGACGTCGGCCAGGCCATTGTCACGCGGGAGCACGGCCTCTACAATACCAGTCCGGCCCTGTCGCCACAGGGAGACCGCATTGCCTTCATCACCACCCGGAGTGGGCTCTTCGATGTCTACCTGGCAAACGTGGCCGAAGCGAGAATTGAGCGGCGCCTGATCCAAGGTCAGACGAGCGCGGCGTTTGAGGGCTTCAAGGTGCTGACCCCCGGTCTGGCCTGGAGCCCCGACGGCAAGACCCTGGCCATCGCAGTCAAGCACGGCGAAACCGACGCGGTCGCGCTGATCGACATCGTCTCCGGCAAGGTCAATCACGTCGAGGTTGCAGGGACGGAGCAGATCTCCTCCGTGGCCTGGCATCCGGGGGGGAAGAAGTTGGCGGTGTCTGCCGGCCTTGGCGCCCGCTCCGACATCTTCGTGGTTGACGTGGAGGGACGCCGCACGGTTAACCTCACCAATGACGTATTCAGCGACCATGAGCCAGCCTGGAGCCCGGATGGCAAGTTCATCGTCTTCCAGTCAGATCGAGGCGAGCGCACGCTGCTGGGCCTGGGCCGCGAGCGCGGGGTTCGGATGCTTGACCACGACTACTCGCAGCGAAGCCTCTACCGCCTGGTTGCTGGGCGTGGGTACGTAGACCGCCTGACGAACTCGGGACGATGGGACGATCGGCGGCCTCAATTCGGGCCGGATTCCGATCGCTTCCTCTTCCTCTCGGACCGCAACGGCATCAGCAACGTTTACGAAAAAGACCTCACCACTGGCCTCGAGCGCCCGGTGAGTGATGTCACTGTGGGCGTGATGCAGATGTCCGTGGCCGCGAACGGGCAACGTGCGGCGCTTGTCAGCCTCCACGAAGGAACGCCCTCCATCTATGTCCTCCGGACACCGTTTTCTCGTACGCCGGCCGAGGCCGATCGGCTCAGGCCAAACATCTGGGCTCAGCGCGCCGACCCCTCGGGGGATGTCCTGCCTGCGGCCCTTACGCTGGCCGGGGCAAACCAGCAACGGAGCAACCCCTTCATGCGAGCGGCCCTCAACGCCCCTCGCTTGCGGACGGCGCTTCCCTTGGCGGCCGGACTTGGCGGAGATGCAGACCGGATTCATGAGTTGCCCTCTGAGGGGACCGGCGCGGATGCGGACACCCTGCTGGCAGATCTGAAGGTCGACTTCCGCAACTACACGTTCAGCCCCGCTTTCTTGGAGGCGGCCAGGGAGTTTGCTCCGCGCGGTGCCCGTCTGGGCCCACAGTTGGGGGCCCGCTCGGTTGTTGATGACCAGGGCGAGTACGCCCCGCGCCGCTACAAGCTGGACTTCTCTCCCGACATCGTCCACGGAGCGGCGGGTTACGATGCCCTCTACGGCGTCCAGGGTGTAACCCAGATGATGTTTTCCGACATGCTCGGAAATCACCGAATTGTCGTGGCCACCAACCTGCTTCTCGATCTCCGGAATTCGGACTACATCCTGTCCTACGCCTACTTGCCGGAGCGCATCGACTGGACCGCGTCGGGCTTCCACATCTCCCGACTCCTGGCGGACTTTGGGGGCGATCGGCCCACGTACTACCGGTACCGCCAATTCGGAGCATCGCTTGCGGCCAGTTATCCGCTGTCGAAGTTCAAGCGCATCGACGCCGAGATTTCCCTGGTGGGGGTCAATCAGACCGACATCACGGACGCGCTCCGCCCGTCAACCACCCGATCGCTCATCATTCCGCGACTCACCTACACGCGGGACGTGACAACCCCGGGGTATCTCTACCCCATCGACGGGTCCCGTCTAGCCGTTTCCGTGTCTGGCAGCCCGTTTGGACTCAGTCGAAAGCCGGCGCGGTTCGTCTCCGTGTTAGGCGACTATCGGAGCTACTCATCCATCTTTCGGGGCGCCTACACGTTCGCTCTCCGTGCGTCTGGGGCGGCTTCGTTCGGCCCCCAACAGCAGTTGTTCTACACCTCCGGAGTGCTCAACTGGATCAACCGGACGTTCGATGATCTGAATGGTCTTCCCATCGAGGATGCCTCCGACTTCATCCTGGCCACGCCCATTCTTCCGCTGCGCGGATTCGATATCAATGCGCGCAATGGGTCCTACTTTGGGCTGATAAACGCTGAGTTCCGCTTTCCGCTGATCGCGGCCATGCTTCCAGGCCCGGTACCGTTCCTGCCGCTCTACAACATTCAAGGACAGGTGTTTGCCGATGCCGGGGTTGTGTGGGGTGGACGTGGATCTGCTGGCGACCTGTCCTTGCGGACCACCAATGAGGACGGCGAATCGGTTTTCGATGACCTACTGACGTCGGCCGGCTTCGGGGTTCGAACCATCTTCCTGGGCTATCCCATTAGATTCGACTTTGCCTGGCCCTATGATGGTCAGCGATTCGGGAGTCGCAAGACGTACATCTCGCTGGGGCTGGACTTTTAGATTGGGGCGGGCTGTCGTCCGGATGCCCTACGGGGTGGAATCACCGTGAAACCGTCCTCGTGCCAAAACCTTCGCTGCACTCGGGAGGTTCATGTGGGCTAGAACTTTTCGACTGAAACATGCCCCATACGATCAACCGCCTGAGTGACGTAGAGTACGAACTTGAGGTGGAGGCTTCGGCCGACGAGCTAGCTCCAGAACTGGATGCAGCAATCCGGAAGCAGCGCGCGCAAACTTCCATGAAAGGCTTCCGGCCAGGCAAGGTGCCATCGCAGCTGGTCCGCAAGATGCACGGCAAGGCGCTCGCCTACGGCGTGGCTGAAGACACCGTGCAGCGGACCTACAAGACGGAAATCCTCGAAGCAGAGGAGTACCACGTCCTGGGGCAGCCAACCATCACCGAGTTGGACTACGAATACGGCGGTGGCCTGAAGGCGAAGGTTCGCTTCGGAGTCCGTCCGGAGTTCAACCTGCATGATGTCACAGGTGTCGAGGTGTCTCGCCTTGAGCACACGGTGGAGGAGACCGAGGTGGACGAGGAGTTGGAACGCATGCGTGAGCGCGATGCGGATCTGACCCCCCTGGAGGGTCCGACCACGGCTGATAGCTTCCTTCTTACCGATATCCACGAGGTGGACGAGGAGTCCGGCGAACTCACCGGCGAGCATCGTCACGATGTAGCGTTCTGGCTCGGAGGCGATGAGCTGCTGGAGGATTCCAAGAAGGCGCTTACTGGCGTCAACGAGGGCGATGCGGTTCGCGTCAAGTTGGTTCGCCACGATGACGACGAGGCGCAGCTCTTCGAGGTTCGGGTCAAGGAGAACAAGCTCCGCGATATGCCTGAACTCGATGACGAGTTTGCCAAGTCTGCCTCAAAAGGCGCGATCGAGACGCTGGACGAACTGCGCACTCAGCTGAAGGAGCGGATGCAGAAGTCAGTGGATCA
>JBLFXH010000176.1:0-7137 GCA_047611125.1 Rhodothermales bacterium
GACTGTCGTAAACGGCCACAGATATAACACTTTTGACTATGGATCAGGCACTCAAGTACGCCCTCAGCAACCACGAGGCCTTCATTACGCAATTGGAGGACTTCCTCCGAATCCCATCGGTCAGTACTGACCCTGCGCACGCGCCTGATGTTCGCGCGGCCGCGGACTGGCTCGTATCGCATTTCCAGAAGATGGGCTTTGAGACGGTGGAGTCTTTCGAGACCGAAGGGCACCCCATTGTCTACGCCGAAATGCTGGTAGACGAATCGCTTCCCACCGTGCTGGTCTACGGACACTACGATGTCCAGCCCCCCGACCCCATTGAACTTTGGGATTCGCCGCCATTCGAGCCCGTGCGCAAGGGCGACCTGCTCTACGCCCGCGGATCCTCGGACGACAAAGGGCAGGTATTCATGCACCTGAAAGCCGTCGAGGCGTACCTGAAGACGGAGACGGCCCTTCCTGTGAACCTGAAGTACATGATTGAGGGCGAGGAGGAGAACGGCTCCACGCATCTGCCCGGGTTCATCACCGCCAACCGCGATCGCCTGTCGGCCGATGTTGTGGTGGTTTCCGATACTGCTCTGTTTGGTCCGGGCGTTCCGTCTATCACATATGGCCTGCGCGGACTAGCCTATGTCGAGGTAACTTTGACGGGACCCGACCGCGATCTGCACTCCGGGATCTACGGCGGCGCCATCGAGAACCCCATCAACGTAATGGCTCGGCTCATCAAAGAGCTGCATGACGAAAACCACCGGGTGACCATTCCGGGGTTCTACGACAACGTCATCGATCTGACGGAGGACGAGCGTAAGGGCCTGAGTTCGCTGCCGTTCGACGCCGACGAATGGGCCGGCGACGTGGGAGTGGCCAAGATGCGGACCGAGGCGGGTTATTCACCCCTCGAGGCGGCGACTGCTCGCCCCACGCTGGACTGCAATGGAATCTGGGGCGGATACACCGGCGAGGGCGCCAAGACCGTTCTCCCATCCAAGGCAACGGCCAAGATCTCCACGCGTCTGGTGCCCAACCAGGCCCCAGGAGAGATCACAGATAAGATTCGGGCATACTTCGAGGCAAACACGCCCGACACCATGAAGCTCTCCTTCCGCGACCTGCATGGCGGCCACGGCGTGTTAGTGGACACGAAGAGTCCAGCGATGACGGCGGCCAGTAAGGCGCTCGAGGAGGTCTTTGGAATGAAGCCGTTCTTCGCGCGCGGAGGAGGCAGTATTCCGGTGGTCGCGGACTTCAAGAAAATCCTCGGACTGGATACCGTCCTGATGGGCTTTGGTCTGGACTCGGATGCAATTCACTCCCCCAACGAATGTTTTGGAATGGACCGGTTCCAGCAAGGCATCCTCTCGATCATCCGGTTCCTGAAGCTGTACGGTGAGGCATGAATAAGACGGTCCTCATAACGGGAGGAAGTCGCGGCCTTGGCCGCTATACCGCCCTGGCTTTCGGCGAGGCTGGCTTCAACGTGGCCATTTGCGGCTGAACCGAGGGCGACCTGGACGAGGTGGTGCAGGATATTGCAGACGTTGAGGGATCGGCCATGCGCGGCGTGTTGGACGTTCGGTTACCCAACCTGGAAACCTGGTACTCGATGAGGTAACCCTGCACCCACTGGGGCAGGACTTCTAGAGCGCTACTCGGCCAACGAGCCCGATTCGCCGGGCGACAACCTCGGGATACTGCCCGCCCGAACCGTCCAGTAACGCTCCGGCTCCGCCGCGGAGATACCGGTCGAAGAAGGCCAGGGACCAGTCATTGATGATCTGGTTGTTGCGTGTGGCCTCGAGCATACCCGTCGGGCGGCCGCTAGCATTGCGGGTCTCCTGTGGCACGCCTGCCAGATCCAGGAGAATCGGCAGGTCAGTGAAACTGAAGTGGGTGGTCTGACTTACCGCAAGCGAGTATCCAGGCGCCTGGAGGCGATCCGCGACGGCGTTCGATAGGTATTCGGACGGCTCGGCAAAGAAGAGCATCAGCGGGTTGTCCACGCCCACACCCTCCGCGGCTTCACCCACCTGGGGGGCGTCCAGCGTGACAGCGGCTGAGAAACGGGGATCGAAGGTCAGGATATCGGCCGCGGCCGAGCCGCCCGTTGAATGGCCCGTCGCACCAACGCGGCTCAGATCCAACCTTCCGGTCAGGAGTCCGTCCGGGTCGCTCGTGTTGCGAAGTTCGAGTTCGTCAAGGACCGACGCCATGTCCTTGGCCCAAATCCGGACGATCTCGGGGAAGGGAGGCGCATTGGCGGTGCGAATGGAGCGAACCGTCCCGTCGGGAAAGACCGTCGCGAAGGCTCCATACGTATGATCGATTCCCACTACCAGGAATCCCTGGCTGGCCAGCTCGGCGGCAAATGTGGTGTAGAGGCTGTTGACGCCTCCGAGGCCATGCGACCAGAACACGATCGGCAGTTCGGGAATGTCTCCGGTGAGCGGAGCGCCCGCCGAGGTATTGGTCTCGACCTGGGCCAGTGCCTGGGTCATCTCCTCGGGCGTCATGTAGTCCTGTGTGATGGAAAACAGATCCACCACCAACGGATTCATGTAGGTGACCGTCCCTCGCCCCTCGAGGTCTGCCGGGTACCAGAGCTGCACGTTCAGTTCGCGAACGTCCGCCTCGGATGTGTACTCATCGTCCCTGTCTGCGTCGGTGACGGTGAGCTTTGAGGTTCCCACGAACCACGGACCGCTCGGCGTGGGCAGCCGGAGCGCCGGCTCCTCGTCGGCGACGCTGTCATCAATGCCGGACGAAGTAATCTCGCACCCCATGACAACAAGGGCTGCAAGAAGCGGAAACCAGATGGACAAGCGCGTTTTCATGCTTCGCCCAACCGCCTTGCCCCTGCCGGGGTTTCGTATCCTCAACCCGCTCCGTTACCCCCGTCTCGATTCATGACCTCACCCTCCCTTGTGCTTGGCGTTGATGGTGGAGGCTCGTCCACCCGGGCGGTCCTCTCCGACCTTTCCGGAAACGTCCGAGGCCGAGGCGCGGCCGGGGCGTCGAATCCGTTCGCCGTGGGACGGGAAGGGTGCGATGCAGCGCTCAATGCGGCGGTGGCTGAAGCGTTTATGACGGCTGGACTGCCGAGGCAACCCGTTGCCTTTGCCGTCCTTGGAATAGCCGGCCTGCTAGGAGAGCGCGAAACGCAGTTGGTTGAACATGTAGCACGGTCGTTGGCGCTGGCGAGCGGGCTGCTGGTCATTCACGACCTGCACATTGCGCTGGAGGGCGGCCTGACCGGAGGCCCGGGCGTGGTACTGATTGCCGGGACGGGCTCGTCCTGTTACGCGCGCGGTGCTAGGGGGAACGGTGTCATCACAGGCGGAAAGGGACCGGTGGCGGGCGATTCGGGGAGTGCCTATTGGGTGGCTCACCGCGCCTTGCGAATGGCTGTCAAGCAGTTGGACGGCCGGCTGCCACGCGGACCTCTGGCCGGCGCGGTACTCGAACAACTGTCCCTGCAGAACCCAGCCGATTTGGTGAAGAAGCTGTACCAACCGAGCCTTCCTGCCAGGGAGCTCGCCCGGTTGTGTCCCGCCGTGGTCCAGCTCGCGTCACAGGGCGACGAGTTCGCGGCAGCCATCGTAGAGAAGGCTCAAGACGCGCTAGCGGAAATGGTGCAGGCCGGCGCCGGGCGAGTCCACCTCCACAACCCTGCCGTGATCCTGACCGGAGGCCTCGCAAGAGCGGGTCTGTTTCGGCCTGGACTCGAGGCCGCAATCGTCCGAAGAATCCCTGGAGCTTCGTTTCCGGAGCGACGCCTCCCACCTGTGGGTGGCGCGGTTCTCTGTGCGCTGCGAGGTGCAGGTGCAGCGCTGGACGACGCGCTTGTAGAACGTCTCGCGGCGGGCATGCTAGCGGACTGACCCAGCGGATTTCCTGCGAAACGCGCGTTCCGGCCTGAACCGGGCCGCGGCCAACGGGCTACAAACTTTTCCCATAGGGGAAAGAACCACCAACCATTATCTGAACAGCAATGAGAACGTTTCTTGTATTGATTCTTGCACTCGCCGTTGGGGGATGCGCCAGTTTGAGCACTTCGGAAAGAGCAGGCGCTATTGGCGCTGCCGCCGGAGCCGCCATCGGCGGATTGATTGGAAAGAAGTCTGCTGACAAGCCTGTAACTGGAGTCATCATAGGTGCTGCCGTCGGCGGGACCGTGGGCGCGATAATCGGCCGCCAGATGGACAAGCAGGCCGAGGAGCTTGAGGCTCAACTGGAAGGAGCGGAAGTCGAGCGCGTGGGAGAGGGCATCCTGGTCACTTTTGACTCGGCCATCCTGTTTGCGGTCGACTCCGAAGAACTCTCGCACGCCTCAAAACTGCAGTTGGCCGAACTCGCCAAGAGCCTCACCGAATTCGAGGGCACTGAGATTGTCGTGGCCGGGCATACGGACGCGAGCGGCGAAGAGGACTACAACTTGGCCCTCTCGGAGAGACGCGCACAGTCTGCCGCAGACTATCTACTGGATGGCGGCGTCGCAGCAGAGCGCATCTCGACGGCGGCCTACGGCGAATCTCAGCCTGTGTCGGAGAACCAGACAGCCGCCGGCCGTTCGGCGAACCGCCGGGTGGAGGTCGCCATCTACGCTACCGACGAGTACCGGGAGGAGCTGTCCACCGAGGAAGGCAACGAGAACCGCTAGGCTAGCGGATCACCAGCATAGACTGGCGAGCAACGCGCTCTCCAGCGGTCAGCCGTACGAAGTAGGCGCCGCTGGGGAGCGCGCTTGCGTTCAGCTGTAGGTGGTGGCTGCCGGCGTCCTGGAACTCGCCGGAGGCGAGTTCCAGGACGCGGCGGCCGAGGGCGTCGTACACCGTTGCGGTCACCGCGGCGGGCACGGCAAGCGTATACCGCAGGTGTGCCGAACCCGTTACCGGGTTCGGATACACCCGCTCAAACTCGAACTGCTCAGGAAGCTCCTCGGTATCCACGCCCGTGACGAACGAGAATCCGAACCATTGGAGTATCCGGTCCAGCAGCTGTGCGCGGCTGGAGTCCCCATCATCCAGATGGCCTAGTGCGTAGGACATCGCGAAAGTCTTCCCTCCGCTTAAGGGTTCGTTCTGAACCGCGACCGTTCCGTAGCCGGACTCAACGAACGCAGCCACAGCCGGCGCTTGGGGAACGAATGTGTCGATCCAGGTCGTGCCAACCTGCGTAGTCCCGCTGAACACCATGCCCTGCGTGATGGCAGAGGAGCCGCCCACCATGTTCTGAACCGGCCTGTCCGTGGCTGCGCCATCGGTAGACGACAAGATGCCAAACAGGGCCAGGAAGCTTGAGCTTGACGCCTGGTCGAATCCGAGGGCCTCGGAACCGTCCAGATACACCTGCCCCCCCTGTTGGATGTAGGCCCTCAATGTGGCCGCCATAGCCTCATCCAGCTTGCTGGGACCCGTGGAAAACGCACCGAGCGAAAGGAAGACCGCCTGATAGCCTGCCAGAGGCGCATGGACCACCGTAGAGTTCGAGTAGGCGTTCTCTAGCCCGCGAACCAGGAAGTGGTTGCGCATGAAGTCGCCGCTGCGGTCAAACTGGTTGCGCCCACCCTGCCAGAGGTAGATGCCGTCGTTAACGGACACGAAGTCCTCCAGCGTCCTTGTGGTCTCGACGGTGCCATCGGACACCGTCAGACTTACCGTATAGAGGCCGGGGTCCGTATAGGACCATTGCGGGGATGCGTTTGTGGCGTCCGTGACTCCATCACCGTCCAGGTCCCAAGCCCAGGAGGTAACACCGCCTCCCGCGGCAAAGGAAGCATCGAAGAACGTGACGTTGACTGGCGAAACCCCGGCTCGCTTCGTGGCCACAAAATTGGCCCGCAGCAGATAACCACGACGCAGAAACACATCTCGGATCACCTCGGCATTCGCGGCCCCGTTCAGCAGCGAATCAGCCGACATTACCGCAAAGGCCGCGTCCGCTTGCGAAGACGTGGAGCCCGTCATGGACATGGCCTCCAAAAAGAGAAGGTCAGTGGTCTCCCGCCCCAACTGCTCCCAGATTTCCATCAAGGCCGAGCCCCATATCTGGCCGTCCGTGTGGATCTGATCGATTAAGCCGTCGGGATAGTGGGCCCCGTAGTCCGTGGTTCTCCCGGAGAAAAACTCGTTGTGACCATCCCAATGAAACACCCAAGCGCGCTCGTCGCGCGAGGAGTCCCAGACATTCAGACTGCGGTGATACGAGTTCGCCCAGTAGTCGCCCGAGCCCTCGGAGAGTCCGTCCACCTGGGAAAGACCGCCGTTGGTGAGCCAGTCGTGCAATCCGTGTCCGAGCTCGTGGAGAATCACATCCACGTCCTCGCCATCATCAACTCCCCCCTCGCCAAAACTCAAGACTCCCTCTGTCGGGGAATACGACGATTGGTCATCGCCACCCCAGCCATGCGGGTCGAAGAAGACGCCGCCAGTGAACTGGTGGGGCATCAGCGGGAAGCCCAATGTCTCGTTGATGTACCGAAGCGACTGATCGAGATGGTGGTAGACGTTCACCGCCTCGAATGAGGAGTCAGCCCGCGTGAAATGGAAGTCCGGGGTCTCCTGCGAGAAGACGCCATCGCTGGGAGCCTCTGCGTCCACGATGCGCGCATACGGGCCCTCCAAGAGATAGGTGGTCCCGTCGAAAGTGACGTCTTTGAGCGTGACCTCCACGAGTTGGTCGGTGAGGGCTTGGGAATCCGCATCGGCGTTGTCGGCGAAATCCCCTCCGTAGTCGGCGCCGGCGCGGCTCAGAGGATCGGGGTCGAAGACCCATCCGGACGCATCGGTGCGCCGGGACGCGGGTGTGGCGCGCTCGGGATCTGCGAATGCCGAGTGGGTGCCGCTCGGGTTCGCGATCGCCGCCGGAGTGCCGCCGCCCGACCTCACGGTGGCCGCCGGAGTGCCGCTCGCACTCGCACTGGTGGCTTGACTGGCCTCCGCGGCTCCACCGCCAGCCCGAACCTCACGATGCCCCGGAGCCCGGTTCACCGCCGACAAAATCTCGCCGTCGGCGGCATTCACCACCACCCGCCAATCGCCGGCCAGTTCGCCGGGCGCGACCACGTCCACACGATGGGCGACGACGCCGCGCCGACCCTGTACAAAAATTCCCGTTTCCACGGCCTGCGTC
>JBLFXH010000177.1:0-7122 GCA_047611125.1 Rhodothermales bacterium
CGCGAAAAGGACCAGATCGGCAAACCCCGACCGGGGCGCGCCGAAAAGAAGCGCCAGTTGGCGTCGGTGAAGGTCTAAGGAGCACAGTCCTCCTACCCCCACAATCCACCACGATTCTAGGAAACCCGCCTGAACGCGTATTCAGGCGGGTTTTTCTGTCTCCGTAGATCCACCTAAAATGGTCCTCCATGCGGTCTTGACCTCAAGTATCGCTTGACATTGGGACCAAAAGGTGTACATTCGGGGGATGTGTGGGGGATAGTGGGGAATTGCCCCATGGTGATTCTTTTCGAGTAGTCACGCGACCCGTCGCGTCGTATGTCTCGGGTCGAGTCGTCGCCCACCCGATTGTAGGGCCAATGGCAACGTTCAAGGGACAGGCAGAATTCTCGGTTGACAGCAAGGGTCGCGTCGCGATCCCGGCCAAGATGAGAAGTGCCCTCAGTCCAGCCGCAAAGGGGACGTTTACCATGACACGCGGCTTCGAGAAGTGTGTCTTTCTCTATCCCATGGATGGATGGGAGCACATTGAGGAGCAGATCGGTGCCCTCAACATGTACAGTCGCCAGAGCCGCGATTTCGTTCGCACCATTCTGATGTGGGCGGACGAGGTAGCGCTCGATGCGCAGGGCAGAATTAGCCTGACCAAACCGCTGATTGAGTTCGCCGGCCTGTCAGAGAAGGCTCTGATAATCGGCGCGCTAGACCATATAGAAATCTGGGATCCGCCCTCTTTTGAAGCCTACATGGCAGGCCAGCAAGATGATTATGAGTCGCTGGCCGAACGTGTAATGGGTCCATCATGAGATCGGATTCAATAACCACATTCGTTCGGACCCTGATGTGAACCCCTACGCATCGGGTTATCACGAGCCTGTTCTTTGCAAGGCTGTCGTTAACGGACTCGTCGGTACAACTGACGGGTGCTACGTAGACGCAACGCTAGGAGGCGGTGGCCACACGGCCGCTCTTCTGGACACACTGAGTCCTTCCGCCCGAGTTATCGGTGTGGATCAGGACTCTGACGCCATCGCGGAGGCTTCCAAACGACTTGCTCCGGCAATTCAGGATGGACGCCTCAGCATCGTCCAGGGGAATTTCGCCAACCTCCCGGTGCTGCTTGATACACAGGGTATTTCCGCAATCGACGGCATTCTGCTAGACCTGGGTGTTTCCTCTCACCAGTTCGACGCAGGACACAGGGGTTTCAGCCATCGGCTGAACGGGCCGCTGGACATGCGCATGGACGTGCAGATGTCCGAGTCGGCTGGTGATCTCCTCGCCCGGTTGGACGAGAGTGAGCTTCGGCGCATTCTCCGGAAGTATGGTGAGGAGCCTCGGGCACGCGCAATCGCCCATGCTATGCTAGTGGACGGCCCACCGTCCACTACTGCAGAGTTGGCGTCGATTATCGACCGCGTGGTCTTCGGGCCGCAACGTTCGAAATCCTTGGCGCGCGTCTTTCAGGCGCTGAGGATCGCGGTGAATGACGAAGTGGAGGTGTTGCTGCAAGTTCTGAGGGATGCCACAGATCTGGTCAAGCCGGGTGGTCGCATCGCGGTAATTGCCTACCACTCGCTTGAGGATCGACCAGTCAAACGGTTTCTCCGCTACGGAAACCTGAAGGGTGAGCCCATACGCGATGTAATGGGCAACCTCATAGCTCCATGGCGCCCGATCAACAGGCGACCGATATCCGCCGACGAAGAAGAAATCCAACGCAACCCGCGCTCCCGAAGTGCACGGCTTCGATTGGCCGAACGACAGCCGCTCCCCTGACTTACATGCCCTCATCCAAAACAAAGAAGAAGGCCGGCGCCAGGCCGGTCCGCTTCCTGAAATCTCCACAGCAAAGCCGTCGCGCTCCCAAGAGGGCGGTGGCGAAGCGCGCGCAGGCGCGGCCAGCGGCCGCGTCGCGAAAGAGCGCCCGCATGGCCGGAGATGACCAGCTACCCGATTGGCGAGATCTTTCAGGCGGCAAGGCAGGGCGGAAGTCGGGGCCCGAGATGGGCGGTGTCTTTGCAGCGGCGTCCACACTCCGCCTGGCGCTTCTGATTATTGCAGCTGCCGCGATCGTGACTCTGTATGTCGGTCACGTGTACGCCACCTCTGAGCTGCTTGCCGAGGTGGAGTCACTTCGCCGTGAAAACCTGGAGCTGTATCTGAAGCACAATCAGATCAAGGCCGACTTCGACCGTGTCTCCGGTCCGGCCACCATAGCGGGGCGAGCCCGCACACTCGGCCTCGTCGAGGCCGTCCCTTCGGGCCAGCCCATCAGACTCGACCTCCGCTAACCAACGCATGCAAATTCGCGACGAGATTCTGGCACGGATGTATGTGATGTTGACCCTGCTCGGCCTGGTGCCGGTCATGGTCGGCCTCCAGGTCCTGCGCGTAGGTCTCATAGACGCGGACGACCTCGAGGCCGCCGGCAACAGGCAGACAGCAGCCGTAGCTGAGATTCCAGCCATGCGCGGTTCGATTGCCGATCGAAAGGGTCGGACGCTGGTGGTGAACACCGCTCGGTATGACATTGCGGTGGATCCTTCGTTCAGGGGATTTGATGCGTCGGCCGGTGGCTTGTACGAGAGCCTGGCCTCCATCACCGGCCGCTCAGCAGCCTCGTATCGCCGGCGGGTGAAAGGCCGGGCTAGCGACAAGTATGCGCTTCTGGAGCGGGGCCTGAGCATTACAGAGGTTTCCCGGCTCCAGCGGACTACGCCCGGTCTCCTGGTTCTCGATCGACACAGCCGCACCTATAACTACGGTACGCTGGCCTCGCACATTCTGGGATACGTTGACGCTGACCTTCGCGGTCTGTCCGGTGTGGAGCTGCGCTACGACGATGAACTGACCGGTACCGCTGGCAGTCGCGACATGCAGCGAGACCGCGCCAGGCGGATCCGACCGGTGGCCGGAGGCAAGCTGGTTCGACCGGACCACGGCGAGACGGTAGTCACCACGATAGACTTGGTCCTCCAAACCATTCTGGAAGAAGAGCTCCACAAAGGCGTTGTACGGGCGGGTGCGGTTTGGGGAACGGCCATTGCGATGGATCCCAAGACGGGCGCCATCCTGGCGATGGCCAACGTGCCGACCTACGACCCCAACAGGCCCGGAGATCGAGGCGTTGAGTCGCGCCGGAATCACGCGATTGTAGACAGAGTTGAGCCCGGCTCGACCTTCAAACTCATGACGGCGGTCACAGCCGTTGGAGGCGGGCATGTCGCGCTGGACGACACCGTGGATACCGGCCCGGGCTGGGTCATGCTGCACGGACGCACGCTGCGGGATTCACACGCGAACGGCCGGATTCCGTTTAGGGAAGTCATATCGCTGTCGAGCAACATCGGGTCAGCGCGGGTAGCGGAGCGCGGAACCAGAGGCGAGTTCTATCAGACGGCACGATCATTCGGCTTCGGAATGCCCACGGGCATAGATCTGCCTGGGGAGATTCCGGGAAGGCTGGACCGAGTCGAAAAGTGGTCGGCCTCGAGTCTTTCAGCGATGAGTCGAGGTTACGGAATTCAAGCCACGCCCCTTCAAATTCTGAACGCGTATGCGGCCTTCGCTAACCGCGGACTGCTCATGCGCCCCTACGTGGTGCAGGAGATCCGCGACCTGACCGGAGAGGTCACCTGGCGAGCCGAGCCCGACTCCATTCGCCGAGTGATGAGTCGAGAGCTGGCCGAGAAGCTGCTTCCTGCGTTCGAACTGGTAGTCACCGATGGAACGGCCAAGAAGGCAGCGATTCCGGGCGTGAGAGTGGCGGGGAAGACGGGCACCGCCTGGAAGGTGAAGAACGGGGGGGTGTACTCATCCCGGCACTCGATTGCCACCTTCGTGGGTTTCTTCCCCGCCGAAGACCCGCTCGTTGCCATGCTGGTCATGATGGATCAGCCCAAACTCTCCATCTACGGTGGCGAGGTCAGCGCACCGGTATTCGCCGCAGCCGCGAAGAGGTGGATGCCGAGTCTGCTCGAGTCCGAGCGTCCTGAGGCCATGGCGTACGTGGATTCTGTTACCGTTCCAGCGCTAGGAGGACTGCCCACTCTGGTAGCCGAGCGCAGACTCCTGGCCGCGGGCTTGGAGACAGGCGGCTTCGGAGACGAACTGGCCCAGGTCACCTCTCAAACGTCGGAGGCCGGCAGTTCAAAGGCCGTCTGGACGCGCGTCCGGGTCGAAACATCTGAGGTCTCCATGACCGAAATGCCAGACCTGTCAGGCTGGACGGTCAGAGACGCAGCCTTCTGGCTTCGTCAGCAGGGCGTTGAAGTTCAGGTACAGGGCAACGGAAGCGTGAAGCGTCAATCACCCGCAGCCGGAGCTACCCTGCCCCGGCAGGCAACCATTATCGCCGGTGATTGAAACTATGATCACACGGCGCGACACCTGCACCCTGGGCGACGTACTCACTCGCCTGTCGGGAGAGGACCTGCTGGTCCAGTTCTCCGGCCAGACGTCGGAGATGTTGATCCACGCGGTGACTTCAGACTCCAGAGAGGTCACGCCTGGAACGTTGTTCGTCGCCATTGAAGGCACGCAGTTCGATGGGCACGCCTACATAGAGCAGGCCACCGAATCCGGGGCGTCTGCCCTCCTCGTATCGAGGCCGGTTGAGACGGACTTGCCGACCGTTCAGGTGAGCGATACTCGACTAGCACTGGCGCATATAGGCGCACTGATAGTGGGGGATCCAGGCAAGCATCTTGGCATCACGGCCGTGACGGGGACCAACGGCAAGACCACCACGGCTTGGTTGTTGGCACAGGCGCTGAATACCGCCGGAATTGCCTGCGGCTACATGGGCACCATCGGCTACGGCATGCCTGGGTCACTAAAAACCGCCAGTCACACCACGCCGGATCCAGTCAAGCTGCAGATGGGACTGGCGTCGCTCCTGGACGCGGGCTGCAAGGCTTGTGCGATCGAGGCCTCATCGCACGCCATTGATCAGCAGAGGACAGCCGCCATTCCCTACCAGTCAGCGGTGTTCACGAACCTGACGCGTGATCATCTGGATTACCACGGAACGTTAGAGGCTTATCTGGATGCGAAGGCACGCCTTTTTGAGGAGCTGGACCCTGCGGGCCAGTCGGTCATCAATATTGATGACCCGGCCGGACGCGAGCTCATGCAGCGTGTCTCCTCTCGTGTTCTGACCTACGGTTCCGATCCGGCCGCCGACATTCGGCTTGATATCATTTCTGACCGGACAGGCCTACGACTCCGCCTTGATGGACACGATGCGCGATTCCGACTCTCGGGCGCCTTCAATGCCCACAACATTGCCGCCGCCTACGGTGCGTTGGAGTCTTACGGACTGACTGGCCCCGAGCGAATCGAGGCGCTAGCCCAGGCGGAATCGGCCCCCGGCCGCTTCGAAATCCTGCCGATTCGGAAGGACCGCGTGGCCGTGGTTGACTATGCCCACACGCCGGATGCGCTTCAAAACGTCCTGAAGGCCGCGCGAGGAATCCTGCCGGCCGGAGCCAACCTCTGGTGTGTCTTTGGATGCGGTGGTGAGCGCGACACGGGCAAGCGGCCGCTCATGGGCGAGGTAGCCGAAAAATTGGCAGACCGTGTAGTGGTGACGTCCGACAACCCGCGCACCGAGGATCCTCAGGAGATTCTGGACCAGATTCGACAAGGTGTTAAGCAGCCTGAGCAGGTCCAGTGGGTGATCGATCGCGCGGAGGCCGTCAACCGGGCCATTCAGACTGCCGGTGTGGGCGATGTGGTTGTCGTGGCAGGCAAGGGCCCCGAGCCCTATCAGATCGTGGGCACCGAGTATCTCCCGTACTCGGATATGGCGCAGATCACACAGGCAGCGAGGGTCTGATATGCTCTACTACCTGATGCAGTACCTGGAGGAGCAATTTCACCCGCCCGGTTTCCAGGTGATTCAGTTCATCACGGTGCGGGCCGCGCTGGCTGCCATTACGGCGCTCTTCATCTCCATGATCATCGGGCGCCGCATCATACGCTGGCTTGCGGCCAAGCAGCTGGGCGAGTCGGTCAGAGAGGGCGTGCATGCTGGGGCCGTAGATCATACCCACAAGCAGGGTACCCCGACCATGGGAGGCCTGATCATACTGTTCGGAGTTCTCGGCGCGACCTTCCTCTGGGGCGCGATTGCAGAAGTATATGTCTGGCTAGCCATGGTGGCCACAGCCTGGATGGGGGCGTTCGGGTTCGCGGACGACTACATAAAAGTAGTCAAGCAAGACAAGTCGGGCCTCCCAGCCCGGATCAAGCTGGTCGGGCAGCTCTCTCTCGGGCTATTCGTGGGCTTGGTGATCTACTTCCATCCAGCCTTCAGCGAATTTAATACGCTGACTTACCTGCCTTTTGTCGCTGACGAGTCACTGGACTACAATTTTATCGGCGATGCGTTCGGAGGCATGGATCTGGGTTGGGCGATCTACATCCCCGTCGTCATCTTCATTGTCACGGCGCTCTCAAATGCAGTGAACCTGACCGACGGATTGGACGGCCTGGCGGCCGGAGTTACGGGAATCGTGGCCGTTGGTCTCACGGTGATGGTCTATGCGGCCGGGCATGCCGGGTTTGCCAGTTTTCTGAACGAAATGTTTCTTCCCGGCGCGGGAGAACTCGCAGTCTTTACGCTCGCGCTCGCTGCAGCCTGCTTTGGCTTTCTGTGGTACAACGGATACCCGGCCTCGGTCTTCATGGGTGACACGGGATCCCTGGCGCTCGGCGCCGGGGTGGGAGTGTCCACATTGCTGATTCGCAAGGAGCTGCTGTTGCCGTTGCTGTGCGCTGTCTTTTTCGTGGAAGCCCTCTCGGTGATCATCCAGACCGGTTGGTTCAAGTACACGCGGAAGACCACCGGGACTGGTCGCCGCGTCTTTCGAATGGCACCCATTCACCACCACTGGGAAGCCGAAGGCATGCACGAGGCTAAGATTGTCGTGCGGTTCTGGATTGTCACGGCAATTACCGTGGTGGCCGCGCTTCTCATCCTGCGTATCCGATGAGTCTGGGGCCACGACATAGCGTCCGAGGTTCCAGGGCCACCGTAGTCGGTGCGGCTCGAAGCGGTCTGGCTGCAGCGCGGCTGCTGAACACCTACGGCTCCCAGGTCTTCGTGACCGAGTC
>JBLFXH010000178.1:0-7021 GCA_047611125.1 Rhodothermales bacterium
TGCTTCTCCATCAAGCAGGTCAAGGCGCCATACGCCGTGGGCCGTTCCCGCGAAGAGCGCTTCGCCCGCGCCTGGGGTACGCTCTGGTGCGAACTCCAAGTCAAAGATGTGGCCCGCGCGGGCGCTCAGGAGCACGTCATTCTCCACGGCCGTGGTGGTAGGATCGTCGAGAACCGTCCAGGTATATCCGTAGTCCACCGAGACAAAGACCCCGTTTCCAAGCGTCCCCGCGTAGATCACGCCGGACTTGGACGGGTGCGCCTGCAAGGACCACGGGGTGTTCGAAGACACTCCAGGTAGACTCGAAATGGCCTGCCACGTGGCCCCATCATTGAAGCTCCGCAGTACCCGGCCGTTGTCAGCCGAGGCATATACGATGGGCGCCCCAGCATCCTCTGCCAGAGCGTACACGATGTTGCCGCCGTTCTCGATCTCTACCGCCTGCCAGCTCTCGCCCTGGTCGTCACTTCGGTACAAGCCCTCATGTCCCCAAGAGCCCAGCCAGAGGGTCCCCTGAGAGTCTTCAAAGAGGTCTGTCACGTAGAGAGGAAACGGCAAGCCCGATGCGCAGGGCCGGAAGCCCGAGCCCGGATTGACTGCCGTGACAGGAGGCCACGAGCTTCCGGGGGCCGTGGCCGGGATGTTGCACAATACGGCTCCATCGATACCGGGAGAACCCTGAAAGAGACCCATGACCATGGCCTCATGCTGCCCGGTGGTCACCGTCTTATTGAAGAAGAGCGCCCGGTTTACGAATGCCTGCTGGGGCATTTCAAAACCATGCGAGAGTTCGAGGTTGCTGAGGTCATTCCGTGGGTTCACATCTTGTCTGGCACCTGCATCAATGGCTACCTGAAAGGATGAGTCCGGGACAACCATACCTCGAATTCGTAGCGAGGCGGTCTCCCCAACTGAAAGACTCCCGATGTCCCAGATCCCGGCGGGCGAGAGGATTCCCTTTGTGACGTCTCCCTGGAAACCATCCAGCCAAGAGGCAAACAAACGGTCGACACTTAATGCGGCGCACGATGCCTTGTACTCGCCCTGATTGGTCACTGCGAGAACCAATTCGTTGTTCGAATCAGGTCGGAAGTCCTGCGTGGCATAGAGGGTCTCATGGCTGAGCGAGAGACTCAAGTCTGCATCTCCGAACGCTTCAATGCCCGAGTACGTGATGTCCATCTCTCCGCTATCGAAGCCGATGCGATCTGCAAGCACCGATGAGACGGCTCCAGACGGTCGCGCGAGCAGAACGTCCGGAGGACACACTCCGGGCAACCCGCCCTCAATGTTGACGCCGTAGTTCTGAGCAGGGGTCACAATAAAGAGGTCAGAACCTGTACCTCCTCTCAGATCAACACCCGCAAAGCCGGCGGCGAGGGGGCCGTCGAGGCCTTCGATCATGTAATCCGTCTGCGAGGCTCCTGAATTTTCGATCGTGAGGCGCAAGGACGGGTTTCTGAATTCCAGGTCCCTACCCCCTGCCGAGATGGCGCTAAAGCCATCGCCGTCGACTCCCTGGAGTGACCCACTTAGTTCCAGCCGCCCCGTCGCTGCGGGGGAGAAACGAACGACTCTCTGGTCCGCCATGAGTCCATCCCAGAGCGCCTCGGTGTTCCTATAGGTCACCACGCGCCGTTCCACACCCCCAACGGTTACAAGTAGTTCGCCGTCGCGTCCAGGGGTCAAGTCGTGCGTCACTTCATCGACATCCGCATCTTCGATGACAATGCGATTTGCCAGGGAAATCCCGTCGAAGTGAATCTCAATGTTAGCTGCGTGGAGAAACGTGAGCAGCTCGGCACCAAGCGTCACGAGTTGGCTTTCAGAACCGCCCTGGATGCTCACCGAACCGTCAATGCGATTGAACGGAGCATCGAGCAGCACCCGGTTAAGATCGTCGGTCACCCGAAGTCTGGACGCGTCTGCCGACACCGTCACCGACTCATCCTCTACCTCCAGAGCAACCGGCCGTGGCACGTCAGAGACTATGACCTCGTAGTCCTCGACCTCTCCGTCGGAAACCAAGCCCGTGGGGCCGATGGGGTCTGAAACGGAGGACTTCAGAGATGAGACCCGCAACCGCAGGGGCATTGCACCTGAAGAGCCGTCCGGAATGGCAAGGCTGACCACATTGCGACCTTGCGTGAGGCTGTGATTGGTGATCAGCATCTCATCGAGCGGTGATCCGGTCTCGAAGACGCCATTCGAGGCACCCGCCGAAGCACCGTCGCCATAGTCCAGGAATACCTGGAGAAACGCGGACGCCGCGTTCTCGAGGTACACCTCAAGGCCAACGGTAGTGCCACTGGTCCATCCCTGCGCCGGGACGACAAAACGCACGCCATCATCGTCAGTGTGCATATCGATTCCAGCACCGCCATCGGACTCCAGGTCCCGGAGTTCACCCAAGCGAGGACCCGTGGCGAGATGTCGTGCTCCATCGGAAATCGCCTCGGAGCTGGAGCCGGGAGCATCGCCAAAATCGGCAAGCCCGTCGCCACGGATGTGGAACCGTGTTTCGCTTTCGTCGGCATCGTCACTCGCGATGCGCATCTCGGAGACCATCGCCCCCCCGTCAACGGGTTCGAAGAAGACGGTTACATCCTGGGTTCCTCCAACCCCGACCCAGAAGGCGGACGGCTCGACCCTGAAGGCAACCCCTGCTCCGGCAGTCACGTCGGAGAAGGAGATATTGGTGACGGTCAGGATTCTGGTACCCTCATTACGCAGCGTGACCTTGCCAGTGGCAAGCTCCCCGGCAACTACCGAACCGAAATCGCGGTCCGTGCCCTCCGGCGATGAGTCATCGCTCGCGTAGTCTCCGGCCGTTTCCACCATCTGCAGTTCGGGCTCTGCCAACCTGACGGAAAAAAGAAGCTCGTCCTGACCGGCCTCGATACAAGTATTGGGCACCGGATTGGAGGGGCAGTACACGCCCTTTGGGCCACTGCTCAGAGACTCCAGAACCAGGTCGTCGTCGGCTGCGAACACGGCGAATGTGTATACCTCTCCGGACACTAGGAGAGGCTGACTGGCAACAGGGACGGTATTGACGCCCGCCTGTGGCGTAAAGGTATCCTGGGAGAGAAGACGGAGCAATCCTTGGTCGGGTTGTCCTGCGTAGATCTGGAAGTAGGCGCTAGTGGCACTACCGGGATCAGGAATATTCAGGCTGACTGAGTAGATAGAACCGTTGCAGTCAGCCTCAAAGAAAGTGCCTCTAGCGCTTGACCCGGCTACGGTTGTTTCTGAATCGCCCGTTCCTGGTGCGCCCAGACTGGCGCACTGCCCCGCTGCGGTCTGCATTCCTGAGAGGTGGAGGCCGGCGAAAATGGACAGGAACAGGAGAGGACGCAGGATTGGGCGAACGCGTTTCATGGGAGTGAGATATGTGCGGATTGAACGAGTATGCGGCGACCTACACGGCCCAAATGGCACTTCAGGAGACGGCAGGTCCGCAGAAGCACACGCTCGCATGTGTAAGAGACGGCCAGGTGTCTCGAGTTCGGTACCGATGTCCGAATTGCATCCAATATTTCGCTGGTCCACGTTCGCTGGAGACCAACAACTGCCCGAAAATCGGACCGCCATGATCTCATCCGGCGTCCGTTTGCGTTTCCTCCTTTGAACCCAACCCAGAAGGAGGCCTGCTATGATCCGAGTCTTGTTGTTGACCGCCCTGTTCGTCGGAACGCCTACCAGCGGTCGTACCCCCACATCTCCAGTCAAGTCGATCACCGCGGGCCCTTTGACGGTCTCTTCGAGCGTTGAGTATGTTCACCAGCATCTGCAGGCGTGGAGCTATGGGCACACCACAGCGTGGCCATTTGCCACGATAGAATTCTCAGGTCCGGCGCAGCGGTAGCGGTTGTTCTTTCGAGATCAGGGAAGGCCTACATCTCTAAAAATCCAGGATTCATGCACAAAGCCGAGACCCGACCACCTCTCCGGATCGCTCTGATCTCCCCGAAGGGACCGCTGTACAGGCACCGAACCGGGATTTTCGGGAAGTCCCTTCGGATGGCCCCGCTGACGCTCACCACGCTGGCAGCGCTCCTGCCTGAGGAGATTCCGGTTGATCTACAACTGCTGGACGAAGGCATCGAAGACGTGTCGCTCGATCTGGAGGCCGACCTCATCGGTATGACCGTTATTACGGGGACCGCGTCGAGGAGCTACGAACTGGCTGCTCATTTCAGGGCGCAGGGCATAGCGGTTGTTCTGGGCGGTCCGCACGTCACGCTGGTGCCCGAGGAGGCAGCCCAGCACGCGGACGCGATCGTAGTGGGCTACGCCGAGGAGACTTGGCCCCAATTGGTGCGCGACGCCTGGGCGGACAAGATGCAGCCGCGCTACGAGGTGGGACCCGATTTTTCCTTCGAAAAGCCGGCCAACCAGGCTATCGCCCGGCGGGACTTGCTGAACGCGCGGAGCTATATCACCACGGCCACCTTCGAAGCCACCCGCGGCTGCGCGCACGTCTGCAACTTCTGCGTGGTCCCGGCGGCATGGCCCAAGGGGCCTTACCAGAAGCCCATCGCGCACGTGGTGGACGACATCAGGCGCAACGGGGCCAAGCGCATTGTCTTCTACGATCTCAATCTCATCGCCCATCTGGAGTATGCCAAGGAACTGTTCCGGGCACTTATTCCACTCAAGGTGCGCTGGTTTGGCCTGGCCACCGTGCTGGTGGATCGGGACCCGGAACTGATGGAGCTGCTTGCCCAAAGCGGCTGTGCTGGCCTTCTAATCGGTTTTGAGTCGATTTCCCCGTCCGGTCTGTCAGCGGTGAACAAGCGGTTCAATCAGCCAGACCGGTATGCGGGGCTGATCCGCGCTCTGCACGATCACGGCATCGCGATAAACGGAACGTTCATGTTCGGGAGCGACGATGATGCTCCCGGCTGCTTCGAGGCCACGGTAGACTTTATCCGCGAGCACCGGATTGATCTCCCCCGCTTCTCGATCCTGACGCCATTTCCGGCTACCTCGCTATACCGGCAACTGGATGCTCAAGGGCGGATCCTGACAAGCGATTGGGAGCTGTACGATGGTCAGCACGTGGTCTTCCAGCCAGCCAAAATGTCTGTGGATGAGCTGGTGCGCGGTCACGAATGGGCCTGGAAGGAGGTGTACAGCGCCTCAGGAATCGCACGGAGGATGATGCCCAGAATCAGTGGCCTGGGGGTAAACTTTCCGGTGGTGATGGCGGCGAACCTGGGCTACCGGCACTACGCCTACAACCTGTCACGCTTCTACACCTGCATGGGAGGCCTCGCATGAAACTGACCCTCATTCATCCCTGCGTGGGCAGAATCCCCGGCGTAGACTACATGCGAACCTGGCAGATGGAGCCACTGCCGCCGGCCTATTTGGCCGCATTGACCCCCGAAAGCGTCGAGGTCGTATTCTACGACGACCGGCTGGAGACCATTCCATTCGATGAGCCGACCGACCTGGTGGCCATCAGCGTGGAAACGTATACGGCCATGCGGTCCTATCAGATTGCAACCGAGTACCGCCGACGGGGCGTCCCGGTGGTGATGGGTGGTTTCCATGCGACACTCATGCCCGACGAGGTCATGGAGTACGCCGAAGCGGTCGTGGTCGGCGAATGCGAGCAGTCCTTCCCCCGCCTTCTGGAGGACTTCAGGGCAGGCCGACTCCAGCGCCGGTACGAGTCGGAGACTCGGGCGGATATTTCGACGATAGTGCCCGATCGAAGCATCTTCGAAGGAAAGAACTATCTGAAAATCGGCCTGGTGGAAGCCTCTCGCGGGTGCCTGTTCGAGTGTGAGTTCTGCGCGGTTACCTCCTTCTTCGGGGCCACGCAGTCCCATCGTCCCGTAGACGTCGTCATAGAAGAAATCCGGCAGATAAAGGACCAGAAGAAGCTGTTCTTCTTTGTCGATGACAACATCGCCTCCTTTCGGAACTGGGCCAAGGAGTTCTACCGGGCTCTTATTCCGCTCAACATTCGCTGGATCAGCCAGGCAAGCATCACGGTCACCTATGACGATGAGCTCCTCGCGGTCATGAAGGCGAGTGGCTGTCAGGGAGTGCTGATTGGCTTCGAGTCATTGAACACCGCCAATCTGGATGCCATGAGCAAGAGCTTCAATCACGCTAAGGGCGGCTTTGAACCGGCACTGGCCAAACTCCGGAAGCATAACCTCCGAGTGTATTCGACCTTCATTTTTGGCTACGAGAACGACACGGAGCAGTCCATTAAGGATACCGTCGCCTTCTGCCGGAAGCACAAGATCTTTATGGCGGCCTTCAATCACCTCACGCCGTTTCCCGGTACGCCTCTTTACAAGAAGCTAGAGGACTCGGGCAGGTTGATCTATGACAAATGGTGGCTGGATCCGGGGTACCGCTACGGGGACGTGCCGTTTCGCACCAACATGGCTCCCGAAGTACTTCGGGACCGCTGTCTGGAGGCTCGGCAGGACTTCTACAGCGTGCCCTCCATCGCCTGGCGCTACCTGTCGAAAACCAACTTCACGGACCACTACATGAACTACGCGTTCTGGGTGATCAACCTCATGCTGCGCAAGGAGTCAACGCTGAGGCATCAATACCCTCTCGGCGATCTCACTTTCGAGGGTGAATTGTTGAAGTCCGGCAGCGTGGAAGGCGTTTCCCACCTGGCTGCGGGGGTGGCCTAGCGATGGCACTGGTGGTAGACCGGGCCACCCGGGCCGATGACAGGGCAATTCGGAGCTACCTGAGTCGCTCGGCCTATGGTCATTCCTTGCGTCTGGCCGTAGATACGTCTCCCAGTTTTTTTGATGCAACCTCGGTGGAGGGGCGTCTGGTGGATGTGGTGGTGGCCCGGGATGGGGAGTCGGTCATCGGAGTGGGGATCCGGGCCGAAAAGCAGGCCTTCGTAAACGGACGCCCTGAGACGGTGGGCTACCTGGGGCTACTCCGAATCGCCCCCGGATATCGGGCGGGCACGCTCATGGCGCGGGGCTTCCGGCGGATTCGGGAATTCCACAATCGAGGAAGTGCC
>JBLFXH010000179.1:0-6999 GCA_047611125.1 Rhodothermales bacterium
CAGGCCAGAAGTGTAGTCCTCCTGATCTGAGCGAGATTCGACCATAGGCGGTCCAAGATCGCCGCACGCTGACCGTCCTAGGTGGCGGTCGTTCCTTGGTCCTCAAGCGCTCTCAGATCAATGTACCTACGTCTTACGAGACCACGCATCGCGTGGCTCGGATTCCTGACGGTCGTCGCGGCCGCTTCGGTTACCGCAGCACCGCCACCGTCCATTTGGCTTCCTCCCGGAGCGAACTCGGCTCAGGCCCAGACCGTCGCCGATACTCTTTCGTACTCGCAGGCTCTGTCTCGGGCCCTTGAGGCCAGTCCAGATATCCGGGCCAGGGCCTTAACCAGTCGCGCCGCATCTGCGGAAGCTCGCCAAGCCGGCCGACTACCTAACCCGGTTCTTGGCACCGAAATCGAGAACCTGTCTTCCACGGGCATGGACCGGCCTATCGTCACCATCGGTGTCGAGCAGGTGTTCTTGCTCGGGGGAGACCGTCGTGCTCGCCGTCGGCTGGCGGCGGGCGCACGCGATGAGGCCATGGCGAATGAGGCCCAGGTCCGAGCTGGCGTCTCGGCTGGCGTGCTTCTTCGATTCGCGCGTGTGGCCGCAGCACAATCCAGCCTCGAGGTCACAGAGACCTCTCGGGTCCTCGCAGCCCGGGTTCTGGACGCCACCGCCGAGCAGGTCTCTGCGGGTGATCGCTCTCCCGTGGACGAGATCCGCGCCGATATCGTTCTGGCCGGGGCGGTAGCGGATGTAGCCAAAGCGCGAGCCCACCTCGGAGCCGCAAGAGAGTCCCTTGCTTCACTATGGGCCGGTCCGCCGGACTTTGACGTCGTGGGCGCAACGCCCCCGCCTGCGCCGCTACCGGTCCTTGCAGTCCTTCTGGAGGCGTTGCCAGAAAGCGCGCATCTTGCCTCTTGGAATGCGGTGCTGGATCAGCATCAGGCGGCGATTGGATTGGAGAAGGCTCGCCGTATTCCAGACGTTACCGCGTCACTCGGATATCGACGCTTCGACCTCACTGGAGACCGAGCCGCGGTAGTCAGTTTTTCGTTTCCGCTTCCGGTTTTCGACGCCAATTCGAACGGTATCAAGGCCGCACGGCTGACTCTCGAGAGTGCTGAGTCAGCAAGAAACGCCGCGCTCCAGAAGGCCCGGGTAGAGATCGCCGAGGCCTACGCCAAGGCAGCTGCCTCCTGGATCGATCTGCTTTCGCTGAGAGACGAAGTGATCCCGAAAGCCGAGACGGTGGCCGTCCTCCTGGAGGAAGGTTACCGGGCAGGAAAATTTGGCCTGATCGACTTGCTCGATGCCCAACGCACGCTTGCGTTGGCGCGGAGCCGTTTCCACTCGGCGCTTGGTGATTACCACGCCGCTTCAGCCATCGTGGAGAGGCTGACGACACCCTCATCTCCTCGAAGAGACTCAAAATGAACCGTCACCAAATTCGCGCACTCGCCGCCATTGTGTTGGTAGGCCTTCTGCTAGCAGTCCTTGTCCTGTTTCTACCAGACTCAACATCCAATGCCGCTAGCGTCGAAGATCTCGCTTCGGAACGTGGCCCTCACGGAGGGATCATGCTTGAGGCAGAGGGTAATCGAACCCTCGAGGTGGGCATATTCGAGGCGGGTGTACCCCCGGAATGGCGCCTGTATCCGCTCATAAACGGGGAGCCCGCAGATCTGCGAAGCGTTCAGCTGTCTGGCGAAATACACCGTCTAGGAGGCGTCGTGGACCAGGTAGAATTCGCGCCGACCGGAGCCTTCCTCAG
Source organism: Rhodothermales bacterium (assembly GCA_047611125.1). Classification (GTDB taxonomy): domain Bacteria; phylum Bacteroidota; class Rhodothermia; order Rhodothermales; family UBA10348; genus JABDJZ01. The sequence continues at coordinate 1,766 of JBLFXH010000179.1, forward strand.
AGGAAACAAGGTGGTCTACGAGCCGCATTCCTTCAGTGTGGTGCTGACCGGAACGTGGGAGGGAGAACCCGTGAGTTGGTCTTGGGATAGCATCGAGGGCCGGGTGGAGATGTCTCAGGACCTCGCGCGCGCCAGTGGCGTCGAGGAAGGCATCGCATCGCCAGCTACCGTTCGCGCCTCCTTGGAGCTACCCGGGGAGATACAGCTCAATCAGGACAGACTGGCCCGTGTGGCCCCCCGTTTGTCGGGCACGGTGGTTCAGGTACACGCTGGCCTCGGAGACCAGGTGAGGGCCGGGCAGGTGCTCGCCATCATTGAGAGCCGAGAACTGGCCGTCGCGCAACGCGACTACATCGAAAGTCTCCACAAGTTGGAACTGGCTCAGTCCACCTATGAGCGAGAGAGGCGTCTTCACGAACGCGGAATATCCGCTCGGAAGGACTATGAAATGGCCCGACACGAACTCGAAGAAGCCGAACTCGAAAAGCAGGTAACTGAGCAAGAACTGGGTGCACTCGGCGTTCCGCCGACTCAACTCGCGGCTCTCGGTGTAGAGCCTGAAGGCTTGGCAGGCGACCGGGAAGTGCGGGCACCGCTTCCCACCTCGCTGACTCGTTATGCCGTTCGGGCACCGATCTCCGGCGAAGTCATCGCGCGCAATCTAGCCGTGGGACAAACGGTGGAAGGGTCCGAGGAGGCCTTCCTGGTAGCCGACCTCCGGACGGTCTGGGTAGAGGTGACCGTATACGCAAGAGATCTGGCCGCCGTGAGAGTCGGGCAGCAGGTAATCGTTCGTGCTCGTGATGCCGCCGACCAGGTTGGCTCGGGGCCTGTGCGATATGTGGGACCCCTGCTGGGAGAAAACACCAGGACGGCCCGCGCCCTGGTCACGTTACCAAACAACGGTGAATGGAGGCCGGGTATGTACGTCAGCGCCGAGGTGGTACAAGGCCAAGAGGAGGTGGCGATTGCCGTCCGACGCGAAGCCATCCAGACATGGCGCGACATGCCGGTGGTGTTTGCACGGTTTGGTGACGTCTTCGAAGTACGACCGCTCACACTCGGCCGGGCAGACGCAGAGCACTTCGAGGTCTTGGATGGCCTGGAACCGGGCCAGCCCTACGCAGCAGCCGGAGCCTATGTGCTCAAGGCAGATCTCGAAAAATCAGGCGCGTCGCACGACCACTAGGACTCCTCGAAACCATGATTGATAGAATCCTTCAGGCTGCAATCACGCGCCGCTGGGTAGTCCTTGCGCTGACATTGCTGGCCGGGCTGGTGGGTGTTTACAGCTTCACGGTACTTCCCATTGATGCTATTCCGGACATCACCAACGTCCAGGTTCAGATCAACACGAAGGCTGATGGCTATTCCCCCATCGAGGTTGAGCAGCGGATCACGTTTCCCGTCGAAACTGCCGTAGCCGGACTTCCCCAACTGGCCTACACGCGGTCCCTTTCTCGGTACGGGCTCAGTCAGGTCACAGTCGTCTTTGAGGAGGGGACGGACATTTATTTTGCCCGCCAGATTCTGGCTGAGCGTCTACAGAATGTTCGAAGCCAGCTCCCCGCCAATGTGACTCCTGAGATGGGGCCGGTCGCGACAGGCCTGGGCGAGATTTACATGTACATCGTCGAAGCCGAGCCGGGGGCGGCCAAGGCTGACGGCAGCGAGTACACATCCACGGACCTGCGGACGCTCCAAGACTGGGTCCTTCGGCCGCAGCTTCGCAACGTTCCCGGCGTTGCTGATGTCAACACCGTGGGAGGCTTTCAGAAGCAGTACCACGTCACTCCGGACCCGGAGCGGCTGTTGTCTTACGGGCTCTCGTTCAATGACGTGATTGACGCGCTTGAGGCCAATAACGCCAATGTCGGCGCTGGCTATATCGAGCAGCTCGGCACGCAACTCCTGGTTCGCACTCCTGGCCAGCTAGCGGGTCCCGCCGAGATTCGCCGGGTGCCCATCCGAACCGAAGGCGGCATTCCAGTGCGAATTGGCGATGTCGCTGGGGTCGGCGAAGGGAAGGAGCTCCGCACGGGAGCGGCCACGATGAATGGGGCCGAAGTGGTCCTGGGGACCGCCTTCATGCTCATGGGCGAGAACAGCCGACTCGTGTCCCAGCGGGTGCATGCTGCATTGACGGAGGCCGCCCTTTCCCTTCCGGCCGGTGTGAAAGTGAGGACGGTCTATGACCGCACGATACTCGTCGACAAGACGGTGCGAACCGTTAGAAACAACCTTGTTGAGGGTGCTCTCCTGGTCATCATCGTCCTGTTTCTCTTCCTTGGAAATCTCAGAGCTGCCCTGATCACAGCTGCTGTTATTCCGCTATCCATGTTGCTCACCATTACCGGGATGGTGGAGAACGGCATCTCGGCCAACCTGATGAGTCTGGGGGCGCTGGACTTCGGCCTCATTGTCGATGGCGCGGTCATCATCGTGGAGAACTGCGTCCGGAGACTGGGCGAAGCACGAACTCGAATCGGGAGAGGCCTGTCTCTCTCGGAAAGACTAGACGTGGTGTTCGAGGCCTCCAAGGAAGTCCGAAAGGCCACCATGTTTGGCGAACTCATCATCATCGTAGTCTATATCCCGATCCTGTTTCTGACCGGCGTCGAAGGCAAGATGTTTACACCGATGGCGCTGACGGTAATGCTCGCGCTCGGTGCGGCATTCGTCCTCTCATTGACCTTCGTTCCGGCGGCCGTCGCGCTGTTTGTGCGGGTCCCTGAGAAAGAGAAGGAAGTCTGGTTGGTCAAAGTGGCCGAGCGGGCCTATCGCCCTGTTCTCCAATATGCGTTGGCCAATCGCGTCGTGGTCCTGACCGGAGCGGCAGTGATCGTGATGCTCTCGGGTTTGCTTGCGGGAAGAATGGGAGCCACGTTCATGCCCCAGCTTGACGAGGGAGACGTGGCCATGCATGCCCTTCGCATTCCTGGCACCAGCCTTACCCAGGCGCTCGAAATGCAAGCCGAGCTAGAGTCGGCCATCAAAGAGCAGGTCCCTGAGGCTGACATTGTCTTTGCCAAGGTGGGCACGCCGGAAATCGCTACCGATCCGATGCCCCCAAGCGTGGCGGACAACTTCATCATCATGAAACCAAGGGACGAGTGGCCGGACCCCGGCTTGTCTAAGGAAGAGGTGGTAAAGAAGATTGAGCTGGCTGCCTCTGGAGTTCCGGGGAGCAAGTACGAGTTCACCCAGCCCATCGAAATGCGGTTCAACGAGCTCATAGCTGGTGTCCGTACCGACCTCGCGGTAAAGGTGTATGGAGATGACCGCGATGTCTTGAATGAGACGGCAGACGCAATCGCCAGTGTACTGGAGAATCTTGCAGGCGCCGCAGATGTCCGCGTAGAGCAGACCACCGGACTTCCCATGCTGACGGTGGTTCTGGACGATGAGGCACTGGCGCGATATGGGCTATCGCGGGCCGACGTGCAAGAGGTCGTTGAGATAGCTATTGGTGGCAAGCAGGCAGGAACCATCTTCGAAGGAGACCGCCGAGTTCCGTTGATTGTGCGCCTGCCTGAGTCGCAGCGGGTTGACCTTGAGAGACTCGAGCGACTGCCCATCCCGCTGACCGCCCGTCAGTTCAGGACCGCAACTCTGGCCAACCCCGGTCACGCACTGTTTAGTGGTGGACACGGAGGAGGTCGCACAATCACGCTGGGCGAGCTGGCCAATCTTGAGCTGGCGCCCGGACCCAATCAGATCAGTCGAGAAAACGGCAAACGGCTGGTCATGGTGATGGCGAACGTTCGTGGCCGGGATCTGGCGTCGTTCGTGACCGAGGCTCAGCGGGAAGTGGCCGCTAATGTGGATGTGCCTGCCGGGTACTGGCTCGGATGGGGAGGCCGGTTTGAACAGCTGATCTCTGCGGCAAAACGACTGCAGTTGGTTGTCCCCCTTGCGCTCCTTCTGATCTTTGGCCTCCTTTACGCCACGTTTGGTTCGGCGAAGGACTCGATTCTGGTGTTCTCCGGGATTCCCCTCGCGCTTTCTGGCGGGCTGGCCGCGTTGTGGCTTCGCGGCATCCCGCTGTCCATCTCGGCTGCCGTCGGCTTCATTGCACTTTCCGGAGTGGCGGTGCTGAATGGCCTGGTGATGATCACCTTCGTGAACCAACTTCGCGAGCGCGGAAAGAGCCTGGACGACGCCATTTTCCAGGGGGCGCTTCAGCGTCTTAGGCCGGTCTTGATGACCGCGCTAGTGGCCTCCGTTGGGTTCGTCCCCATGGCCCTGGCAACGGGTCCGGGGGCAGAGGTCCAGCGGCCGCTCGCGACCGTCGTGATTGGAGGCATTATTTCGGCCACCCTGCTGACGCTCGTTGTCCTGCCGGTTCTGTACCGGATCTTCCATCGCCGGGGTGAGCTGGGAAAGACTCAGTCCGACGCTCCGATAATGCCCTGAACCAGCCCGTCAACATCGTGATAGTCTGCCGTGACCGCTCCAGGCGGTGCTAGCGCAGATGCGGTTTTGCCCACCCACGCCTGCCTGATGGCCCCCCACGGCCAGACCCAAGTGTGCCTCAGAGCGCCGGCCCGTGGACTGAAGAACACCACCCAGTCTGGCACCGTGTCTGGCGATGCAGATGCCAAGTGAGAGGCATATACGGATACGACATCCACCTCAACCCCGGCCGCCGAGAGGCCGCCCACCAACTCCGGTCGGCGCGGTTCTCCGCAGCAAAAAAGGAGGGGCTTCGATGGAGGATTCCGGCCGATGAACCCGGCCAGCGCGTCGGCGCCGCGTGCCTCACTGCCTGCGGGGGTGAGTCCAAGTTCCCGCGCCTCGTGAGCAGTCCGCGGACCAACGGCGAAGGCCGGCTTGTCCGCCCAGGCCCGCAACGCCTCCCGGGACTCGGGGTCCCGCCTCCAGGCCTCCAGCGTCCTGGGACTCGTGATGACTAGCCCACCATACTGATCGGGCCTGCGTAGGGAAGCCCGCATCGGCTCCTGCCCGTGGAAGGTGTAGGAAACCGGCTCGAAGCACTCGCTCGTCCATCCCTCCAGGTGCATCCGGTCCAGGTACGGCTGACCGCCATCCCGGCTTCTCAGGAGGAGGACATTCACGGCTCCGACTGCCTGGCGAAGTGGCAGGGCACTTCACGATGGCCGTTTGTGCACACGGCTCCAGGGCTGCACCGACAGGGATGCAGGCCAGCCGTCAACGGCGAATCTCCGCGCAGGAACGGCTTTACAAGATCGCCCAGAATATCGGCCAACCGG
>JBLFXH010000180.1:0-6898 GCA_047611125.1 Rhodothermales bacterium
TGACCTCGTCGGGGGCAATATCCAACCTGACCTGAAGGATCATAGAGAGACCGTAGTCTTGTTCTGACCGCGGAGTCCTGATCGTTGCTCCTCGTTTCGTCTGGAATCGTCGGTGCGGCGAGCGGCCTGACGGTCGGGCGCTGGCCGTGCTCGATCGAGGGGCCTCGCTTCGCTCCATTCACGCTCGAGCTGGCCAAGGTTTATAGTCCTTTCCATCGCCCGGTACAGGTACGCGCGAACGCGCTTCGGCAGCGTCCTTGCGCTGAAGGCCTTCTCCCAGAATTTTTTCTCAATCAGTCTGGCAACGTCACGCTTGTCGAAGGTCAGTTCGCCTACGTCGACGATGACCACCTGGCCCCGGCGATCGAGTCCGTGGTTGACCGTGAAGTTGAAACTGGTCTCTGCAAATCCGGAATTCCAGCTGCGACGAACCGAATCCACGTAGCGGTCCATCAGCCAGTAGGGATCCAGGCGGCCCTCCTCCAAGACATCACCCAATGGCTTGACCAGATCCTGAATGTATCGTCCGCCTTCGCGGCGGAAGTTGGCCAGCAGGCGACCGTCAATCTCTAGCCGATTGATTTCCTGAAGCACGAGGTCTCGGTCCTCGGTCAGTTCCTGGATCTTCACCATCAAGCTGAACGGCTTGGCCACGAGTGTTGGATAGCTCCGCAGAACCCGGGTCGCCATGCGAAACCGAGAGACGGGAATCTTCCAGACTCGATTGCCACTCGCGTAGGCGTCGAATTGCCAACCGCTCCCGATATGCTCCATTTGAGACTCGAATAGATACTTAAATCCCGACAAATGCGGGCTGAGTGGCCTTTCTGGGGGTCTGTCCAGCCGTATCACCCATTCCCAACAATGGTGCCGACCAGATCCACCATCCTCTGATACTTTCTGGTGTGGGCGGAGATATACTTACGCCTCGTACGAACCCTCTCTTCCACGATGTCTGTGTTCACCGGACGTGTCCTTCCTCTGGCCTGCCTCGGCTGGATCCTTGCCCTATCGGCGTGCGAAACCTCGGTTGCCCCGAGGGCGGATACGGACCGGCACTTCTCGATGTACGGCGTGGTCAATCCCGAGGCCGACAGCCAGGGCGTCATCGTCTTTCCAATCGAGAACGAACTGCGAGTCCTGCCCGCCGAGCGGTTGGACGCTATCGTCACGTCCACAGACCTTGAGACCGGGGACCAGTTTGTCTGGTCTGACTCCATGGTATTCCGCGAAAATGGCGTGGTGCACGTCTACTGGGCGCCATTCCGGGCAGCCCATGACCGGACGTACCGAATCAACGTGGCCTCGGCCTCCGGGGAGCGCCATTCGGAAGTGACCGTAACCGTGCCGCCGCTGGCCGAAGTAGTGCCTGGTGGCGTCTTCGAAGACATCTGGATTCGACAGAACGTTGCTGTGACCGCGCCCGTGGATCGACTCAATTTTCTCCTGGTCCGATACGTGATTAAGGCCAAACTGCCACCCGCATCGCTCGCCTACCCCGTGTTGCCGCCAGACAATCAGAAAGATTTCGGCGCACCGCCTCCGCCAACGGATCCGACGGCTCCCCCGGCGCAGGATAGCCTCATCGTTCAACGCCTTTTTGTCCCCATCGCCTACTCCGACAAGGCCGAATTGAGCGGCGAAGGTTGGACCATCCCAATCAACTTCAGTCACGACTTCAGGGAAATCCGGCAGCGGGTCTCGCGGCGAGGCAACAGTGACGCGGCCTACGGCATCCGGCTCGAGGCCATCGAAATCTCTCTTGTTGCTGCCAACGCTGAGTGGGCGGCACCCGGTGATCAGTATGAGGCGAATGTCCTGATTCAGCCCGGCGCGATGACGAACGTCAAGGGCGGCTTCGGATTCGTGGGCGCCGGATACCTACTGGAACACCGCTATCAACTTCCGGAAGATGTGCTGACTCGCATCGGCTTCCGTCCCGACAACGACTAGTCCGCGCCGTCATGATGCGATTCTTCTCCTCCGTGGCCCTGCTGGTCGCGCTGGCGTGCTCCCTGCCCACCGCGGCCTCAGCGCAACCTGCCTCGGTTCGTGGATTCGTCACGGACGCCTCCAACGGCGAGCCCCTGGAGTTCGTAAACGTCGTGGTTCGGCGAAACGGGCAGCTGCTTCGCGGGGCCGTCACCGACTTCAACGGATTCTACGTCATACCCAGTCTTACGAGCGGGTACGCCGAGATCTCAGCCACCTACATCGGCTATCTGGCTGTCACGGACTCGGTCCTGATCCCCACCGGGCAAGCCATCAGCCTGAACCTGCAACTCGAGCCAGATCAGGAGGCACTCGACGAAATATTTGTCGAATCGGACCGATCCACCGGCGCGGCCCGTGTCACTGCTGGCCAGCAGACCATTCGACCCGAGGATATTGATCTCATCCCGGCACCGGATGTCTCGGGCGACCTCGCCACGCTTCTCCGGACGCTCCCGGGCGTGGTCTCTTCCGGAGATCGCGGTGGACAGCTGTTCATCCGGGGCGGTGAACCCTCCCAGAACCAGGCATTGCTGGATGGCATTCTCCTCTACCAGCCGTTCCACATTCTGGGATTCTACTCGGCCTTCCCTTCCGAAATTATCAACCGCGCCGACATCTACGCAGGGGGATTCAAGGCTCGGTTCGGCGAACGTATCTCGTCCGTAATGGACGTTTCAACCCGCAATGGCAACAACCGCCAATTCGAGGGATCCATTTCACTCTCCCCCTTTATCAGCGCTGCCCACCTCGAGGGACCAATCGTTCCCGGCAAGCTGACCATTCTGGCTTCTGCTCGCAAATCCCTGGTGGAGCAGGTAGCAGCCGACATTGTCGGCAAGCCGCTACCCTTCGACTTCGGGGACGCGTTCGTAAAGATCACCGCCAATCTGGACTCCAATCAGCGCCTCTCGGTTACGGCGCTTGCCACGGATGATCGTGGCACCTTGGGAGAGGATCTGGGCAGTGAGATTGCTCCAGAGGAAATCCGTTGGCAAAACCGCGGTATCGGAGCTCGATATGTGATCCTTCCTCGGCGATTCCCGGTTTTTTTCGAGGCTAACGTTTCGTACTCCAGCCTGGAGTCTTCTCTGGGGCCAGCTGCCAATCCCGCGCGGAAGACATTCATCGAGAACGGCCACGCGATGATTGACCTCCAGTTCTTCTCGGACCGGGTCACCTGGAACGGCGGTGTCTCCCTGAGATCGGTGTATCTCTCGTCGGACATGGGCGGACTCTTCCAGAACGTAGAACAGCGATCGGATCGCCTCCTGCACTTTGGTCTTTATCTGGAGCCCGAGTACAGCCTCACCGAGAACCTCAAGTTTAGGCCGGGGCTCCGCGCCCAGTTCTTCGACACCCGCTTTCAGCCGTACCTCGAACCGAGGCTGCGCGTGCTGTATGAGCGCGGCCGGCACCAGTTTAGCTTCGCAGGAGGGTTCTACGAACAGACCGAGATCGGACTATATGACCGACGCGATGCCGCCAGCGTTTTCATGGCCTGGACCAATTCCATCGCCAAGAGTGAGCGTTTTGATGGCATAGCCGAAGGCCGACTTCAGACGGCATGGCATGGATTGGTGGGCTACCGGACCTCCCTGCCCGCCGGCTTAGAGCTATCGGTCGAGGCCTACGGGAAGCACCTGGCCAACCTGTTCATTTCTGAATGGACTGCCTATCCCCGATTTACGACGAACCTCCAGCCAGCCACGGGCCGCTCATTCGGACTTGACCTGCGGGCCGAGATCCGGCGTCCCCGCTTTTATGGCTACATCACGTACGGGTTTTCGAACACCAAGTACCGGGCTGAGCAGGCCGAGCTTGAGCTCTGGTACGGCACCGAGACCCTCGAATTCCGTCCTCCACACGATCGGCGCCATCAGGTCAATGCCCTGGCCTCAACTACCTACCGCAAGCTTGACCTGAGCGTGCGATGGGAGTTCGGCTCCGGGTTGCCGTTCAGTCGAGTAGTTGGGTTCGACGGATTCGCCCTGGTTGATGGGATCATCGACCCCTTCGAGGTCGATGTGGACCGCCGCGTGATCTATGAGCGTCCGTTCAGCGGCCAACTCCCGGCGTATCACCGCATGGATGTGTCCGTGGGACGGAAGTTCACCACCGAGCGTGCCGTTGTAACGGTGCAAGGTTCGGTGATCAACGTGTACAACCGCTCGAATCTGTTCTATCTGGACGTGTTCACGCTCAAGCGCTCCGACCAGCTTCCTATCGTCCCGAGCCTCGGCGTGAAGGTGGCGTTCCGCTAGAGGTGGACTGCAGGAACGGTCAACCCAGCGCTCAGTCCAGCACCGTCGGCATGTTCGCCTCGACTCGCTCTCGCCACTGATGCAGGTCCTCGCGGAGCCGGGCCGCGTCTTCCTTCCGAGACTGCGACAGGTCCAGTTTCTCACCGGGATCGGCCGCCAGATCGTATAATTCCACGGCTCCGTCCTCAAACCATTCGACTAGTTTCAGGTCTCCCTGCCGGATAGCGCCGCCCGGACGGTTGCCTGATCCATGGTAGTGGGGGAAGTGCCAGTACTGGGCGACTGCGGAGCTTTCGCCCCCAGCCAGCCGCGTACTCAAGTCTGTCCCGTCTAGATGCTGTAGCGGCCGGCCCTCAAGCCCTGCGAGGCCAAGCAGCGTGGGGTACAGGTCGGTCGTCATGGCCGGCTGGATATCGACAGTCCCGGGTCTGATGCGCAATGGATAGCGCACGATAAACGGCGAGCGGATCCCGCCCTCGTATAGCCAGCCTTTTCCTGAACGCAGCGGCTCATTGGACGTCGCCTGATTCAGGCCTCTCCTTACCAGCGTACTCAGCCCCCCGTTGTCGGACAGAAGGACGACGATGGTCTCGTCCAGAATGCCTTCCCCGTCGAGGGCTTCCAAGACACGCGCTACGCTGTCATCGGTCCGCTTGACCATGGCCGCGTAGGTAGGATGATCCTGCCGAAGCTTCGTGCTCGACCCGTGATCTGTCCGGTAGTGATCTTCGGTGGCCTCCCCCAACAAGGCAGCTTTGGCGCGGTAGTGACTCACCGTCTCTTCGGGCGCCTGAAGCGGGGTGTGTACCGCATAATGGGACAGCACCAGCAAGAAGGGCTTCTCGCGATCGCCTCGGACAAACGCTTCGGCGGCGTCCGTCAACCGGTCCGTGAGATAGGCCCCCTCTGGGTCTCCCTTGAGATCGGGCACGTTGGTGAGGGCCCAATTCGGGTTTTCGTAGGGCGGGAAATACGATCCGGGTTGACCCGCCTGATTGACAGCGAAGGTGTAGTCAAAACCCTGCATGTCCGGGAGGTAGCCCTCCCGTCCCAGGTGCCATTTGCCGATGTACCCTGTGGCATAGCCAGCCTCTTGAAAGGCCTCGCCAAAGGTGACCTCCTCTAGCGGGAGCTGGCGAATGTAATCGGCTTGCCGCAGGAGTCCATCTTGCTCCCCACCAATCCAGTTGGTGAGGTCCAAACGCGCGGGGTGTTTTCCGCTCATGATGCTGGCCCGCGTCGGCGAGCACACCGAACTGGCTGCGTAGAACTGGGTCAGGATGGCGCCTTCTCCGGCCAGGCGATCTATCGCTGGCGTCTCATAGAAGGTGCTCCCATAGACGCCGGTGTCTGCCCAGCCTAGATCATCCACGAGGATGACGACAACGTTGGGGCGTTCCGTGGGCGCGCCGCAACCGGCGAGTGCCGGGACAAGGGCGACCACGGCCGCGGTCAAGAGATCAGCGAGTCGGGACCGAACTGGCCGCGTGGGCGATTGGCGTCGCGACGCTGATGGGGGTCCAAGTGTTTCTAGCTGTATCATTCTGGCGACACGCGCCCTGGTTCACGGTTTGACCGGCCTTCAACTTCCGTGAGACGGTCGCCCAATTCGCTGCGCATCGAATCAGCCGTTGCCATCATGCGCTGGACAACGTGGGGGTGAAGCGCGGAAACGTCTGTTCGCTCACCCATATCGGACTCCATGTCGAAGAGCTCGAGCCCCACCGTGGCCGAATAGTCATACTTGCCTGGAATACCGCCTGAGCCCAACTCCCGGCCATCCATGGTCCGGTAGGTGTGCGGAAACTGGAGCTTCCATTGCCCGGAGCGCATGGCATGCAGTTCGTTGGTGCGATACCAGAAGAAGTACGATTCCTGCGGCGATACCTGAGACTCACCGGAAAGAAGTGGCCACAGACTGGCGCCGTCGATGACGCGGGAAGGCCGCTCTGCGCCGATCAGGTCGGCCATGGCTGGCAATACGTCGATGGTCATTGCGGGGACATCGACTGTCCTGCCGGCCTCCAAAACTCCGGGCCACCGCGCGATGAAGGGAACGCGGACACCTCCGTCCCAGGCTGTGCCCTTCCCCTCTCGCAGTGGCAGCGCCGAGCCCGCGTGGTCCCCATAACTGAGCCAAGGGCCGTTGTCCGAGGTAAAGATCACGAGGGTATTGTCAGAGAGCCCCGCATTCTCGAGGGCTGTCATGATTTGACCCACCGACCAATCGATTTCGTTGATCACGTCTCCAAATAGACCCGCCCCGGAGTCACCCGCCCGCTCCTCCGATACCGAGAGCGGGACGTGGGGCATTGGGTGCGGCAGGTAGAGGAAGAACGGCTGGCCGGCTGCTGCACTCCTGTTGATGAAGTCCACGCCGCGGTTGGTGAAGTCCGTCGTGAAGCGAGACTGATCCGTGTTATAGCCAACAATTTCTTCCTGGTCGAAAGTCGGCAAGTCCACCCACGCATCGGGACTCTCCGGGTGGAAAGGCCACATGTCGTTGGAATAGGGAATGCCGGCGAACTCGTCGAACCCGTGCCGCGTCGGCAGGAATTCCGGCAGATGCCCTAGATGCCATTTCCCGAAAATGGCCGTCGCATAGCCTTTCGACTTGAAGACTTCGGCGAGTGTCGTCTCTT
>JBLFXH010000181.1:0-6887 GCA_047611125.1 Rhodothermales bacterium
TACAGAGCACGACTTCTGAACACCCGGCCAGACGCGCCGGGATTCCGAGCATCAGAACCGAAGAAAACAGCGGAGCCGTACCGCCAGGTACGTAGAGTCCTACTCGCTCGATGGCCACGCTGCGCCGCCAGCACACCACGCCCGGCATCGTCTCAATACGCTGAGTACCCTGCTTCTGCGGGGCGTGAAACGCCTCGATGTTAGCCGCGGCAATCCGGATGGCGTCCTTCAGGTCCGGGGCAAGCGAATCGCCGGCGCGGTCCATCTCGGCCTGGCTCACCTCAAGACTTTCTAGGGTCACGCCGTCAAAGCGGGTGGTGAGCTCACGCAGCGCGGCATCGCCCCGTGCCGACACCGCGTCCATCGTCGGCATGATTTCCTGGACCATGTCCTGGAAGGGCTGCGTGGGCCGGGCTGTTAGCTCGTCCCAGGTGTAGCGCTCCGGAGATCGAACAACACGCACTACATCACCATCTTTTCAATGGGCACCACCAGCATACCCTCGGCACCGGCCTCCTTCAGTTGGTCGACGATGGACCAGAAGTCGTCCTCCTGGATCACGCTGTGAATGGACACCCAGCCGTCATCGGCCAGGGGCACCACAGTGGGACTCCGCATTCCTGGGAGTAACCGGATGATGTGGTCCACCGCGGCAATCGGCGCATTCAGAAGGATATAGCGAAACCCCTTTGAGCGGAGAACGGAGTCGATTCGGAATTCGATTCGCTCTAGCAGTTTCCGCTTTTCGCGGGAGAGGTCAGGGTTCGCGACCAGCACTGCCTCACTGCGGAGAATAGTTTCCACCTCCTTGAGGCCGTTGCTGAGGAGCGTTGAGCCCGTCGATACCAGATCACAGATGCCCTCTGAGAGCCCGATGCCCGGCGCAATCTCTACGCTCCCGCTGATCTCGTGGATGGACGCCTGAACGCCGTTATCAGACAGAAACCGCTCAAGCAATCGGGGATAGGACGTGGCCAGACTGCGACCTTGAAGACTCGATACCCCGTCGTATTTCTCGCCGCGGGGCAGAGCAATTGCCAACCGACACCGGCCGAATCCCAGCCGCCTGACCTCATCTACCTGCACCCCCTTCTCAAGCACCACGTTCTCGCCAACTATTCCGAGGTCCGCCACACCGTCGGCCACGTAGCCAGGGATGTCATCGTCCCTGAGATACAGAACCTCGATCGGGAAGTTGTCGGAAACGGCCCGGAGCCGCCCCTTGGGATGCGAAAAGCGAATACCGCAGCTGTGCAGCAGGTCTATCGATTTGTCAGATAGACGTCCGGATTTCTGAATGGCAAGGCGCAGTTGCATGACGTCGGCCCGAACCCGTTAGGGCGTTTGGAGAAGAGCGCCTACAACCGCGTAACGGTGCGTCATGTTCTTCCAAGAACGTGTGAGCGGCGGCTCAGTCTTCGTCCTTCAGAATGCGCGTTATGCGGGCGGTCAGATCGTCCAGGTGATACCGCGCGGTACGATCTCTGGTCAGGGAGCGAACACGAGAAATATGATCACTCAACTCGTGAAGCTGCCCCCGCACTATGGCCCGAATATCGGACTGACTCATGTTGACCGTGGTCCCAAAGAAGGACGCCGAACGGGAGATTTCTTCTGTCATGAGGTACTCCATCCGATCGACATAGGCCCGCTGGAGTGCCCGACGGTAGGTGTCAACGGTTGGCCGATTGCCGTTCAACTCGGCGAATACGTACGAGCGCACATCGTCCAGGAATTCCATGGGCGGGTAGCCGGCCCCATCGATGGTCTGGGCTTCAATCATCCGAGCCAGTCGGGCGGGCTCCAGCAGATTGTTCAGGATGGAGACCTGACGTCCGCGGATCCGATCAACGGCCCCGGCCGGCTCAATTCGCCTCAACAAGTCGGGTTCGAGCAGCCAGGTCGGCGTGGTAAACACATTCTCGGAGAGAAACGTGAGGGCGTCTCGCTGGCGCTCGCGGGGCACCACTTCATAGACCATGCCCGGCTGATTGGTGGCCTTTGGGTTTACGTAGAGTCCACCAGTCAGGGTCACAACGTGATTCATGTAGCGCGACCATTGGCTGAGCAGCTCGCCATACAACTCCTGGAGGTCGTCATAGGGTTGGCCGTCAGTCGACGTCCACTCGACCAGATTTGGAACCACCCGCTTCAGATTGGCGACGGCATAGCTGGACGCTTTCACAGGGTCATCACCCATGTCCTCAGTCTGAGCTTCCGGCGTGAACTGGCGACTTGTTAGGAAGCGGTACCTCTTGTTGCCCGCCTTCTCCAAGATCAACGCGTCCAGAGCGGACTTCTCCTGGTCTGGATGCGTGACATCCGGGTACCAGCGGTATCCCCAGTTGATGACGTAATCGTCATACGGACCGACCTTCCGGACGAACCGAGTGACACCATCTCCGGGCTGGGCGATATAGTTCTGCCGGGCATAGTCCATGATGGTCGGGGCGACCCCGAACTCAGACGTAAACGTCGGCGACCGAAGCGAATCGACCGGGAAGCTAGAACTGGCAATCATGTTGTGGGGAAGCCCCAGCGCGTGCCCGATCTCGTGGGCAATCACCTGCCGCATGGTCTCACCGATCAGCGATTCCTCCGTGTTGAGCGAGCGGGCCGCAGGGTTGGCCGCACCCGTTTCAATCATGAGGCGGTTTCTGTAGGAGCGCATGTGGTTGTGGTACCAGATGATGTCGCTCTCGATTATCTCGCCCGTGCGGGGGTCAGAGACGCTCGGACCCACCGCGTTCCGCGTGGTGTTGGCCACGTACCGGACGGTGGAGTAGCGGACGTCCTCGGCGTCAAAGTCTGGATCATCTTCCGGGGCCTCGTGGCACTGCACGGCGTTTTTGAAACCGGCGGCTTCGAAGGCGCGATTCCAATCCTCCACGCCACGGCAGAAGTAGGGCCGCCAGCGCTTGGGCGTGCCCGGATCGAGATAGTAAACGATGGGCTTGACGGGCTCGACCAGTTCTCCGCGGAGGTATGCAGCAGGATCCTTGGGCTCTAGGCGCCAGCGCCTGATGTAGGACCGGGTGCCAGCCTTCAACTCGTCCAGGCTGAAGTCATTCTGACGGACGGTAAAGAAGCCCACTCGGGGGTCATGGACCCTCGACATCATTGCTTCCGGAAGCAAGATCATGGACTGGTACATCTCCATCGAAATCGTCCCCGTATCGCCATTCGAAGGTGGCTCCGTGGCCTCAAACGTCATGGTGTGCCGGACATTCACGTTCTGCGGGAAGCTCTTCATTTCGTTGATGAACGAGCGAGACCCGTCCAGGCGACGGACGCGGAACTGCGTGCGCTGTCTGGGAGACAGTCCCGAGAGAGCGGGGACATCAGTCTGAAAGAGGTCTCCCACTTCAATGACCGTCCCCGTGGAATCCAGGGACAAGGCCTCGATATCGAAAGCCATGAGGATGGGCTCGAAGTTGTTGGCCGCGACCGAGAACGCTACCGGAAGCGAGTCGGGAGCAACGCTGGAGTAGGCCATCCTGCGCAGAAGTAGCCGATTCCCGTTGCGCTCGAAGCGGACCACCTGCTCGTTGACCTTGCTCCCTCCGTTGGTGAAGCCGGAGAGATTCGCCGGTGTCTTCGAGATTCGACTGACAAGAAGCATCTCCTTGCCGAGTATGGCATCAGGTACTTCAAAATAGTAGTCGGTGTCGACCCGGTGCACGGTAATGACGCCCTCGTCCGAAACGGCTTGGTCCGTGATGACCTCGGAATATTTCTTGAAGGGCGAATCGTCCTCCTTGTCCGAGGTTAGGGCGTCTGCTGGCTGGTCTCGGTCAGCATGCGATGCGGCGCGAGACCCGGCGCAACCGGTGAGCGCAAGAGAGGAAGCGGCCAGGAAAAGGAGCAGGTGTTTCATGTAATCGGTACGTTTCATCGCCTCCAAAGATAAACGTCTTACCCACCGCCGCCATGCGATTCTACGCAGTCCTCCTTTTGACCTTAGTAATGGGCGCCACCGATGTTGTTGGACAGGAGGCAAAGCGGCGCTGGGAGATGATGAATCAGATCCGCAGCGACAAGTTTGACTACGTGCTTCCGGAGGCGATGCGGGAGAACGACATCGATATGTGGATCGTGATGAACCGGGAGGGCAACAACGATCCACTTTGGGCCGATCTGGGCGGTGGCTATACAGGAAACACGAGCTACTACGTGTTTCACGATAGCGGCGAAGGCAGGGTGGAGCGGGCCGCCTTAGGAGTCTCCGGGTATCTGCTGGAAGAGGGAGGCGTGTACGACCACTTTGGTGGCGGCGACGAACTGGCTGCCTTCGTGTCTGAGCGCGATCCGGGCCGAATCGGGATCAATACTTCCCGCGCCATCGGAGGCGCCGATGGCCTGACACATTCTGGTTACGAGCAACTCGTAGAAGTCCTGGGTCCGAATTACGCAGCCAGATTTGTCTCCGCCGAAAAACTGGTGTCGGATTTTCGATCCAGGCGGGTGGCGAGTGAGATTGTTGCCTTCGCGGAGGCCGGGGAATTGTCGCGCAAGATTGCTGAACGTGCCTTCTCAAACGAGATTATCACGCCCGGAGTGACTACGCTCGAAGACGTGGCGTGGTGGATGACCGAGCAGCAATTCGAGAACGGCCTCGGCACCTCGTTCGGGTTTCCTTCGGTCTACATCACGGGCCCCGGTGGTGTGGAGGCCACGTCATCGAATAGGATCATCCAGCGTGGGGACCTCCTGATGATCGACTGGGGAGTCGGACTGATGAATTTCCACACCGACATGAAGCGCATCGCCTATGTGTTGCGACAGGGGGAGACGGCTCCACCGGCCGGGATTCAGCATGCGTTTGATCAAGCCCTGGCGGCCCGCGACGTGGTACGCAGAACCATCAAGGCCGGAAAGACAGCCGCGGCCATAGAGGAAGACGTCTACGTGGCGCTGGTCGAAGCCGGGTTCGGCAGAATGGCTGGATTCAATACCCCCTCCGCGAGCGACCTGACGGAGATAATTATTGGCTGCCACTCTGTAGGAAATCTCGGACACGGAATCGGTCCCTCCATCGCATTCTTCAACCCAGTCCGCCGGACCTACGTAGTCAGGCCAACCAATCTCCTGTCCATCGAGCTGTTTGCCTACACAAGCGCTCCGGAGTGGGGAGGAGCCAAGGTCAGGATCCCGCTCGAGGACGATGCCATTGTGACGGAGCGAGGCGTTGAGTGGCTCTATCCTGTCAACCAGCGTATCCTCGTGATCAAGTAAAGATGGACTCCCGCTTCCGCGACCACGTAGCCTGGACCAGCGACCACCCGATCGGCCTCTCAGTAGACAGGGCGGCGGGCCCGTTTCTGTACCTCGAGGATGGTCGCCGGATCACGGACCTGATCAGCGGTATCGCGGTCTCCAGCCTGGGCCATCGGCATCCTTCGGTCATCGATGCCATAAAGCGTCAGGTAGACCGCCACCTCCACGTGATGGTCTACGGCGAGTTCGTTCAGGAGGCGCAGTCAGCCGCGGCCGCCCGACTCGCGGCCAACCTCCCGCCCACCCTGTCCAACGTCTATTTCACCATGACGGGGACGGAGGCGAACGAGGGAGCGCTCAAGCTGGCCAAGAAGTCAACAGGTCGAACCCGTCTGGTTGCGTTCGAAAACTCCTACCACGGCGACACCCACGGGTCGCTGTCGGTAACCGGCCGTTCAGTCTATAGAGACCCGTTTCAGCCGTTGCTGCCGGATGTTCTGTTCTTGCCGTTCGATGACGTCGAAGCCCTGGAGGTAATCGACGACTCGGTGGCCGCAGTGATCACCGAGCCCATTCAGGGGGAGGGTGGCATCCGAGTCCCGAGCGATGACTGGATGAAGCGCCTCAGAGATCGGTGTACCGAGACAGGAGCACTCCTTATTTTCGATGAGATCCAGACCGGCATGGGGCGGACAGGTACACTGTTCGCCTTCGAAGGATTTGGTGTTGTCCCGGACATCATGACCGTGGCGAAGGCTCTGGGCGGCGGAATGCCGCTGGGGGCCTTCATCTCGTCAAGGGAGATCATGGCGGCGCTGCGCACCAACCCGCCACTCAGCCACGTCACCACGTTTGGGGGACACCCAGTTTCTTGCGCGGCGGCCAACGCGGCGCTGTCTGTTTTGCTGGAGGAGGACTTGCCTCAGCGGGCAACGGAGATCGGGCAGCGGGTTCGGGCCCGTCTCACGCACCCTGGAATTCGGGAAGTGCGCGGTCGTGGCGCCATGCTGGGGATGGAGCTGCAGTCTGCCGCCCAGACAGAAGCCGTAGTCACGGCCGCCCTCGGCAAGGGCGTTCTCCTGGGGTGGACGCTGCACAGCAATACGCTCGTCCGGATTGCGCCGCCACTCAATATTCCCTGGGAAGTGCTAGACGACGCGCTAGGCGTCATTCTGGATGGCCTGGACGCGAGCCGGTCCTAGTGGGCAGCGTCCGGGAGGTAGGTCGCGGCAATCGGGATGAGTTTGCCCTCCGGGCGGAACAGGGATCTGAATCGGTCCCAATCGCGAGGCCCGGCGGGTCCAGAAATCAGTCAGTCTCTGGAGTCTTTGACTGTCCCTTTATTGAGCCCTCGTACATGTCATAACGCGCCAGTCTCCCTTCTAGTGCGCCGTTGACCAAAGCCTTCTTCCAGGTGGTCTTGAGCCCGACTGATTTCAGCGTCTCGGGCTTGCCGGCGTACACGTAGGCGGTGCGGCCACCACAACACTGTTTGAACCAGTCGCCCAGCTCGCCCATCAGTGCACTAGCGGACTCCGAAGTACCCAGTCTGAGCCCATAGGGCGGGTTCGTCAGGATAATCCCTTCATCGACGGAATCGATGCCGCGGAAATCGCTCCGGACAATTGAGACGCGCTCACCATAGGGCAGTCGGGCCAGATTGCTGAGCG
>JBLFXH010000182.1:0-6861 GCA_047611125.1 Rhodothermales bacterium
GGTTCAGGCCCAATGCGATGCCGTCCTCGTCGGAGACCGGGCGGTGTTGGAGTTGCACGCAAATCGGCTGGGCCTTGATGCCCTCCCGGTGCCGCTCCACCATGTGGCAGCCGACGAGGGCTATGCGCTCCGCTATGGGGAGGTCTCGGCGAAGGCCGGGGCATTGTCCATGCGCGCTGTAGCCAGTGCGGTGGAGCTTTGCCTGGCTGGCGAATGCGATGCCATGGTTACCGCACCGATCTCCAAGGAGGCGATTGGTCTCGCTGGTTACGAGGAGCCTGGCCATACCGAGTTTCTGGCCAAGCTTACGGGCACAGCGGACTATCTGATGACAATGGTTGCGGGACCGCTTCGCGTGGGAGTGGTTACTGGCCACATCCCGCTGCGGGACGTGGCTGCTCGGATCACCCAGGAGGCGGTTGCCCGCCGCCTGGGTCGACTCGCCGATTCGTTGGAGTGCGATTTCGGAATCGCAGAGCCGCGGATTGCCGTGCTGGGACTGAATCCCCACGCCGGCGACGGTGGGGTGCTCGGCTCCGAGGAAATCGAGATCATCGAGCCTGCAATGCGCGAGGCTCTTGGCAATCGAGGCTTCGGCCCGTTTCCTGCAGACGGCTTTTTTGCAGAGCGGCAGTGGGAGCAGTACGATGCGGTTCTTGCCATGTATCACGACCAGGGCTTGATTCCGTTCAAAACCCTGGCTTTCGACACAGGCGTCAATTTCACCGCCGGATTGCCCATCATTCGCACGTCGCCCGATCACGGGACCGCGTTCGGTATCGCCGGAAAGGGCATCGCCCGACCAGAATCGATGCGCAATGCCATCGAGGTGGCGCTGGACGTGGCCAAGCAGCGACTGACCCTCGAATCTGCAATGTCATGAAGGAAGTCTCAGCCTACTCGGTCTTGGCAGCAGGCTACGACGTGGTCATGGAGCACGTCGACTACGACCTCTGGGCCAGCCACGTGCAGGACCTGCTGACCGACTTCGCTCCTGATGGAGAGAAGATCCTTGAGTTGGGCTGTGGCACAGGGTCGTTCGCTCTGGCGCTCCGGTACCTGCACCCATACACCTACCTCGCGACGGACGCCTCCGGCCGCATGGTGAGGGTGGCGCAGGCAAAGGCAGAGATGGAGGGAGCGGACATTCAGTTCGCTGAGGCCGACTTCACTGATTTCCGGGTGGACCAACTCGTGGACGCCGTCCTGCTGCTGTACGATGGAATGAACTATCTACTGACCGAAGAGCGGCTTGGGTTGCTGTTCAGTTGCGCCCATCGGGCCTTGAAGCCGGGTGGCGTGTTCGTGTTCGACCAGAGCACGCCAGCCAACTCGGTGAACAATGAGGCGCTGATGGAGGACCGGGGAGAGGCGGAAGGCTTCGGGTATGTGCGGCATTCCAAATACGATCCAGAAACGCGAATACACACCACTGTCTTTGAGATCGAGGTGCTGGGGAAAAACTTCAGAGAGGAGCACCAGCAGCGTGCTTATAGTCTTGCTGAGGTCGCGGCGTCCGCCGAGGCAGCCGGCTTCGCAATCGCCGGCCGGTTCGAAGACTTTGGCCGGGAAGATGCGACCGAGGCTTCAGAACGGGTCCACTGGGTCCTCCGTAAGCCCTTGGACACACCTTGATTGAACTCCAAGACGTTACTGCTGCCTATCCGCTGCCAGGTGGTGAGAAGCGCGAGGTGTTCTCCGGGTTGAATCTGACCATCGATCGCGGTGAGATGGTCTACCTGATTGGTCCGACAGGATCAGGAAAGACTACGCTGCTCCGGCTGCTCTACATGGATTCGCCGCCGATTGCCGGCAAGGTCCGGGTGGCCGACTTCCGGAGTGACCGCATGAAGCCGGCCGAAGTGCCCTTCCTCCGTCGTTCGCTGGGTATCGTATTTCAAGACTTTCAGCTCCTGCCCGACCGGGATGTCTACGAGAACGTGGCCTTCGCCCTGTATGTCACGGGCAAGTCCGGCCGTGCGGTTCGCAATCGGGTCTTGCACGTCCTCTCCTGGGTTGGACTGAGCCACAAGCGGAGGCGCTTCCCGCACGAACTATCGGGCGGTGAACAGCAGCGAGTAGTGATCGCGCGAGCCATCGTAAACGAACCCTGGGTGATTCTAGCTGACGAGCCCACCGGAAATCTGGATCCGGCCGTAGCGGACGACATCCAGCGACTCTTTCTGAATCTGCACAGTCAGGGAATGACCATTCTGATGGCCACGCATGATTATCGGTTGGTCCAGAAGTATCCCGCGCGGACCCTTGCAGTGGCCGATGGGACGGTGAGCGAAGTCGATCCGGCCTCATTGGGGGGCTGATCTCGGGGGATCCGTTTGTCGACCCCTGAAGGCAGGACTATATTCGCGGCTGCCATTTCCGGCCTTTTTGACGGCATTCCCGTTGGGCCGGCGGGCGAAGACCACCATTTGAGCCCATTACACCAGACCCCACCCCCGGATGGAAGCCCTAGAACATTTTATTTCCGTTGCCAATGGGCTGCTTTCGCCCATTCTGGTAATCGGCCTGCTCGGCGCCGGCGCCTTTCTGACCCTCCGTCTGGGTTTCGTCCAATTTCGGCGGTTGGGCCATGGTTTTGCCGTTACCTCGGGGAGATACGACGATCCGGATGAGCCGGGTGATGTTTCGCACTTTCAGGCGCTGACCACGGCGCTGTCGGCCACCGTCGGCATCGGTAACATTGCGGGTGTGGCGCTGGCCATTCACTGGGGAGGCCCGGGTGCTCTGTTCTGGATGTGGATGACGGCCATCTTGGGTATGGCTACCAAGTTCAGCGAGGTCACGCTGGCGCAGCACTACCGAGTCCAGTTGGAGGGAGCCAACGCGATGTCAGGCTCGGTGGCAGGAGGCCCGATGTACTACATCGAGCAGGGAATCAAGGACGTGTACGGCTGGAATTGGAAGCCCGTCGCCGTGTTCTTCGCCATCATGCTCATGCTGACCTCGTTCATGACGGGGAACGCCATTCAGGCCAATACCATCGCGACCCAGGTTGCCGATAACTTTGGCATAGCTACCTGGATCACTGGGCTGATCTCGGCCTCCGTGGTTGGTCTCGTGATTATTGGCGGCATCAGGCGCATTGGCGCCGTGACCGGGATTCTGGCGCCCGTCATGGCCGGTGTCTACGTACTGGGCGCGCTAGTCATTCTCATAGCGAATCCGGGCGAGATCTTTCCGGCCTTCGGTATCATCTTCCAGGAGGCCTTCAATCCAACTGCTGGTGTTGCGGGCACGGGTGTTGGCATCTTCATATTCACGCTGCGCTACGGCGTACAACGAGGGCTCTTTTCAAATGAGGCCGGGCAGGGTTCGGCGCCCATTGCGCACTCCGCTGCCAAGACCGATGAGCCTGTGTCAGAGGGCGTAGTTGCGCTGCTTGAGCCGTTCATCGACACCATCGTCATCTGCACAATGACCGGTCTGGTCATCATTATGACCGGTGCCTACAACGCGCAAATCCCGACCGATCTGGACTTCGGTGACGGAAACATCAGCTATGTCATTGTCGACGAGTTCGGCTCCAACAACGAAATTGCCACGCCGGAAGCTATCGCGTATTCGCAGGGAGCCGCGGTCGCGGCAGACGCCGGTGTCTTGGCTTACTACGATGTAGCCGTCAGCCGCCTCTTCAGTGATGTCGAGCAGACGGCCTTCTTCTCCGGTACCGTCTATCCACCTCGCGGCATTGCGGTGAGCGAATCGGGCCAGGAGTACGAAGTCCTCTTTGGCAACGGCGTCCGAAACAGTTCGCCGATGACGGCACTTGGCTTCGAGAGGGGACTGGAACCACTCGGTCTCGGGTGGCTCGGTAGGTGGCTGGTGCTCTTGTGCGTCTTCCTGTTCGCCATCTCCACGGCCATCTCCTGGAGTTACTACGGAGACCGCTGCGCCAATTATCTGATGGGTCGTAAGGCCATTTTGCCTTACAAAATGGTCTTCCTGGTCTTCCACTTCGTTGGTGCCACGCTGGCGGTTACCACCATCTGGGACTTGGGCGACGTGGCCCTCTCGCTGGTGACGCTGCCCAACGTCGTGACGCTGATCTTGCTTTCCGGGCTGCTGAAGAAGATTACCAATTCGTACTTCGAGCGGAAGCCTTGGCTCAAAAAGGGGAACCAGTAGAGGGTAGTCGTGGCAACTCCCCGCCTTACCGTTGTAGACCACCCCATCGTTCGGAGAGACCTCACGGTCCTCCGGCGGCAGAGCACGGATCACGGGACCTTTCGGTCCACGCTGTCTGATCTGTCGATGCACCTGGCGTACGAGTGCCTGCGCGACCTTCCGGTCAACCAGGTCACCATCGAGACGCCGCTAGAGCAAACGGTGGGGCACAACCTGCGCGGGTCGGTCATTGTGATCCCCATCCTGCGGGCCGGTCTGGGTCTGGTGGACGGCGTTTTGCGGCTGATCCCGGATGCCCGTGTAGGGCATCTGGGCATGTATCGGGACGAGGAAACGTTCGAGCCGGTGTCTTACTACGAGCGCACGCCGCGATTCATCGAATCGGCGCGTGTGCTGGTGGTTGATCCGATGCTGGCTACCGGCGGTTCTGCGGAGGGCGCTATTTCGATCCTCAAGAAACGAGGCGCGAAGGACATCCAGTTCATGTGTCTGGTGGCGGCTCCTGAGGGCGTAGTCCGCCTGAACAAGGCGCATCCCGATGTCCCGATAGTCTCGGCAGCACTGGATCGGGAGCTGGACTCGAACGCCTACATCCGGCCGGGCCTCGGCGATGCCGGAGATCGCATTTTCGGAACCCAAGACTGAGCCCAATGACCACTCGATTCCCGTCGGCCGGCCTTTTTCATGGACCCCTTCTAGTCGCGATGCTTGCCTTGGTGGCCGGACTCGCTCCGATGGCTTCGGCGCAGGTGGCAGAGCTTTCGGTCCCTGGGACTGTACTCAAGGAAGTGCCTTTTGAGGTGGGTTTGGTGGTCGCTGATACCCTCGGGGCAGACGCGTATGTCGCTGCGGTGGGCTCGGAGCGGTTTCCGTTTACGGTCGAGGACGGCGTCTGGACGGCCTCGGTAAAGGCGTCAGAGACTGGAAACGTCCAGGTGCTTCGTCAGGGTAGGGAGGTGGCGTCGGTCCCATTCCGTGCCATCCCGGGCTGGTTGTCGATCCTTCCCCCATTGATTGCCATTGGCATTGCCCTTGTCTTCAAGCGCGTGATACCGGCTCTCTTCGTCGGTATCTGGGCTGGGGCCGCGTTTGCGGTAGCCCTGACACCGATGGGCCTCTGGAGGGGCCTGCTGGAAACCCTTCAGGTCTATGTGCTAGGGGCCATGACAGACCCCGATCGAGCGTCGATCATCCTGTTCTCGTTTATGATTGGCGGCATGGTGGGTATCGTCTCCCGAAACGGAGGTATGCAGGGCATCGTGAACCGAATCATCACCTGGGCCAGCACGCCGGTTCGCGGCCAGGCTGCCACGGCGTCTCTGGGCCTCGCCATTTTTTTCGACGACTACGCTAACACGCTGGTGGTCGGAAACACCATGCGTCCGGTGACGGACCGGCTGCGCATCTCTCGCGAGAAGCTGGCCTACATCGTGGACTCCACGGCAGCGCCAGTGGCCTGTATTGCCTTCGTCACCACCTGGATTGGGTATGAGGTCGGGCTGATTGGCGATGTGCTGCAGACCATTCCTGAGATCGATGCCTCGCCCTACGGCCTGTTTCTTTCTTCGATTCCGTTCAGCTTCTATCCGCTCCTGGCCATTTTCTTTGTGTTCGTCGTGGCGTTCAGCAAGCGCGACTTTGGCCCCATGCATGCCGCTGAGGTAAGAGCGCGAACCACTGGGCAGGTTTCGGCCCCTGACGCGCAAATCGACTCTGAGGCCGTGGAAGGGAAGGAGGTGCAGCCTAACCCTGACAAGCCGATGCGTATGATCAATGCGGTTCTTCCGGTGGCGGTGCTGGTGTTCGGCGTTATGGCAGGGCTTTATGCCACAGGGGAGGGCGACAATCTTCGCGACATCATTGGGTCGTCGGATTCCTACACGTCCCTGCTGTGGGCATCGCTCCTCAGCGTGATAGTGGCCGCCATGCTGTCGGTAGGACAGCGAATTCTCACGCTTGGCCAGACCATTGAGGCCTGGTACGCCGGCCTCAAGTCCATGATGTTCGCGATGATCATCCTGGTGCTAGCCTGGTCCCTCTCCGAAGTCACCCAGACCCTCTTCACGGCCCAGTACCTGGTTTCCGTCTTGGGCGACTCGCTCAGTCCGGAGCTCGTTCCGATCATCGTGTTCTTGTTGGCGGCGGCTACGGCTTTCGCCACGGGGTCTTCCTGGGGAGCGATGGGCATTCTGCTGCCACTGGTAGTGCCGCTCGCATGGGCGGTCATGACCATCAACGGGATGGTCGCGGCTCACGACTATCACATCCTATACTCAACCATCGCCTGCATCTTGGCGGGTTCGGTTTGGGGAGATCACTGCTCTCCGATTTCCGATACCACCATTCTCTCATCGATGGCATCGGGCTGCGATCACATCGACCACGTGCGGACCCAGTTGCCCTACGCCATGGCCGTCGGCGGTGTGGCGATGGTCTTCGGGACCGTGCCCGCAGGCTTCGGCTTCCCGTGGTGGGCCGGACTGGGTCTCGGTGCAGGCGTGCTCGTCCTCCTGATGCGCTTCATTGGAAAACCTGTACCCGAACCCACCGCTTAATGAGTTCACCGACCTGTCTTGACGCCGATGACCGCCCCTGGGGGCGATGGGAAGAGTATCTGAACGAACCTGGCTACCGGGTCAAACGCATCATCGTGCATCCAGGGCAGCGGCTCTCGCTGCAGAAGCATCGGCTTCGTAGTGAGCACTGGGCCATCGC
>JBLFXH010000183.1:0-6829 GCA_047611125.1 Rhodothermales bacterium
TCAGCGACATGACCGCCGGGTCACCGGCCAGTCTGAAACGGAGTCGGTCGGCGATTTCCTGACCCTCCTCAATAGACGCTTCTGTCGGGATGCTCACAATCGACTCCTTGGCAAAGCCAAGATCCTTGCTCTCCAGGTAGTCCAACTGCTTCCCGATTATGAGGGTGCTCGCGATCAGTAGAATGGACAGCGCGAACTGACCGACCACCAGTGTCTTGCGCACACGGCTCCGATCAGCGCCGTTTGATACGGTTCCGCGAAAGGCATCAATCGGTGAGAAGCGAGACAACACGAAGGCCGGATACAGACCTGCCAGAAGGCCTGCTATCACAAAGATGCCGCCCAGCAGGAAGGCCGTTCGTCCGTCCAGCTGGAGCACCAACTCACGCTGCGCCAGGCCATTGAATGCGGGCAAGGCCAGACTCGCCAGCAAGAAGCCAAGCACCATCGAGAGGCCGGTAAGCATCAGCGCCTCGCCCCAGTACTGGCCCATGAGTTGACCCCGATCTGCCCCGATCACCTTCCTGACACCAATCTCCTTGGCCCGGGTCAGCGAGCGTGAGACAGAAAGCGTGACGAAGTTGATGCAGGCAATGCTCAGAATGAGGAGGGCCAACGCCAGCAGGATCCGGACGTACATCGGATTTATAACGCTGGAATAGCCCTCCGGGAAGTCAGGGTTCATGTGGATGTCCTGCAGGGGCTGCAAGCCCACCTTGTACTGGCCTTCCACGACCCGATCTCCGATTACCGAGGTGATCATCGGGGGTATCTTCGCCCGGACAGCGTCAACATCAGCGCCCTCGGCAAGCAGCACGTACGTCTCGGGGCTGACACTGAAAAATGCCGTCTTGAACCTGTCGGAATAGAACCACTCGTCGATGGCGTAGGACAGCACCATCTCGAACTGCAGGCTCGAATTGTCCGGCGGGTCCGCAAGCACGCCACTTACCTGAAATTGCCGAGGCTCTCCGTTGAAGTCGATGCTGAGAATCTCGCCCATCGGGTCAGACAGACCGAAGTATCGCGCCGCTGCCGCCTCCGTCAGGACGATATTTTCCTGACTCGAGAGCATGGTTTCCCGATCACCCGTAACCACAGGGAAGTCGAAGACCTCGAGGAAGTTGGTTTCCGCGACGTGAATCACCTCGTTGTGACTGGCGTCGCCCCGCCGCACGGTGTCGTTGAATCGTTGGAAGCGGGTGATGGCCTCGACCTCGGGGATGGCCGCCTTCAGGTCGGGACCGGTCCTGTAGGGGGTGGTCGTGTTGAAGTGGACTTGATCGGGCCCGTAGTCTTCCATCACCCACGCCCGGTAGATCCGGTCGGCATTCTGGTGACTGCTATCGAACGTGATCTCGTTGCGGACAAAGAGCAGCAGGAGCAGGGCGGCTGCGATTCCGACCGAGAGGCCGACCAGGTTGATGGCCGAAAAACTGGCCTGACGCAGGAGAACGCGAAGGGTGGTACGCAGGTAGTGTAGGAGCATCTGGCAGCTGAATGGGGTGAGTCACCAGAACGAATGCAACCCCTATGCCATGGCGTAGACCGCTGAAATTGGGCCTGCGCGGACGTTCTTAGAGGGGTAGCCTGCCCGAAAGCGACCAGTGCCTGTTCGGAACCGAACACCTGACGATGATCCTCATTTTGAGGCGAAGACGGTCAGGGGAACTCTCGATACCGTTCACACAGGAATCGGGTTTGACGGCGGAGACCGGCTTCACCAGCGGCTACAACACACGCCTTCGAGGCGGAGTCCGGTCGTGACGAGACCATTCTACTCCTGGCACCGGCCAAGGATATCTCTTGCTGACCAGTGCCCACTTCCGTGAGCACCTCGGGCAGTTGGTTGCCTACGCTGGGATGAACGGCGTGACGCCTCCTTGGAGCAACTGAGCGCTAGTCGATTGGGGCGCTGACAGGAGGAGGTCGGACCAGTGAGCCCTTGAGGAGTCGACCCCGACTACATGTTTCGTCGGTACTGACCACCGACTTCAAACAAGGCCGCGGTGATCTGCCCAAGTGAGCAGACCTTAACGGCATCCATCAGGACCTCAAACACATTCTCACCATTGCGGGAGGCCTCTTGCAGACGCTCCTGCATGGCCAGGGTCCGGTCACTGTTGCGGTCCTGGAAGGCTCTCAGCGACACGATCTGATCGTCCTTCTCGGCGGTGGACGATCGCATCAATTCCGGGCCGCTGGAGCCTGCCGGCGAGGGCTCGCCGAGAAACGTGTTCACACCGATGACCGGAAGTTCGCCGGAGAGTTTCTGACGCTCATAGAACATCGACTCCTCCTGGATCTTGCCGCGCTGGTACATGGTTTCCATAGCACCCAGCACGCCACCCCGGTCATTGATGCGTTCGAACTCCATGAGGACCGCCGTCTCAACGAGGTCCGTCAGTTCGTCGATGATGAACGCACCCTGTAGTGGGTTCTCGTTCTTCGTCAAACCCAGCTCACGATTAATGATCAGCTGGATGGCCATCGCCCGCCGCACGCTCTCTTCCGTAGGCGTGGTGATGGCCTCGTCGTAGGCGTTAGTGTGCAGGCTGTTGCAGTTGTCGTAGATGGCCATCAAGGCCTGCAACGTGGTCCGGATGTCGTTGAACTGGATCTCCTGGGCGTGCAGGCTGCGGCCCGATGTCTGGATGTGATACTTGAGCTTCTGACTCCGCTCGTTGGCCCCATAAAGGTCACGCATCGCGACGCTCCAGATTCGCCTAGCCACTCGTCCAATGACTGTGTATTCCGGATCCATCCCGTTCGAGAAGAAGAACGACAGGTTCGGGGCGAACGCATTCACATCCATTCCCCGGCTCCGGTAGTACTCTACCAGCGTGAAGCCGTTGGAGAGCGTGAAGGCGAGCTGGCTGATCGGGTTGGCCCCGGCCTCCGCGATGTGATACCCCGATATGGAGACTGAGTAGAAATTCCGGATCCCGTGGTCGATGAACGCCTGCTGGACGTCACCCATCAGGCGCATGGCAAACTCGGTCGAGAAGATGCAGGTGTTCTGGGCCTGGTCCTCCTTGAGGATGTCTGCCTGCACGGTGCCGCGTACCCGTGTCATGGCTTCTGCTGAGATCCGGTCACATTCTTCCTGACTCAGGAGCGCCCAGTCCACGAGATCCTGAGAGGTGGCGCCCAGGAGGCCCAGCCCGGAGCCGTCGTGGGTCGGGGGCAGGTCCTTCTCGGGGCCGCCTGGGCCGGTTGGCCGATACTTCGCTCGATTAGACCCAAGGTGCGTGTCCAACGCGGCTTCGACCGCGTCCCATCGTCCGGCCTCCCGAAGGTAGCGCTCCACCTGTTGGTCGATGGCCGTGTTCATGAACATGGCCAGCAGCATCGGTGCCGGACCGTTGATGGTCATCGAAACGCTGGTAGCCGGATCGCAGAGATCGAAACCGGAGTAGAGCCGCTTCATGTCGTCCAGCGTGCAGATCGAAACACCGGCATTGCCCACCTTGCCATAGATGTCGGGCCGCTCATCTGGATCGAATCCGTAGAGGGTTACCGAATCGAAGGCCGTGGACAGGCGCTTGGCTGGCATGTCCTCGCTTACCAAATGGAAACGCCGGTTGGTCCGCTCAGGATTGCCCTCTCCGGCGAACATCCGCGTTGGATCCTCGCCCTCGCGTTTGAATGGGAACACGCCTGCGGTGAAGGGGAAGTAGCCGGGCAAATGTTCGAGGAGGGCGAAGCGAAGCCGCTCGCCCGGGTCTTCCGTGCGGGGCAGGACGACTCTTGGAATCCGCGTCCCGCTTAGTGATTCACGATAGAGCGGCACCTCGAATTCCCGGTTGCGAACCTTGTAGGTGAAGGTGTCTGCCGTGTATCGTGCGGCGTTGTCGTCCCAACTCTCCAGGATGCGCTTAGAGTAGACATCCAGGTGGTCCCACCAGTGACCGGCCATCTCGGAGAGTCGGCCATCCAGCGCCTCTGCGTCCTCGGGAGACCAGTCCTTGAGTTGGCTCTGTGCGCCCTTGGCCTGCCCCCACTTGCGAGCGAATGCCACCTGTTGTTCAGCGTGGTCGCGGTATGAGCGGCAGGACTCCACGATCTCGCCAAGGTAGCGCTGGCGTCTCGGCGGGATGACGGCCGTTTCGACGGCCGGAAGGAGGGGCAGGGAGTGATCCTGAAACAGGCTGGTCTCCCGGTCAAAGGAGTACTCGCTGTTGAGCTTCTCCAGGATAGCCAGGTAGAGCCTGCTGACACCCGAGTCATTGAACTTCGAGGCCATCGTCGGGAAAACGGGCATGGTGGCGGGATCCGAGTGGAAGGCCGCCATATTGCGCTGCATTTGCTTGCGGATGTCCCGGAGGGCGTCCTCGCTGCCGCGCTTTTCAAACTTGTTCAGCACCACAATGTCGGCGGCATCCAGCATGCCGATCTTCTCCAGCTGGGTAGAGGCCCCGTAATCTTGTGTCATCACGTAGACCGAGAGGTCCACAAGTTCTGTCACCTCTGTGTCAGACTGGCCGATCCCAGCCGTCTCAAGAATGACAAGATCGAAGCCGGCAGCCTTGCAGACGGCAATGCTCTCCCGCAACGCACTCGACGTAGCTCGATGGGCCTGTCTGGTGGCGAACGAGCGCATGTACACGCGGTCAGCGTGCTCGCCGTAGATGGCGTTCATGCGGATCCGGTCTCCTAGGAGGGCGCCCCCAGTTCTTACGCGTGTGGGGTCGACCGATATGACGGCGATTTCGACGTCGGGAAAATCGTTCAGAAAGCGACGGATGATCTCATCGGTGAGGGTGGACTTGCCCGCGCCTCCGGTTCCCGTGATCCCAATCGATGGGACGGGCTTGAGTGTGATGCCGAGCGATGCGCTGCCTTCGCCGGAATGGCTGACTTCGGCTGTCTGTGTGTGGACGGAAGCCTCCGCCTCAACCGCCGACAATTGCCGCGCCATCACCTTGGCAGACCGGGTGCCGAGGGATGACCCGTCGCGGGTGCCTTGGAGCGGGAAATCACATTCCTCCATCATGATGTTGATCATGCCCTGGAGTCCCATCGCCAGCCCATCCTCCGGCGAAAAAATGCGAGCGATGCCGTAGGCATGCAGCTCCTCGATTTCCGAGGGGACGATCACGCCGCCGCCGCCGCCGTAGATGCGAATGTGTCCGCAGCCAGCCTTCTGGAGGAGGTCATACATGTACTTGAAGTACTCCATATGACCACCCTGATAGGAGGAAATGGCGATTCCATTCACGTCCTCCTGAATCGCAGTATCCACGACCTCCCGCACAGACCGGTTGTGCCCGAGGTGAATCACCTCTGCGCCCGTGGCCTGCAGAATGCGGCGCATGATGTTGATCGCCGCATCGTGGCCGTCGAAGAGGGCAGCGGCGGTCACTAAACGGACAGGGTGCTTGGGGGCGTAAACCTCGGCTAGCATGGCGTCAGAAGCTGTTGGAGAGATGGAGGGAATAGGACCGATTTCTCTAGCGAAAGTTCGCTGGGCATCAGTCTCGGCGTCAACGCCCAGTCAATCTCGGAAATGTGCTAAACTGTCCGGAACTGCTTAGAGATTGCATGGCCAAGATTCCAGTTTCCGATGTCCAGAAAGCCGCCTATGATCGGCTGCTTGCCACCCACCCCGAAATCGAACGCAAGGGCAAGAACCTGCTCTACACGTCTGTGAACGGGCACATGTCCACTGTCTTCTCAACAGACCCCCAATTGGGAATCCGCCTCCCGAAGGCCGAACGAGAGGCGTTCAGTGCAGCGCACAATTCCAGCATCCTGAGATCCTACGGACACAACATGCCTGAGTATGTCACGATCTCGGACGAGATGCTTGACGACGCCGAGGCGCTCGCCCCGTATCTGGAGTTGAGTTATACCTATGTCACGTCGCTAAAGCCGAAACCGACGAAGAAGCCCAATCCAAAGAAGAAGCCAGAAAAATATAGGACCCTGTCACAGACCGGCCCGCGCAATGGCACTTCTGGAAATTAACGACCTCAACACTTGGTTCGAGACTGAGGCCGGAATGGTGCGCGCGGTCGACGGAGTGGACCTCTCGGTTTCCGAGGGGGAGACTGTCGCGTTGGTCGGTGAGTCGGGCTCGGGGAAATCGGTTCTGAGTCTTTCGATTATGGGCCTGGTTCCGTCGCCGGGTAGGGTGGTCTCAGGAACGGTCTCGTACGGCGGTCTAACTCTGGGCTCCATGTCTGAGCATGAACAGCGCGGTCTTCGGGGAAGAGAAATCGCGATGGTGTTCCAAGACCCAATGACCAGCTTAAACCCGGTCATCAAGGTCGGCGAGCAGATTGCCGAGCCGCTTCGTTTCCATCTGGGCCTTTCGCGCCGCGCCGCTCGGCGTCGCGCCGTGGAGCTGCTGGAGGAAGTCGGTCTTCCCGATCCCTCCGAGCGCGCAAACTCGCACCCCCACACACTGTCCGGAGGCATGCGTCAGCGGGTCATGATTGCCATGGCCATTTCGTGTGGCCCCAAGCTTCTGATCGCAGATGAGCCCACGACAGCTTTGGATGTCACGGTTCAGGCGCAGATTCTGGATCTGCTTCGCGATCTTCAGAAACGGTCGGGCATGGCGATGCTCTTCGTCACGCACGACCTGGGCGTGGTAGCGGAGATCGCTGACCGGGTGGCCGTCCTCTACGCCGGGAAAGTCGTGGAAGAGGCTCCGGCTGCCGACCTCTTCGGGAGACCCCGAATGCCCTACACCCGAGGGTTGCTGGCATCGGTGCCCAGCCTCGTTGGTCCCGTGGCCCGATTGACGGGTATCGATGGATCGGTGCCGTCCGGCGTGGACCGTCCATCCGGCTGCGCGTTTCATCCGCGGTGCGGTTTCGCG
>JBLFXH010000184.1:0-6800 GCA_047611125.1 Rhodothermales bacterium
TGGGCAACACGCTCGAGCCGCCGTATGAGGCAGCCTGGAATAACCCCGTTGCCGAGGAATACTATTTCGACGACTACGTGGAGGCGGGTTTCCAGACGGTCCGCTTACCCGTCCGTTGGGACAACCACACGAATCTCTCGCCACCATATGCCATCAGCGAAGCTTGGATGGACCGGGTTGAGGAGATTGTCGATTGGGGCTTGAGTCGCGGTTTGATGGTGATCCTTAACACCCATCACGATGATTGGATAAAGCAGGACTTCTCCGACTCCAACCAGGCGCGATTCGATAGTATCTGGGCGCAGGTAGCGACGCGCTTCGCGGACAAATCGGAGAAGCTGCTCATGGAGATCATCAATGAACCTCAGGGGCTCACGAGGGAAGAGATCGACAAGCTCAATCCGCGAGTTCTACGCATTATTCGGAGGACGAATCCAACCCGAATTGTGATCTACTCCGGGGCGGGGTGGGCCAGCGCCGTGGACTTGTTTGCGGCCGCTATCCCCGATGATGACTACCTGATGGGTTACTACCACTCGTACGATCCTTGGGACTTCGCGGGCTTGGCGAATGGCGGGTGGGGATCGACACAGGAACGTTCTGAACTACGCTCTCGTGTCCAGGCCGTGGCATCCTGGTCCAACACCACAGGGATGCCGGTGATGCTCAGCGAGTTCGGGGTGGTCCACGGCGCCAGCCACAACGACCGTATGAAGTACTACGCGGCCGTGGTTGAGGAGACCATCGAAGCAGGGATACCCACGCAAGTCTGGGATGACGGCGGCGATTTTGGCATATACAATCGCGCCAACCGCACATGGCCTGAGGTCAAGGACATCCTCATATCTACCTACCCGGACGGGCCGACGGATCTCGCGTTTGCCATTCAAAATGATTCTTTGGTGGTCGTCTCCTGGACCAACCGCTATGGCCTCGCATCGGGAATCTCCGTACAACGGGCCCCGGCGCGGGGCGCGTTCGAGACGATTGCCGAGATCTCCGGGACGGCCACCTCCTTCGAGGATTCAGATGTGACCGGTGGCGTGGCCTACGACTACCGGGTGATCGCTCGCGTCGTTCAGGGCCCCGATCGCTTCTCCTATCCCCAGCGGTTTGCGGTCCCCGCGTTCGCCCGGAGTGCCTTCGGCGGAACGCCCGCGCTTATACCTGGCTCCATTGAGGCAGAAGACTACGATGTAGGTGGGGAGGGGCTCACCTACCACGACTCCGACGACATCAACACGCCCGGCGGATATCGGCCTACGGCTGGAGTGGACATTGAGGCGAGGGATGTCGGCGGCTGGCAGCTCTCGTATGTTGAGGCCGGCGAGTGGCTCGAGTACTCCGTGGACGTTCAGACGGCTGGGACCTACAGCATTACTGCTCACGTGGCGTCACTGGAAGGGTCAGGGCGGTTTCGGCTGTCTTTCGACGCGGTTGGCGCGCCCTCGTTCGTGGCTGCGAACACGGGCTCCTGGCAGACCACTGAGCCCGTCTCGGTGTTGACGGACCTGGAGGCGGGGGAGCAGGTCATGCGATTGGATATCCGCACGTCGAAGCCGTTCAATATCGACCGCTTTGACATCACCTTGGACACCGCGACCGGCGTGGAGGATGCGCCCGGGGATTTCGACCTAGCGCTCTATCCCAACCCGGTTGAGACGCAGCTTACCATTTCGGGGCCAGCCGACGGGAGAGCTGAGATCATCGACATGCTGGGGCGACGAGTGTCGGAACACCACCTCGCCGGGCCTGAGACGCGGATAAACACGACGGGCCTTCCAGCCGGGCTGTATCTGATGCGGATTACGCCGGCGCGGGGCTCGGTGCGCAATGAGCTGTTCGTGCGGCGGTAGCTGAGGCCGGCGGCGTGCCAGTTCTCTGCGGTCAGGGGCCGCGGCTGCGGCCTACCTCGCTCCTGAGATAGCCGGATAAAGGCTTCGGAATCGCTCGTAGGCCACCGCGTAACTCTGCGTGGTCTCGATGTCCGGCATGATCGACGGCCCGATTCTCACGCAGGCTTTGGCCGCCGTCTGGACATCAAGCCAGATCCCAATTCCGACGCCGGCCAGCATCCCCGCCCCGAGCGCCGCTCCTTCTGTCGCGTCAACCGTCACTAGCTCAACCCCAAGAACGTCGGCCAATAGCTGGCCCCAGGCGCGGTTCTTCAGCGCTCCGCCACTTGCCCGGATCTGGGCCGGTGCCGGAAGGCCCGCCTCGCCCAGGAGCCGGAGGTTATCCTTCAGCCCAAAGGCGACCCCCTCAAGCACAGCGCGCGTCATATGCCCGCGCCCGTGGCTCAACGTCAAACCAACGAAGGAGGCACGCGCCAGGGGATCCGCGTGCGGCGTCCGCTCCCCGCTGAGATACGGGAGAAAGGTCAGTCCATCCGCCCCCGGAGCCACGGTGGCAGCTTCCTCGGCCAGCTCTTCAAAGGATGTGTCTGGAGCCAGCGTATCCCGAAACCACTGGAGGCTTCCTGCCGCCGAGAGCATCACGCCCATGACATGCCATTGCCCGGGCACGGCGTGAGGGAATGCGTGCGCGCAGCCGGACGGGTCAGTGGTTGGCTTGTCGCATGGTGCGAAGACCACCCCAGAGGTGCCCACCGTCAGTGCAAAGATGTCTGGCGACACCGCGCCGACACCTACCGCCTGCGCGGCCTGGTCGCCTCCGCCTCCCACAATTGGAATGCCAGGTGACAGTCCCGTGGCCTGCGCGCCGTCCAGGCTGACCTTGGCGGTAACCTGCGGGCCCTCGTGGGTGTCAGGCAGCCAGTCCCGGGGAATGTCTAGGCCATCAAGAATGGTAGGCGACCAGTCGCGGGAGCGCAGATCCAACAGCAGGGTGCCGCCCGCCCCGGCTTGGTCTGTGGCAAACGCGCCGGAGAGCTTCCACCGGATGTAGTCTTTTGGAAGTAGCACGTGCCTCACCCGCGCGTAGATCTCCGGTTCGTGCTTACGAATCCAGAGGAGCTTAGGCGCGCTGAACCCAGGGAAAGCGTCATTCCCCGTGATGGCCACTAGCTGCTCGAGACCGAATGTGTCGCGGATCAGCCGGCACTCGTCGCTCGCGCGCTGATCGTTCCACAGAATGGCCGGACGCAGCACACGTCCTGCTGCGTCAAGAAGGACGAGGCCGTGCATCTGACCGGACAGTCCGACGGCTTGGATATGGCCCGCGTTCGTCCCGGTTTCGGTCAGCAGACGACCGATCGCATTCTGGGTTGCCTCCCACCATTCTGCCGGATCCTGCTCACTCCAGAGTGGACGCGGAGCGTCGAGCCGGTGCGGCGCTGATGCCACACACATCACCTCCCCAGACTCCGCGAGTAGCAAGGCTTTTGTGGCCGTCGTTGATATGTCCAGACCTAGTGTAAAGCGCATGACGATTGGCGCGCAGATCCCGATCCAACCCTGTCAGGGAGTATCTATCGGCCCCTCCGGAATCCCCCCTGACACCCGACGAAATGAACCAGACTGCGCACGAACAGAATACGATGCTGATCACTTTGATCAGCATTGTGGCAACCATTGGTGGGTTCCTTTTTGGCTTTGACAGCGGCGTTATCAACGGGACCGTTGATGGGCTTCAGTCCGCATTCAATTCAGACAGTGTCGGCACGGGGTTCAAGGTGGCCTCGATGCTACTTGGCTGCGCTGTCGGGGCCTTCTTTGCCGGGCGAATTGACGCCCGAACACCTGGCCCTGTTCGACCGCGAGATGAACCGGGTTGTGGAGCCTGGCACCTTCACCGTGATGGTGGGGCCG
The DNA here is from genome assembly GCA_047611125.1 of Rhodothermales bacterium. Classification (GTDB taxonomy): domain Bacteria; phylum Bacteroidota; class Rhodothermia; order Rhodothermales; family UBA10348; genus JABDJZ01. The sequence goes on from JBLFXH010000184.1 coordinate 3,771, forward strand.
AACTCAGTCGATCTGCAGTCGATCAGCCTGACGGTTCAGGACTAGGCCGTCGGTTCAGGAAGAGGCTCAGTCCGTAAACACGCGCCCGCCATCCTTGGCAATCTCATAGCGGAACGACAAGTGGCGCGGGTCTTCCGTGATGCGGTGGTAGTAACTATCCACCGTCAGCTTGGCATACGAGTCATCGGCCAACATCAGGACGAACGTCATGCCATCCTTGGGCGTGATCTCGTGGGTGTTCATGTCGTAGTTGTACCACACTTCGCCCTCGGCCGTCTTCATCATCCCGTTCTTCATGCCCTCCAGCGGAGCCTCGGATACGGCGTCGAAGTCCTCGGTGATGACGAGCCCTGCGCGGTTGGCGTGCATCTCGACGCCATTGATGAGGATGTCCCAGTTGGTGGCCGTCTTCTCCTCGGCTGATACCACGGCGTTGTTCTTCAGGCTGAAGTAGACCAGACCGTCGGCGACATAGATGTTGTCGACCGATTTCACTGCCGAGTCCTGGGCCAATGCGGGAATGCTCAGCAGGATCAGTACGAGTAGAAAGGGAATAGCACGCATCGATATCTCGGAATTAGGGTCTTCGAAGTGTCAGGATGCCTTACGACGCTTCGAAATGGGTGATCCTGCCGTCCGTCCTACGACTACCAACAACGTCTGAATACTACCGCTTGACGTTCGCCTCGTAGCTCGCTATCCACTGTGCCGGCGTGATCCGGGCCATCAACTCGCCATTCAGGTCAAAAGGAATCTGGTCCAGTTTCTTGAACCGGATGCAGCTCTTGCCCATATCGATCTTGGTCGGGACGCGCTCGGCATACTCGGCGCGGAACCACTCCAGTAGCGAAAGCGGAGCATGACATCCTGGCGATCCGGCGGAAGGTTCTGGAAGTAGTCGTCTACGTCTGCTGCAGGAATGTCCATGGTGCCCTCTTAGTCTTCTTTTCGGCCCGTAAAGTGGTCCATGGATCGGTGCATTCCGAAGAGGTCGCCCGCGACCCAATCGAACACGCGGGTTGGCAGGACACCCTTGAGCAGTGGCACCCAACCGACAATCCAGGGCATGCGCGCGTGGATGCGGTCCCGCCGGATACTCCGAACGATGCGGCGGACGGCGTCGTCCGGCTCGAGGATCGGAATGAAGGGCGATTGGACTCCTGAAAACATTCCGGTGTTGATGTAGAAAGGCGCCACGGTCAGGACTTTCACGCCGGTCTTGCCGCGCCGCATTTCGAGCCGGAGAGAGTCTGACCAGCCGGTCAGTGCAAACTTCGAACCCACGTACACGGACATCTTGGGGTTGGAAACCAGCCCCGCTGCCGAAGCGATGTTGACCACGTGACCGGAGCCGCGCTTCATCATTCCGGGTAGGATGAGGCGGGTCAGCTGCATCGGGGCCTCCGCGTTGATGGCCATGGTGCGGGCAATTTCCGATTCGCTGTGTGCCGCGAATCTCTTTCCGACCACGATTCCGGCGTTGTTCACCAGGATATCGACAGCGATTGCGGCTTGGCCCAGTCGCACGACCGCCTCCGCCATGGCCGCGTTGTCTGTCACGTCCACCGCATCGGTGGTGACCGCATGTCCCGCGGCCTTAAGGGCCGTGCCCTGCCGGGCAAGCGAGTCCGCGTTGATGTCCCACAGGACGACCCGTGCGGCTCCCTCTGCGAGCAGTTCTTTCGCCAGACCCAGGCCAATGCCCGACGCACCACCTGTGATGAGAGCGGTCTTTCCGGCGATGGTACTCATGGATTATGCGATGGGTTGTGTGGCGGGGGTCGGCTCTTGGGCTGACGCGGAAGACCTGCTCCGGAACCCCTCGGTTACGGAATACTGCCACATGGTCAGAGCCGGGACGAGAAGCAAGATAATCGCGGTGGCGAATACGATTCCGAAGCCGAGGGCCACGGCCATTGGGACAAGAAACTGGGCCTGCACACTGCGCTCCAGGATCAGCGGTAGAACTCCCAGGAACGTGGTGAGCGTGGTGAGCATGATGGGGCGAAACCTGAGCTTGGCGCCCGAAAGAATAGCCTCGGCCATGGGCTTCCCGCTGCGCCGTTCCTCGTTGATGAAGTCGACTAGAACCAGGGAGTCATTTACCACAACCCCGCTGAGTCCCACGATCCCGAACACTGACAGGAGGCCTAGGTCCAAGCCAAACACCAGGTGGCCGAAGAGCGCCCCGATCAGGCCAAAGGGGATGGCGGCCATGATGATGAGCGGCTGAATGTAGGACCCGAAGGGGATGGCCAGCAGGCAATAGATCACGAAGAGCGCCAGCGGAAAGAAGATGGCCAGCGCCGCGAGCGTGTCGGCCTGTTCGGCCTGTTCGCCTTCGAAACTCACCGTGACCCCAGGAAACCGTGCCTGGATAGCAGGGATGATGCTGTTCTCCAGCTCTGAGATGACCGCATCGGCTGCGACTACATCCGTGTTCACATCCGCGGTGACCGAGATAATGCGGCGGCCGCTCTTTCGGTTGATGGCTGTGGGAGCCGTGCCCGACAGAACATTCGCCACTTCGTAAAGCGGGATATAGCCGCCCTGTGGCGTGCGGATTCGATACTGCTCCACGTCCGACAGCGCATCACGTTCGTCCTTCGGTAGCCGCACATAGACTCGGACTTCGTCACGGCCCCGCTGGACCCGAAGTGCCTCGGCACCGAAGTAGGCGGCCTGTACCTGGCGGGCCAGTTCATCCAGCGTGAGACCCAGCGTCGCTGCCTCGGGCTTCAGGTCCAGCTGGAGTTCCTGCTTGCCGGATTCCTGATCGTCGGCCACGTCGAAGACGCCTCCAAACGTGGCCAGTTCAGCCTTGAGTGCTTCTACGGCGCCCTCCAGATTCTCGGGGTTGGGCGATGACAGCTCTGCCTGAATGGCCGCGCCCAGTTGGATGACCTGACTCGAGAAGGAAAGCGCCTTGGCTTCCGTGATTTCACCGACACGCTCACGCCAGGCATTCTCGAATACTACGGAGCCCAGATCACGCGTTTCCGCCTCGGGGAGCTCGATCGAGACCTCTGC
>JBLFXH010000185.1:0-6692 GCA_047611125.1 Rhodothermales bacterium
ATTATCGAGGGCATGCCGCCGGGCGTTTCCGGGCTGCTTCTTGCAGGGATAATCGCGGCCGCCATGTCCACGCTGTCTTCCTCCCTGAACGCGCTCGCGTCGTCTACCGTCTTTGACATCCTGGCCTATTTCCGTAGTCGGAAGGGGGAGGTCGCGCCTCGATCTGATGCGGAAGACTTGAGAACGTCCCGGTGGGCAACCCTAGCCTGGGGACTGGTCTTTGTTGTATTCGCAAATCTATTCCGGGACCAGCAGAATCCGGTGGTCGAACTGGGGCTGGCCATTGCCTCCTTCACCTACGGGGGCCTTCTGGGCGCCTTCCTACTCGGGATGGTCAACCGGCGAACTCGCAGTTTCGATGCCGGGCTGGCCTTGGTGATGTCCGTGGTTCTGATGACCGTCATAATCTTCGGAGTATGGCATAGTTCGGACGGTTGGGTCTTCATATTTAGACCGGATACGGCTACCGTAGCATCAAGAGGCCTTGTGTCGATTGCCTGGCCGTGGTACACAGCGATCGGAGCGCTGCTAACGATGGGCATAGGATCCTTGAGTGCCCTTCGGCATAGGTGAGCGATGTCTTGGCTTAAAAGAGAAGCGAAAAAGCCTCGCCGTACCCGAGGGTCTGTGGTGCGCCTTGAGCGTGTGGGTGCTGAGGAGCGGAGAGCCCGTCGAAAGGCGCGGTTTGTAAAGGCTGCCATATTCTTTTCGCTGGTTTTGCTCACCCTCGGTGCATTCCTGCGGTCCGGCAACGTGAGCCAGAACGTGCAGGTTGGTGAGGTATGGCGCCAGGACAACCTGTCGGCTCCATTCGTATTCGCCATTGATAAGGCGCGCGAGGTGCGAGCGGCCGAAATTCTGGCGATCAGGACCAAGACATCTCCCATCTTCCATGAGATCCCGGAGTTTCTGGCAGCGGCCCGAGGACGCGTTGACTCGCTTACCCAGATCCTGGATGAAGTGCTCGCGGCGCGGGCGGGCTACGACACCAAGAATCCCCGAGGACTGGCCGTTGAGGCCACCGCGGATTCACTTCTGCATGAGCGACTGAAACTGGAGTCTGGACTGCAGCTTCGACTTCGACAGTGGTCCCTGCTTTCCGCTTCTTACAACGAGGGCATTCCGGGCGTCGCGACCGCCTCGCGTGACCCTAGAGCGGGTCCACGCCTTGACAAACTCCTGATTGGCGAGATGTGGTCCACGATGCAGCCTGTTCTGCGGGCCGGGATTGTAAATGTGGACAAGGACAGCCTGCGGGCACCAGCCATAGAGATTCGCGTAATCCGGAGACAGGAGCAAAGGTCGCGGAATCTGGTCCGTGACATGCCCGAGGCTGTCAGCGTAGGTCGTGCCAACCTGAGCGAAACGTTTCCCACGAGGTTAGACACCATCGCTATTGGGCTAGCCTTCTTTTCCTTCGTGGCAGAGCCGACGCTGATCTATGATCCCGTAGCTACCCGGGGGGCTTGGGCGCAGGAGGAGGCAAAACTCTCGCCGACAGAAAGTCGAGTCCGCGTGAATGAGGTGGTGGTCCGGCGAGGCGAGGTGATCACGCCGCTGATTCAGCGGAAGATTGTGTCTTTGGAAAAGGCGTTGAGGGAACGCTCGGGTTCACGTCTGGTCTGGCAGACCACGTCGGGTCAGTTGATGCTGACCATGGCCATTTACATTTGGTTCGGCCTTTACCTTTTTGTGCTCCGCCGCGTGATCTTCGAGGACAACAGGATGATTCTCCTGCTGGCCATTCTCTTTGCACTGGTGATCGTGATGTACGGAGCGGCACTGCGTATTCCCGGGGTGGACGTCTATATGGCGCCGGTGGCCATCGCGAGCGTGCTAATGACGGTCATTTTCGACTCGCGGGTGGCCGTTTTCGGTTTGATAACGCTGGCGCTACTCGGGTCTGTACTCCTGGGTATGGACCTGATCTACTTCATCAGCACTGTGTTTGCGGGCACGCTGGCCGTCTATAGCGTGCGTGATATCCGGAACCGGGCGCAGTTCTTCATTTCCGCCGGAGTGGTATACCTGGGCTATGGGATAGTGCTTCTGTCCGCCTTTCTGCTGGAGAGTACTTCCTCGGCACGCTTCCTGGATCAACTCCTGTTTGTTGCCGTCAACTCGGTACTTGTTCTGCTGGCCTACGGGTTTTTATGGGTCTTTGAGCGAGCATTTGGCCTGACGACGGATGTGACGCTCCTGGAGTTGTCTGACACGAACCGGCCACTGCTGAAACAGCTTTCCCTACAGGCTCCGGGGACGTTCAATCACACGCTACAGGTAGCGAATCTGGCGGAGGCTGGAGCGGCAGCAATCGGCGCAAATGCCCTGCTGACCCGCGTGGGCGCGTTATACCACGACATCGGGAAGATGGAGAAGCCCGAGTACTTCGTGGAAAATCAGCGAGGTGGTCTCAATCCGCATGACAACCTGAAGCCGCGCATGAGCGCGCTTATCATTGCCAGCCACGTGAAGGAGGGACTCGCAATCGGAGAGCAGAGTGGACTTCCGCAAGCGGTGACCAAGTTCATACCCATGCACCACGGTTCCACCCGAATCGAGTACTTCTACCGGAAGGCCATCGACCGTGAATCAGAGGGATCTACGGATGTCATGGAGTCTGATTTTCGGTACCCGGGCCCGCGTCCGAACTCCAAGGAGACAGCCATTCTCATGATGGCGGACTCGGTGGAGGCGGCCAGCCGAACGGTTGACAACCCCACCCACAAGAAGCTGAAAGCCCTCATCGATGCCCTGGTAGATGCCCGGATAGATGACCATCAGTTGGATGACACCGATCTCACCTTCAGGGACATCTCGACGGTTAAGCTGACGTTCCTGAACCTGCTGGTGGGTCAGTTCCACGCGAGGGTCAAGTATCCCGGTGATGAGAACGCAGAGAACAAAGACGCCGAACCGGCTGCCAGCCAGAAACCCGTGCTAGAAGAGGACGCAGAAGTGCCGCCAAGGTCTGAGGCGGGTGATCCGACAACCGAAGCCTCCCCGCCTCCTGGGGCTTGAATCGACAGGGAGGTCGTGGCTGAAGAGCAGTTAGCCCGGTAACACGGTCCGTATCCGGTCCAATTCTGCCGGGGATATGGACAACTCCAGGACCTGATGCGATGGTGCAGCTGTGAGATGTACCCGCATTCGGCGGGCCGTTTCGGGCGTGTACATGATCGCGTCGGCCTGGCGGACCAGCGACCCCAACCGTGGATCTGCTTCCTCCATGACGGCTGCTATGATCTGTCCGCCGAATCCTGCGTCACTGCGAAGACGCCTGCTTAAGGCGGGAATGGCGTCGGAATACCGAACCACGAGTAGGATAGTCTCGTGGTCGAATAGCCTGGTTGCCACTTCAATGGCAGCGGCAGGCAATTGCGTTCGCACGCCCACCATGTCGGTTCGAGGCAGCTGCTCGTGGACAGAGCGTGCTATGGGGAAAGGCACCACAGCGTAGTCGGCGTCCTGATGGGCCTCCAGCATCGACAAAGGGACCGCGTCCACCGTCAGTCCCAAATACTCGGCCAATCGCTGAGCACCGCTCTCAGCAAACTCGGTGAACGAGGCGACGAAAATAACCTTCGCCTCCTCGGCCTCCTGATCCAACTGGGACAGGCGTTCCTGCAGGAGGTACTCCATCTCCGATTCGTCCAGTCCCAGGGCGACCAGGGTTTCCACGGCGCGCGCAACGATGTCCGCTCCCTGCTCCAATCGATCGTGGCGATCCGCAGGCCGGTATTCCTTGACCGTGAACCCGGCGCCGCGGCGCGAGGATGCCAGATCGGCGTCAACGAGTGACTGGTACGCCTTTCGAACCGTGTGAAACGATATCCCGAGCTGCTGAGCAACAGATCGGGTGGAAGGCAGTCGCTCGCCGGCTGCGTAGTGCCCAGTGGCAATGAGGAAGCGCAGTTTCTCGAACAGCTGCTCGGAAACCGGGATGGAAGAGCTGCTGTCGAATTCCAGCTTCACGAGCTCAGCCCGGACTGGACGCGACCGATGAAGGCGTCAGACGCCGCTCGTAGTACCGTCTCCATGCGGGAGAGATTGGGCCAGTCGGCTACGAGCAAATGCCTCGAATCGTGACCCAACGTGACGACGAGGCCAGAGGGCTCTCGCCGAACATCAAGTAGGGAGACCCAATCTTCGCCGTGACCCGCGGCCACTTGCCAGGCACTGAGGATCCGGACAGCCTCGCCGCGAATCATCACTTCTGCCACTCTGCGCCGCAGCTGAAAGATGGTCCAGCCCGAGGCTATAACCATGGCAAAGGGGAAGCCGATCGTGAGAAAGCGCAGGGGATCCCGGCCCGTCAACATGTAGTTGAGCGCGCCGAGCATCACCGGAAGCATGCACGCAGCCAGAGGACGCACGATCTCGGACCCGAACAGGACCGAGATCGAGCGGTGTCCGGGGTGTAGTACGCTCTTGTAGACCTGTTCCTGGACTGGGTGTGATGTGGCCCCGGAGTCCATGGGGTCAATCGATGGCAGCGTAGGCCCTTGGAAGGGGGATGTCAGCGACGGTGACCAGTCCGGGCCTGGCATCCAAGACCAGCGGCACCGCATTGACAAGCGCCGCAACCGTGGCCGTGTCTCCGAAAATGCCACCGCGAATCGCAAGATCAATCGGAGGATCTCCCACGACCGTTACGGCATCAACTGGGTCTTCGGCGCCGACGAACATCTTGAGGTCCAGAGATACCACTTGGCGCTCGCCGACAAAGCCTTCGGCTGCGTGATGAATGCCGGCCACTTGACCCGCCTCCACTGTCAGGTACGGAGTCTTGACCTCCCGGGATGAGATGACCGGATTCAGGCGCTCATCGATCCTGTCCAGTGTCCAACCCAGCTTCTCAGCCACCATGTAGAGCGATTCCACCAAGCCGATGTGTCCGAACGTGCCGGTGGCCTTTTTCTCACTGAACTCGGTCTCGGTCAGACCCGCACCCACTTTCATCTGGAGAGGACGGCGGCGTTTGCCAGCGTCCACCACCCGACGGACGCGAATGGACTTGACCGTATTGCAGACGCCTGTGGCCATGAGGGCCAGTGCGTCCATGGCAAAGCCCGGGTTCACGCCGGTACCCAGCATCGTCACGCCGTTCTCCCGGGCGACTTCGTCTAGCTCGGCGGAAATTTTAGGATGCCGGTGATAGGGGTAGGAGAGCTCCTCGGTAGAGGAGACCACGTTGCATCCGGAGCGTGCGCACAGAATCAACTGGTCGTACATCCGGTCCAGGAACGAGGATGTGGTGTGCATCACCACGTCCGGCTTCGTCTCCCGAAGGACGGCCTCGGCGTCAGCCCGGACCTGAATGCCACACGGCTGTTCCAGGCCTGCGACGACCGCTGCATCCCGACCCACTTTGGCAGGATCCACGTCAATGGCTCCCACAAGTTGGAACGCGTCTCCCTTGGAGAGGACGGTCCTTAGCGTGGATGCCCCAATGGGGCCAATGCCGAACTGAACAACACGAATTGTCTTCTTTCCAGCTGTGCTCATGTGGATCTAGGAATCGGGCTGCATGAAGGGGTACGCGAAATGATGCGGCGGATTGAACGTCTCCTTGATGGAGCGGGCCGACACCCAGCGAACGAGGTTAAGATACGATCCGGCCTTGTCGTTGGTGCCGCTAGCACGCGCGCCGCCAAACGGCTGCTGCCCAACCACCGCGCCGCTAGGCTTGTCGTTGATGTAGAAATTCCCGGCGTTGTCTTGCAGGCGACGGGTGACGTGAGCAATCACCTTGCGGTCCTGAGCGAAGATTGCCCCAGTCAGGGCGTACGGAGAAGAGCTGTCAAGGTCGTCCAGCATCTCTTCGAACTTCGCGTCCTCGTAGACATGAATAGTGACAACGGGGCCAAAGATTTCCTCGCACATCGTGGTCGATTTGGGGTCGCTCGACACAAGAACCGTGGGCTCGATGAAGTAGCCTTCCTCGTCCGAGTAGTTGCCTCCAAAAAGCACCTCCACGTTTGGATTGGCCTTAGCGCCATCGATGTACCCCGAGATGCTCTTGAACGCCTTCGCATCAATGACGGCGTTCATGAAGTTGCCGAAATCATCCACGTGGCCCATGCGGATCTCCTCGAGCTGGGACACCAGACGATCCCTGATGTCGTCCCACTGGGAGGCCGGGATGTACACACGCGAGGCGGCGGAGCACTTCTGACCTTGAAACTCGAATCCTCCGCGGACAATCGCTGTCGCGACGGCGGCGTTGTCACACGAGGGGTGGGCAACGATGAAGTCCTTACCGCCGGTTTCGCCGACGATGCGGGGGTAGCTGCGGTATGAGGGTAGGTGATCCGCAATGGTCTTCCACATGTGCTGGAAGGTGCCGGTTGAGCCCGTGAAGTGCAGGCCGCCGAAGTCCCGGTTGGAAAAGACATGCTTGCCAACCGTCGGTCCGGGTCCGGGGACCATGTTCAGGACGCCGGCAGGCAGTCCAGCCTCCTCCATGAGGCGGTACATGTAGTAGGAGGACAGAAGAGCTGTTGAGGCAGGCTTCCAGATGACCGTATTCCCCATCATGGCCGGAGCCATGGCAAGATTCAGCGCGATACTACTGAAGTTGAACGGCGCCACGGCAAAGACGAACCCTTCCAAGGACCGGTACTGGGATCGATTCCAGATTCCCGGCGACGAGTTCGGCTGACCACTGTAGATCTGCTCCATGAACTGAA
>JBLFXH010000186.1:0-6680 GCA_047611125.1 Rhodothermales bacterium
CAGATAATTGGACCGAATAATGAATACGACTATGACACGGCCTTCGAGGACTGGACATCCGTTCGCGTTGGCTTGGCTGCTTGCGACCGTGTTCGTGGCCTTCACCACCTCCGACGTGCTCGCGCAGGCTTCGCAAGCCGCTCAGGCTGCATACACAGCGGCGAATACGCTTGTCCTGAATCAGCAGTGGAGTGAGGCCCGCGCGGCCATGACCAGTTACACACGGAGCTATCCAGACACCGACCGTGCCGATGATGCCGGGTTCTACTCCTGCTACGCCGTGGACCAGATGGGCTCGGCTGCCGCCGATGCCTTTGAGTGCTATTCGCGCTTCGTCAGTGACTACGGCCGAAGCAATTACGCAGACGACGCCAAGAGCAGCATGATTCGCATAGCTCGTCTCCTGAGCGAGACTGGGCAGCCGGAGTACCGTACCCGAATCCGAGAGTTTGAGCGCGGCGATGACGAAGACGTGGCACTGGCCGCGCTCTACGCCCTCCAGAATCTCGGGGACGACACGGCCCTAGCCACCATTATGAGCGTCTTCGACCGCTCCTCCAGTGAGCGCGTGCGCGGCCGCATCGTCTACATGCTGGCTGACTTCGAGAGCGAAGACATTATTCCGCGCCTGACGGAGATCGCCCTCAACGATGACTCGCCGTCTGTTCGCAAGAATGCCGTCTACGCAATCGGCAACCACGATCACGAGACCGAAGCCGCTGCAGCGCTTCGAACTATCATGATGTCGGACGCCGGGATGGAGGTTCGCAAGGCCGCGGTCAACGCCCTTGGCAACCAGGACGGTAGCGGCGTGGTCGGGATTCTGGCCGAAATGGCGCGCACTTCATCCGAGCCCGAGCTGGGGAAAGCGGCAGCCTATGCGCTGGGCAATCTGGATGCGAGGGAGGCGCAGGACGCTCTGAAAGCTGTGATTGTGAGCGGGGCACCGGTTGACGTTCGGAAGGCGGCTCTGTACGCGATGGGCAACAGCGACTCTTCCGAGTCAATTCAATTCTTGGCGGGTCTGGCCACGACATCTGCCAGTGCGGATCTGGCCAAGGCAGCCACGTACGCATTGGGCAATTTCGACTCGCCGGGCGCCTCGGCCGCGTTATTGGCAATCGTGTCGGACGGCAAGACCTCCGATGTCCGAAAAGCCGCGCTTTACTCAATCGGCAACCTCGGCTCTGCCGACGCCTTGGCAAAACTGGCTGAGATAGCCGCCGACGCAGGCGACGCAGAATTGCAGAAGGCAGCCGTCTATGCAATGAATAATGTCGGTGGCAGCCAGGCAACGCGTGCCCTGACGGCGCTCTTCGAGTCTGCACAGAATACAGAAGTGCGCAAGGCCATCGTTCACAGTATCGGGAATCAGGAGGATTCGAGTGCCCAGGCGTTCCTTCTGCGGGTTGCCAAGAGTGACTCCGACTCGGAGGTAGCCAAGGCAGCGGTTTACGCCCTTGGGAATCTCATCGGGGAGGGTGAGCCGGCCGCGCTCCTTGAGGTTCTATCAGAGGCGCGCCTCGTGGATGTCCGGAGGGCTGCACTCTATGCCATCGGCAACTCCGATTCGCCGGCTGCCTTGGATCTCCTGGCACAGATCGCGACCACCGACCCCGACATCGATCAGCGTCGAGCCGCGGTCTTTGCCCTCGGCAACCTTGACTCGGATCGGGTTGTCGACGTCTTGGTCGGGGTCATCGAGAACGACACCAACAGACGCGTCCGCACCTCGGCCGTTCAGACGCTGGGCAACGTGGGATCAGAGAAGGCGAAGGCCGCCCTTTTGAAGATCCTGGAAGGAGGGGACGACTAGTCCTTCGCTAACACTTTAACACCCACGAGGTAACGCTATGAACATCAACAAAATCTTGGGCTGGTCCGCCATCGCCGCCGCTAGCCTACTCGTCGTGTCTCCATTAATCTCCGGCGCCGCCAAGACCGACGACGTGATCGCCACAGTATCGTATACCGATGAAGCCGCCAACAGCGTTGACTTCGATGATCCCGAAGTGGCCAAGGCTGCCATTTACGCGCTTGCCAACTCCTTGGAGGAGAACGAGATCTCTTCCAGTTCGCGGAGCGGTATCTAAAGACGGGGGGTTGACGGCCATCTCAATGGCAGCGCCTAGCCCGGATACGACCCGGAGATCAGATCCTCCAGATGTTGGGCCTTCGCTTGAGTCTCTACCAGAAGGGCTTTCACAATGTCACCAATAGACAGAATGCCCACCAGTTGACCTTCTCGCGTAACTGGAAGGTGGCGAATATGGTGCTCGGTCATGAGCGCCATGCAGTCCGGAATGGATGAGCTCGGCTCAACCGTGATGAGCTCCGTAGTCATCGCCTCGCTGGTCAGCGTGGTTCGCGACGTCCGTCCTTGGAGCACAATCCGTCGCAGGTAGTCCCGTTCGGTGAAGATGCCAACGGTTGCTCCAGCGGAAGTCACAATTATGGACCCGACTTGCTTGGCCTCCATAATTTCTATGGCCTCGTAGACCGTGGCATTTTCGTCCACGGTCAAGACACTGCCATCTTTCTTGCGGAGTAGGTCTTCTACGGTTCTTGTCATCTCTCGTCCGGCATTGTGAACCCTCAATGAACGCACGAACGGGGGAAATGCAAACAGCTGCCGCAGAAACAGTTGGTAGTCGTTGTAACGAATAGTAGGTCCCGGCGTCTTAGCCTTCCCCCAAACCGACCGCGACACAGACAGATCATGACCCCAGTAAGCGAACAGGAAGCCTTCAAGCGAGCCCAAGCGGGTCTCAAGCTCAAAGAACTACTCGAGGCCTGGAAAGACGAAGTCGAAGCACCGTTGACCGGACTGGACCGTGAGGGCCGTCTGTATCGGCACTATTCTCGATACAACTGGGATCGCATGGGCCGGCTCGAAGCTGTGTATGCACCCTCAGAGGCGCTGATTGAGTCGTTGACGTCTGCTCCTGGGCCGCTTACCTGGCTAGTCATCACGGAGAACTGGTGCGCGGATGCCGCCTACAGCCTTCCGGTAGTCCGCGCTGCAGCGGAAGCCCACGGCAATTCCGATCTGCGCTTTCTGCTCCGGGATACAAACCTGGACGTGATGGACCGCTATCTGACAGGCGGCTCCAGGTCCATCCCGATTGTCGTGGTGTTCTCGGCTAGTGGTCAAGAGTTGCTCCGCTGGGGTGCCAAACCGAAGGCGCTAGCAGACCATTTAGGCCTGCTGAAGGCTGATGGAGCCGATGGTCGAGCGATATCAGCGGCCACAATCGCCTGGTATGAGGACGAAGGATGGCTCGAGATCGAGCGGGAGTTGAAAGGCGAATTGGCTTCGCTGGAGTTGGCCTGACCATCTGATAATCCCGCCGACCTCTGCCGGGATTCACAGACGGGAAGCTTGCCGGATGCTATTTTGGGTCCCTCAGAGCCCATTACGACGGTATGCAAGCCCCAGAACAGACTTCCACCTCCCGAAAGAACGCCCAGGATCTCGCGCTGATCTTTATCGCGCTGGCTTATGGTGCTGACGCCGAACTGACCGACACCGAGGTCGAGTCACTCACATCGGCCATTAGCAGGTGGAGACCCGACGACGAGCCGGATGACATCCACGAAGTGGTGGTCGGGGCGTTGACGATCTTTGAGGAAGACGAGTCGGGCGATGAAGTAGTCGCGGCCATTGAGTCTTTGAACGACCAGCTGGACCTCGAATCCAAGCAGCGCGCTCTGGAGGACGCCATGCTGATTGCCGAGGCGGACGGCTTGCTACTAAGCTCGGAGCGTACGCTGATCTCCGTGCTCGCCGCTGCCTGGGATCTCCGCGCCTCGGAAGCAGAGCTCCTCGCAAAGACCACCGCTACGGTAGATGACCGGCCGGTGTGGACTCTGCTGCATGACATCGCGCTCTTGGCCATCGCCATTGCGCACGGCTCAGAGGGCGGAATTGACCGTCACGAGATCTCAAGTATGATGACGAGACTCGGCGGATGGCGCTCTGACCTTGATCCTGACGATCTGCAGGCTGTAATCCGGACGGCCCTCGAGGTCTTTTCCGAGGTCAATCTTGTTGAGGTCCTGCAGCAGTGCGCCGTGAGCGTTCGCGAACGATTGCCACACGCGCTGCGGTTGATAGTCCTAGATGACCTGATTGCCGTTGCCGAGTCTGATGGCTCGATGAATCGCAACGAAGCCGATATGATTGGGTCGTTGGCGCAGGCTTGGCAGTTGGAGATTCGGATCGACGCCTGACCTAACGAGGGCGCCGCCGCGCCTTCAATTCCTCGAAAGCGACTTTCTAAGGCCCTTCTCCTGCCCCTATTGATAATGCAACATAATTAGCCTTATGTTGCATTATGGACGTAGAGAATCAGAATGAAGGATTGGTGCCTCGCCGGGACACAAGGCCAGGAATGTCTCGCGGCGCAGGCTCTGATGAGGAAATCATCAACCTCTGGCTGCGCGGCAAGAGCAAAAACACGGCTGAAGCTTATCGGCGTGACGTGATGCAGTTTACCCGCTTTTTCGGCGGTGGCCTGCATTACGTTCGCTTAGAAGATCTCTGGGACTGGCACGATGAGATTCGTGATGAAGGAAACAGTCTCGCGACCATTTCCCGGAAGATTGCTTCGCTCAAGAGCCTCTTCAGCTTTGGCCACCGCATCGGTGTACTTCCGGTAAACGTCGGCGCAGCCTTCTCGCTGCCGAAGATTCCGAGTCACCTATCGGAGCGGATCCTTACAGAAGACGAGACTCGCCAGCTCCTGAACGACGAGGGCTCTCGGCGCAATACGGTCCTGCTCCAACTCTTCTACGCCTCGGGCGCTCGAGTTTCGGAGCTCGCTGGACTCTGCTGGACGTCCGTGAGAGGCCGCAAAACGCCAGAAGGACTGGCTACCGGCCAGATATCGCTTCTCGGGAAGGGTTTAAAGACGCGTTCGGTGTTGCTGTCAGCCAATACTTGGAGTCAACTGTCGGCCCTGAAGGAGTTGGAAGTGGCTTCTGGCCACGGACAGGCCGGCGACCCTGTATTCCGTTCAGCGAAGGGCGGGTCGCTTTCCCGGCAACAGATGTGGCGAGTGGTTCGGAGTGCCGCGCGCCGCGCCGGCCTTCCGCAGAAGGTATCGCCGCACTGGCTGAGGCACGCCCATGCCTCGCACGCTCTGGATCGTGGCGCACCGGTTCATCTAGTCAAGGAAACCCTGGGGCATGAATCGCTGGCCACCACTAGCAAGTACGCACACGCACGCCCGGACGATTCTTCGTCCAAATACCTGGACATCTGAAGCTCGCCGCGCGCAACTCGTCCGGCGTTCCTATCTTCTCGACCACTAATAGCGCCCGCATGTCAGTCCCCGAAATTTCCGTCTCAGACCTGGCAGAGCGCCAAAAGGATGAAGCAGGACCAGAGTTTCTGGTTCTTGATGTGCGCCGGGCGCAGGAACGCGACTTCGCCAGTCTCGGGGGCATCCACATCGAAATGTCAGAGATTCCCGGACGCATAGGCGAGCTTGAGGGCTTCGTGGATCAGGATATTGTGGTCTATTGTCGCTCAGGTCAACGTTCCTCTCAGGTGGTGTATTTCCTGCGGTCCCACGGATTCTCGGGGGCTGTCAACCTGAAGGGTGGCATTCTGGCCTGGAGCCGGGAAATAGATCCGACAATTCCACAGTATTGACCACGCAGCGCATTCCGCTCCTCGCTGGACCGACTGCGGTAGGCAAGTCCTCCATCGCCGTTGCATGGGCCGAGGCAGAATCGGGCGAAGTGGTCTCATGCGATAGCCGGCAGCTCTACGCTGAGATGGAAGTCGGCACGGCCAAACCGACCGCTGATGAAACAGCGCGCGTCCGGCACCATTTTGTGGGCGAGGCGACGGTCTCAGATCCCTGGTCGGCTGGTCGATTCGCTCGTGCTGCGGAAGAACGCCTAACGGAAATTCTGCACCGAGGGCACATGCCCATCGTGGTCGGTGGATCGACGCTCTACATTCAGGCGCTCGTGGACGGGCTTGCAGATATCCCTCCCACCGATCCGGGTGTCCGGCAAGCACTGAATGACAAGCTGACCCAGGTAGGCGCCAAGGTCATGTATGAGGCGCTGCTTCGGGTAGACCCTGCGTTCGCAGGCACACTGGACGAGACCAAGAGCCAGCGTATTCTGCGTGGCCTTGAAGTCTACGCATCAACGGGCCGACCACTCTCCAGCTTTTTCGCCGAGGCAACACCTCCCTCCCACCGATTCCGGGTGATCGTCCTGAATATGGACAGGGAAGCGCTCTATAAGAGGATCGATACCCGTGTGGACCGAATGATGGCGGATGGGCTCCTGGCGGAGGTCCATCGGCTCATGGAGGCAGGTTTTAATCCAAACGAAAACCCGCTGAGAACCATCGGCTATGCCGAACTAGCCCCGTGCCTCTTGGGCGAGCGCAAAGTCCCGGAGGCCGTCGCCCTGATCAAGCGCAACTCCAGACGCTACGCCAAGCGCCAGTTGACTTGGCTTCGAGGGCGGGCTGATGCGACCTGGGTTGACCTGAATCCAGCGCTTTCTGCTGACCAAGCGGTAGAGACGCTACAGAGCCTTCTGGCCGGGGAGCAAGCAGAATAAGTGCTTGCGGTGCAAGAGATTGTAACGGATCGATTCACCCGTAATGTGAAAACCAGCTTCCTCAAACCTGGCCCGCCACTGAGCGGGGG
>JBLFXH010000187.1:0-6664 GCA_047611125.1 Rhodothermales bacterium
TGGTACTCCTGGTGGTCGCATTTTTCGCGACAACCCGAACCGAACTGGGTCGCGATGCCGTAGCGCGGCAGTTGGAAGCGCAGTTTGCACGGTCTACCCGGGCGCAACTCCAGATCGGGCGCCTGACAGGAAACCTGGTGCAATCGTTCACCGCCACCGACGTTCGGGTACGGAGCAGTGACGGACAGACGATTCTGGCTGTAGACACCGTCTTCGTCCGCCCCTCCTGGAATGACATTCTTCGGCGGCGGCTCGACACACGTCGGGTGGAATTGCGGGGACCGCGGCTACATCTCGCGAATGATTCGAGTGGCTCTAGTTCCTGGTCGGAGCTGTTATCGGGGGCTGGGCTCACAAGGCCGGAGGCCTCAGCCTGGTCGTTTCAATCGGCCAGAATCGTAATTACCGATGGACGAATCACAGCCCCCCGGCCCGGCGACCCCGCCTCGCAAGTCACGCTAGGAAGCAATCTCAGGCTGGACGCGCGCGTCGAACGCCTGGATGAGGCCTACCTAGTCAACGTGTTGTCTGCCTCCGGCGCTGGGGATGAGGCACAGCTTGACCTCGTCAGCGCGTCAGGCCAAGCCCTGTGGGATTCGTCCAGTGTGGTAGTCAACCAGTTCAGGCTCAACACGACAGGATCCCAGATTGACCTCGCCGGAAACTGGTTTGAAGGGGACCCGGCTTCATTCTCGCTTGACCTCCGGTCATCCCGGGTTTCCTTTGACGAAATTAGCCGGATCCGGGCCGACTTTCCGCTGCGGGGATCGGGACAGGTCCGCGCTGCGATCTCAGGGCGAGTGGATGATTTCGTTGTCTCCGAGCTTTCCATGCGTGCGGGATCTTCCCTGTTATCGCTTGACGGCACTGTCATCGGCTGGCCCGATTCCGCGCGAGTCGATCTGACGGCCGCAGCCAGCCCACTGCTTCGCAGAGATCTCGACAGATTGGTTCCTGACTTCCCCATGCCGCAGCGCCTGGTCGTCGATTCGCTGGCAAGCACCATTCTGGTGTCCGGAAACCTACTGGGAGAGCGTGCCGGCGCAGCCGTCTCCATCACGGCCGGGTCTGGTGGCGGTCAGGTGACGTTCGCGGGGGAGCTGGCCCAACTGCCAGCGGGGCTTCGCGTCGTGGGGGACCTGGAGACGCATGACCTTGATCTGGGCAGGATCTATCTCAACTCCGTGGGCCAGACCCGGCTAAACACTATCGCAACGCTGGATCTCACGCGATTGACGGCATCAGAAGGCGGAGGCTTCTCTGGCTCACTGTCCGGCGCTGTGCGCAACTCTCGCTTAGGAGCTGCCCGCTTTGATCTGGTCCACCTCCGAGGAGACCTGACTGGTCTCAGTGGCCGTGTTGACGCCGAGATTGACCAGGCCGCGGGCAGCAGCACGGCCAGTCTCTCTTGGGAGTCCCATGGAATCCGGTGGGAGGCCCTTGCCAACGGCCTCGACTTGGGTCCGTTAGTCGGCAGAGACTCACTAAGCACGGCCATTTTCGGCCGCCTGGATGGGGCCCTTGATGATGGGACTTCACTCTTCGGGTCTCTCGCTGTCGTGGTAGATTCAGCGCAGGTCTCGACGGCCCGAGGCAGATCGAGGGTTGGGCCCCAGACCTACTTCCTGGATCTCGCCCAGGAAGACTCTCTAGTGGCGCTGACTATCAGGGGTACCGAACTGGCGGGTCGAGCTGTGACGGACGCCTCTCCAAACGTGGCGCTGCTTGCGATGCGGTTCTGGACCAGGGCCCTGCGAGACGCGGTGGACCGCGAATTGAATAAGCCGCTTCGGCGCAACGCTACGGTGACTGGGACCGCGGGTATCGAGGCCTCGATCATGCGTAATGAATTACTGGAGGCTCTGTCGCTCGCACCTGGGTCAGGGCAGGGCTCGGGTGTCGCAGGGCAGGCCCGGGGCGTCTCCCTGCTGGCTGATGTAAAAGCAGCAGATCTGGCCCGCTTGCGAAACTGGATCCCTGGCGGTTCTCCGCTCGAGGGTGGGGCAAAGGCTACCCTGTCCATGACCGCGGACGCTGAGACCGTAGAGTACGAGGCCTCGCTGACCTCGGACTCTCTCGCGATTGGCTCCAATCGTCTGCACGGACTTCTGGCCGGCGTTTCCATGAGCACCCGCTTCCGCGGGCCGGTTGAGGATGCCCTAGACCTGCGTGCCTCCGCAACGGCCGACAGCGTCCAGTCCAAGATCTCGTCGCTTCCCTTTCCGGACCTAAAGCTGACGCTTCTCAGGCGAAGCGGGACGCTTACCGTCCGGTCGAACCGGGGCAGCCGGGTGGGACCGCTGGCCTTAGATGCGCGCCTCCAACTCCTGGATGATCGAAACCGCCTGATACTCGATACCCTTTCGCTTGCGGCCAGGCAGTTGGCGTGGTCGCTGGATCAGCCGGCGGTACTGGATATCTTCAGCGATGCCGTGACGGTCGAGAACCTTGCCATCTCAGAAGAAGTCGCGTCTCAGCGGCTATTCCTGGATGGCACTATTTCGTCCCAGAGTTCTGACACGCTATCAATCGTGGCACGGTCCCTCCGACTAGCCGAGGTGACCGAATTCTCAGGGATCCGGAGGCAACTCGGGGGTCTTCTAAGTGCTGACGTCCAAGTGACAGGAGGACTTAGCCGACCCCGAATGGACGGCAGCATCCGCGTCCCGGCATTCGTTCTGGATGACCGGCTTCTCGGAAATGTCCGATTGGATCTCGGCCTCGCCCCCGGCCGAGATGAAGTCAGCGTGGATCTGAATCTGTCACCGAGTCCCCTACCGGCGTTGCTCGAAAGGGTCTCGGAGGTGATTGACAACCGGGTGACCCTGCGCGGTGAGGTGCGACTTCCGTCTGAGACAGATGGCGGTGCCTGGGACATGGATCTGGCCGTGGAGCGGGCCGACCTCTTCTTTCTCAAATACATCTTCAACACCTCGGTCGACAAATTCACCGGCCATCTGGTTGGCGGAGGAAGGGTCTCGGGGCCCTTCGGCAGTCCCGTCGTGGAGGCATCTCTCGAGGGCTTTGACGGCGAGTTCGGCATTCCGAAGACTGGGGTCCGGTACACGGTGGATGGCGCCGTGCGAATCGACCGCGAGGCCATCCACTTCGACCGCGCTACCCTGCGCGACCAGGATGGAGGGCGGGCGGACCTGAGGGGAACCATGCAGTTCAACGACTACCGGTTCTTTTCCTTTGACGTAACCGGAGACCTGAACGATCTCCTGATAATGAACCGCGCCGAGACCGAGGATCTTCCGTTCTACGGATTCATCCGTGGGACAGGTTCGGCCGCGCTGACTGGCCCGTTGGCCAACGCGACACTTCGCATCCCGAACGGTCAGGCCCGCTCCGACAGTGAACTCTTTATCCCTATCACGGACACTATCGAAGAAGGTGATGCCTCCTTCATCATCTTTGCCGACTCCACCGGACGAAGGCCAGATATCCAGCGACTGATCCGGCGTCCGTTCGTGCTGGCCAGGCGCGCCTCCGCGGAGCGCCAGTTCCTTGCCGGGCTAGACATGGACCTGAACATCGAGGCCCCGCGCGGATCCTTGATCCATCTGGTAATCGATCCCCTGTTGGGCGATGTCATCAATGCCCAAAGCACGGGGCGGGTGCAGATCCGACGGAATCAGGGAGAATTCGAGGTTTTCGGGCAGATGGAAGTGCTGGGTGGAGACTATCTGTTCACAGCCGGTGAGGTGTTCGTCCGTCGATTCACCATCCAGCCCGGCGGTACACTGTCTTGGGTGGGTGATCCCACCAACGCCCGCCTGAACATATCGGCAGCATATCGCACGCGGGCAAGTACGACCGGTCTGGACGACGTCAATTTGGGTGGTGCCCTGATTCCGCTCGTGGTCGAACTTCAGATCACGGGGCTGGTGGCCTCCCCCAGTGTGGAGCTTGGACTGACCATTGACCGGTCCAACCAGTCTCTGGGGGATTACCAAGCGCTCGAGGCCCGACTGAATCAGCCCGATCGCGCCACTGAGTACGCCACGAGTGTGCTGCTGACCAACTCGTTTCAGCTGACTACCGACAATCTCTCGGCGGGTGCCGGCGAGCAGCTGGCCTTCAACAGCGTCTCCCAGTTAGTTTCCTCCCAGCTGAGCCGGTTCCTGGATGCAGCGCTGCCAAATGTAGACTTCAACTTTGGCCTGCAGGGCGAGCGTGCGGAGGATCTGGACATCACCTACGGTGTCGCGCTTCGGCTGCTAGATGAGCGGCTCATTATTCGAGGCGAGGGCGTCTACCAGGGCTCCAGTACGGATAACACGCGAGCGAATACACAGGGCTTACAGGGAGAGTTCGTGGTCGAGGTGAAACTCGGTCCCTCGGTCTCGGCTCAGGTCTTCTTCCGGCGCGAGGGAGACATTCTCCAAAACGCAGACCTCACAAACACAGCCGGCGCAGGACTTACCTATCAGACGGATTTCCCGTCCTGGAGGCAAGCCCTGCGCCGGCTGTTCGGGCGCGAGGAGGAGGCTGTTATACAGCCGCCCCCGCCCGGTGACGACGGGCCGTGAACTCAGAGGGGTTCCGTCCGAAGTGTTCGCGGAAGCACTTGGCGAAGTACGAGAGGCTGTTGAAGCCGACGGCGTAGGCTACCTGCGATACCGGCTCTGATCCCTGCTCGAGCTGGCGGGCCGCCTGCTGCAGGCGAATTGAGCGGATGAAGGAGTTTGGAGACTGACCGGTGGTCTCGCGGAGGCGACGTTGGAGCTGACGTGCGCTCAATCCCATCTCGGCTGAGAGCTCGCGGACACCGAAATTCGGGTTGGCGATGTTGGCCTCGACATCTTCCTGGGCCCGGCGAACGAAGCGAACGTCTTCGTCGTTGCCGTTGGAGAGCGCACCCCAGGCGCCATCACCGCCCCAGGGATCTTCGCGGCCTTCAATCAGGCGAGCGACAGTGCGACCAACCTCCTCAATAAGGAGTGGCTTCCGCAGCACAGCGCTGGGCTGGTACGGCAGGTGATCGAAACGGTCAGCAATGTCTTCGTGTGCAGTAAGGGCCGTCACGAGAAGAACAGGCACCGAACCGAGCGTGTCCGACCGGCGCATCCACTCCCAGAACGGGCGGCCGTGGCGATCCTTGACGTTGGATCCCACTACAGCCAGTGCGGGCTGGCGACGCGACATCATAGACACGGCGCGAGCGGCGTCCTCCGCCTCAACCACCGAGTACGTCTCGCCCAGGATCTCCCGCAGGCGGCTCCGGACCTTCTGATCCAGATCGACTACGAGGATTTGATCGTTTGCCGGTGCCGTGGCAGCGCCGTCGCCGCCGAGCGAGGTCACAGCAGCTTCGAGCTCACCCGCCGCGCGTTCGGAATTGAAGGCGTGGCCGGCCACCTTAACTGGGGCCCGGTCAGGGGCGCTATGGGAGGTTACCTCGGGAATAGAGGGAGACACCTCGACCGGAAAGGCATCGGCCGCGGCCGCCAACTGACTCGCTGAAGCGTCTGCCGAGGCTTCGCCGCGAGTGAAGAGGGTCTTCTCGGCCCGGTAGAGGCCGATGCCCGCAATTGCGAGGCTGATAACTAGGAGTATGAGTCCGATCATGGCTGGGTGGGGCTCGTGGTCGCCCCGCTCTTGTTGATGTCCACCTCCCGATTGCAAAACAGGGGCCGAAACCGGTGTGGGCCACCCATATAGCCTCAATCATCGTTTTTGGCTGTTTTAAGGCGATAGCGAATCTCGCTGGCGGTTCCATTACGCGACTCAGCCGTCTCAACCAGAGAATCTTCGCCAATGAAAAAGCGCGGGACCCCGTTTCCGGGATCCCGCGCTTTTTAGGGGGGCAGCCGCTGGGCCGCCCGGGAGGTCGTCGGGGCGCGACCCACGGGTTCGCGCCCAGACTGGCTCCGCTAGAGTCAGCCAGACAACGGCTCTACTTCATCAGAACCATGCTCTTAGTCATGGTCTGATTAGCTGTTTCGAGGCGGTAGATGTACATCCCGCTCTGAAGACCGGTGGCGTCAAAGCTCACCGAGTGGTTGCCGGCCGTCATCTTGCCGTTGACCAGTACGGCCACTTCGCGTCCCAGAACATCGAAGACCGAGAGACTCACAGCCGCAGAGGCCGGAAGGTCAAAGGAGATCGATGTGGATGGGTTGAACGGGTTGGGGTAGTTCTGCTGGAGCGAGAAGCCCTCGGGCAGCTCAGTCGCTTCGTCCTCGCTGGCCGTTGAGGCTGCCGCGATGTTCACTTCGAACATGCCCTGACCGTTGGTGCCCACAATTAGGCTGCCATCGTGGACGAGCAGTGCCGAACTGTCCATGTTCTTCAGAAGGACTGGATCCCAGTTGGTGTAGTACCGATCGCCTTCCAGACGGAAGATGCCGGCGCCCCAGATGGCCGTGTACAAGCTGTAATCAAGAAGCGCGGTACCATTGTTCGGCTTGGCGAACGCAATGGCGCGGGCTTCCTTGGTCACGAACGTCACACCGTTGTTGCCGGTGATCTCGAGACCGTCGGACTGCTCGGCCCATGAGTAGCCTTCGTCCTGGGTGAAGAACACACCCTGAGCGGTTGCTGCCCACAGCGTCTGCGGCATCTTCTCTGGATCGAACTCCAGGTCGAAGATGTGCATGCCACCCTCTCCGGGGATGCCGTTGTTGCCCGTGCGTTCCCAGTACTCGCCATAGTCGCG
>JBLFXH010000188.1:0-6623 GCA_047611125.1 Rhodothermales bacterium
TTCGTTATGGGCCTCTTCTGGAAGAAAGCCACGCCGAATGCCGCGCTGATCACCGCCGTGCTGAGCATTCCTCTGTCGGCCGGGATGAAGGTGCTGACGCCTGCGCTGCCCTTCATCCACAGGATGGGCCTGGTATTCCTGATCTCCGTCGCGCTGATTACCGTTATCTCGCTCATCGAGGGCAAAGGTAAGGACAGTCCAAAGGCGGTATCACTTGACGGCATTCAGGGCGAGCGCGATGGCGTCTTTACGCTCTCGGCGTTTGCCATCCTGGGCATCACCGCGGCGCTGTACCTCATCCTCTGGTAGACATGACAAACGCTATGAACCACCCCGGTTGGCCTCGCCTGCCGCTCGCTGAGTGGGAGGACACCTATGCCACCGTTCACTTGTGGACGCAGATTGTTGGCAAGATCCGCCTGGCTCACATGCCTTGGGTGAATCACTCGTGGCACGTGCCGCTCTACGTCACGGCGCGGGGTCTCGGCACCGATCTCATCGCCTCGGACCAGGGCTCTTTTTCGATCGATTTCGATTTCGTGGATCACACTCTGTTGATTCAGACCACGGCGGGCGACCAGGCTACGTTTGCCCTCGCGCCGATGAGCGTAGCCGAGTTCTATGAACGGATCATGTCGGCACTGGACAGCCTTGGCCTTCGGACCGCGATCTGGACAACACCCGTCGAAATTCCGGGCCCCGTTTCTGCCTTCCCGGATGACCACGACCACGCCAGTTACGATGCCGACGCCGTGCAGCGCTTCTGGACGGCGCTGGTCAGCATCCACCGGGTGTTTACCCGCTTCCGCTCCGGCTACCTGGGCAAGTCCAGCCCAGTTCATTTCTTCTGGGGCGCCTTTGATCTGGCCGTCAGCCGGTTCTCCGGCAAGACGGCACCCAAGCATCCGGGAGGCGCCCCCCACCTGAATGATGAGGTGATGCAGGAGGCCTATTCGCACGAAGTATCCAGTGCTGGCTTTTGGCCGGGCGCGGGCCTTGGCGAGGCTGCCTTCTATGCCTACGCCTATCCGCAGCCGGCGGGCTTCGAGGGTGAGGCGGTCGAGCCCTCCGCGGCTTACTACTACGCGCAGTTGGGAGAGTACCTGCTTCCGTACGATGCGGTCGCGTCGTCAGACACGCCAGAGGCAGATCTCATGGCCTTCCTGGAAACCACCTACGGAGCCGCCGCTCGGCTGGCCGGCTGGGACCGCTCGGCGCTGGAGCGCCAGCAACCCTGATCAGGGCTCGGGCCGAGCGCCACCGCCAACCTTTACCCCGAACGCTTCTGGTATTGCCGCACCGCCAGCGTCAAGATCACCACCGCCTGAATCGCCAGTATCCCCGTCTGCCGAATAACATCCTGGAAGCCCGCGCCTTTCAACAAGATGCGGCGCATGATCTCGATAAAGTGCGCAATGGGATTGAACTCCGTCACGATCTGAGCCCACCCGGGCATGCTGTCGATTGGAGTAAACAGTCCGCTCAGCAGAATGAAGATCACCATCAGAAACCAGGCCACGAACACCGCCTGCTGCTGCGTGTCCGTCAGGGTGGAAATCCAGAGCCCGAGACCGAGCATGACCAGTAGATAGAGTCCGGCTAGGGCAAAGACCAGCCACAGGCTGCCCACCATGGGAATGGCAAAGACAACGCGCGCCACAACCAGGCCGACGCCTAACTCGGCCATCCCGATAACCCAGAACGGGAGCAGCTTTGCCACCACAAACTGGTACCGCTTGATCGGCGTCACATTCAACTGCTCAATCGTGCCGATCTCCTTTTCCCGGACCACATTCATCGCTGATAGGAAGGTCCCGATTATGGTCACAAGCAGGACCAGAATCCCGGGCACCATGAAGGTGGTGTACTCCAGATTCGGGTTGTACCAGTGCCTGGCAGCGATGCGAATGCCGGGCGGCCCCACCGTGATATCGGCGTTGACCTGATTGATGATCTGGGTGGCATAAGACTGCACAATCCCGGCCGTCGCGCCGTCCTCGGCATCGAGTACAACCTGCACAATCACCGACTGGCCTGCCCCCAGGTCCCGCTCCAGTTCAGCGGGGATTGTCATGACCATGTCCACTTCCCCGAAGAGTAGAGCCCGATCGGCCTCGGCCATCGACGCGGGCTGCTCGCCGACCTGGAAATAGAGCGAGGCGTCCAGGCGTGCGATCAGGGCCCGCGACGTCTCGGACCTGTCCTGGTCGATCACAGCAATCGGCGTCTCCCGTACCTCAAAGGTCGCGGCGTACGACAGCAGCAGGAGCTGGATTATCGGAAGCACAAACAGGATGGGCAGCATGGCCCGGTTCCTGAAGATCTGCCGGAATTCCTTGCGCAATATGATGGCGATGATTCGCATCAGTCAGCAAGCCGGACGTTGAATCCGCGGACACTGGCCACAAGAAACACCGCGGTCATTCCAGCCAGAACCAGGGTCTCCTGCCAAACGGCCTCAAGCCCGACTCCTTTGATCATGATGCCGCGAATCACAATCAGAAACCATTTGGCCGGGACGATGTGGCTCACCACCTGGAGGGGCGCCGGCATGCTGGCGATTGGAAAGATGAAACCGGACAAGATCACCGTCGGCAGCAGCAGCCCGGCAAGCGCAATCATCATGGCCACCTGCTGCGAGGACGTGGTCGTGGAGATGAAGATGCCCAGAGCCAGGGCGCAGATGATGAACAGAAAGCACTCGGCCAACAGCAGCGTCATCGATCCGCGAATCGGAACGAGAAAGACCTGCGACGCCAGCAGAAGAACGGTGACCACATTGACCAACGAGAGCACGAGGTAGGGCATCACCTTGCCGATGATGATCTGTCCGGGACGAAGCGGCGAGACGAGCAGGATCTCCATCGTCCCGATTTCCTTTTCACGCGTGATGGTGATGGACGTCATCAGCGCGCAGACCAGCATCAGGAGAAGTGCGATCAATCCCGGAACGAAGAGAACCACACTCCGGAGCTCTGGATTGAACCGCATCCTGGGCTCCAGAACTATGGACGCCGGGCGCGTGCGTCCGGAAGTAGTCAGGACTTCCAACTGGTAGCTGCCGATGGCCGCGGTCACGTAGGCCAGAACCGTGTTGGCGGTATTCGGATCGGTCGCGTCCGTGATAACCTGAACCGTCGGCCCTTGGCCTTGCGCCAGGTCCCGCTCGAAGTCTCGCGGGAAGGTCACGGCCACCTTGACCTCCCCCCTTCGGAATGCACGTTCGATGTCCTGGTACGCTATTCCCGGGACAACTTGCAGGTACCGGGAGGCCTCCAAGCGATCAGTGATTGCCTCGGATGCCGAATCGTGCGCGAAGTCCACCACGGCCACCCGGACGTCCTGCACCTCGTTCCGGATGGCATATCCGAAGAGCATCATCTGGATAATCGGCATCCCGAATAGGATCACCAGCGTCCGCCGATCCCGGAAGATGTGGTAGAACTCCTTGATGACGAAGCCTCTAAATGCCTTCATGAGTCACCCCCTTTCCCGCCTCGGGCCAACTGGACGAACAAGTCGTTTATTGAGTCCGCCTGATGCCGCTCCTTCAGTTCGGCGGGCGTTCCCAAGGCCTCGATTCGGCCATCCACCATGATGGACACCCGGTCACAATACTCGGCCTCATCCATGTAGTGGGTGGTGACGAAAACCGTGACCCCCTCGGCGGCCTTCTCATAGATCAAGTCCCAGAACTGTCGGCGTGTGATGGGGTCGACGCCGCCTGTCGGCTCATCCAAGAAGACGATGGCGGGCTCGTGGAGCACGGCCACAGAGAATGCAATTTTCTGGCGCCATCCCAGCGGGAGCGACCTGATCATGCTGTCTGCCTCGGCCTCCAGACCCAGGCGCGCGATCAGGTCCGCTGACTTCTGGTGCAGCTCCGCTTTCCGAAGACCGTAGATCCCTCCGAAGAACTCGATGTTCTCCTTGACCGTGAGGTCATCGTATAGCGAGAACCGCTGGCTCATGTAGCCAATGGATCGCTTGACCGCTTCCACATCGGAGTAGACATCGTGCCCGGCCACTCGCGCCTTTCCACTGGTAGGCTGCAAGAGTCCTGTCAGCATCCGGATGGCCGTGGTTTTTCCCGCTCCATTGGCACCCAGAAATCCGAATACCTCGCCTTGGGCTACGTCGAAGGTGATCGCGTCGACAGCCGTGAAGGAGCCGAACTTCCTGGTGAGTCCCTCACAGTGGATGGCAGGAGTTCTCGTCATGCCGCGGGCACCTCGCTTTCAACTGCGAGCATCCGGTGCATGAACACGTCTTCGATGCCGGCGCGGATGACGGCCACTTCAGCATTGACCACGCCCTCCTGGCCGAGCCAGCCCTTGATCTCCGAGACCGAGGACTCGGACCGGGAGTCGGTGAAGTGCAACTCCTCACCGAACGGGAAGACGGAATGAGCGAAAGGGAATCGTTCGAGCGCTCTCTTGGCTTGGAGTCGGTCTGCGGTCTTGACCGAGAGCAGGGGCAGCGGATAGGAATCCTCGATCCCGCCCGGCGTATTGATCTCCAGGATGCGCCCGTTCTGAATCAGCGCCACGCGGTCGCAACGCGCAGCTTCGTCCATGTAGGGCGTGGAGACGAGTATGGTCAGACCCGAATCGCGGAGCCGGGTTAGTACGTCCCAGAATTCCAGTCGGGACACAGCATCCACACCAGTGGTCGGTTCATCCAGCAGCAAGACGCGCGGCCGGTGAATCAACGCGCAAGACAACGCCAGCTTCTGCTTCATCCCCCCTGAAAGTGCGCCCGCGCGGCGCTTCCGGAACGGCTCTAGCTGGCCATAGATGTCCCGGATCATCTCATAGTTGGACTCTATGGTCGTACCGAAGATTGACGCGAAGAAGTCCAGGTTTTCGGCCACCGTGAGATCCTGGTACAGCGCGAACTTGCCCGGCATGTAGCCCAGGCGATTCCGCAATTCGCGATAGTCATCGACTACGTCCAGCCCATCGACCGTGGCTTGCCCAGCGGTGGGCAACACCAGCGTGGCCAGCATCCTGAACAGCGTGGTCTTTCCGGCACCGTCTGGACCTATGAGACCGAACAGCTCTCCCTCGTCCACCGAGAAGGTGGCCGGTTCAAGCGCCACGGTTTCGCCGAAACGCTTCTCGAGAGCCTTGACATCAACGGCTTTCACTCCTGGGTCCCGGCGAAGCGGATCTCCCCTGGCATTCCGAGCTTGAGGACGCCGTCCGGGTTCGCAACCCGGACCTTGACCGCGTAGACCAGACTCACTCGCTCTTCCTTGGTCTGGATAAATTTGGGGGTGAACTCGGCCTGGGACGAAACCCAGGAGACCGTTCCCGTCAGCGTTTGATTGGATACTTCGTCGGCATCGACGATGACTGTGACCTCCTCGCCCAGCCTGACTTGTGGCAACTGCGCACCGGAGACGTAGGCCCGGAGTTCGAGCGTATCCAGGGGGGCGATCCGGTAGAGGGGCCGGCCAGGCGAAGTGAGCTCGGATTGACTGGCGAATGTGGTCAGTACCACACCGCTGACCGGATTGACCAGACGTGCACGACCCAGTTGATCCTCCAGCGAGGCTAGTTGGGCATCAAGTACGTTGAGCTCCGCCGCGATGGGCGGATTGGATGCCCTCACCGTAGCAAGCTGGCTGTCGAGGACCTGGATCTGGCCCCGCAGATCGTCGAGCGTCTTGCTGGTGGCGGCACCTTCAGATACCAAGTTTTCGAAGCGATCAAGCTCACGGGAGGCAACCACCCGCTGTGTTCTGAGCACGTCTTCTTGCGCGGCTACGCTCGGGTAGCGGGCGCGCACGGCGGCTCGACGAGCCCGAAGTTCGTCCCGACGCAGCGCAAACTGGGTGGTGTCCACCAGGCCGACTGCGGCACCAGCTTCAAGGCGCTGCCCCTCTGTGACATTCAAGTGTACTAGGCGTCCAGCCACTTCCGAGGAGACCGTGACTTCGGTCGATTCGAAATTGCCGAACGCGTCAGAAGTCTGCTGATCAGATCCGCACCCCGCCAGGGCAATGCCTGCGGCGAGTACCATATAGTTAACGTGCTTCATTCGGATGCCCCTTGGATGGTCTGGATGCGTGCCAACAACTCGGCGAGTTGGATTTCATGGAGCCGCTGATCCAGGCGGGCCCGAAAGACGGCGTTGGCTTCGGTCAGGTAGTCGGTGGAGGTGGCTACGCCGGCGGCCAGGCGGGTGGCCGCGTCTTGCGCGATGGACTGCCTCAGCGCCACGATTTCAGGATCCCGTGCGAGGACGGCCCTGATCCCTGCCGCCTCCTGCTCGAGGCCCGTCGTCTGCAGGGCGATTCCCTGGACAAACTCGGCTTCTCTTCCATCCAAGACTTCGCGCTGGATGGCGAGGGCCTCGCGGTTGCGATTGGACGCCCCCCAATCAAGGACCGGCCATCTCACCCGCAAGCCAAACGAAAAGAAGGGCTCCACCGAATCGCTGAACAGATTCAGTCCGGGAGGTCTACCGACAGCTGCTTCGCCGAAGGCATCGACGCGAGGCCGTGTGCCCTCCGTTGACAGGGCCTCCTGCCTCGCCAGTCGATTCCGCGTTGCGGCGAACAGGGCATACTCGGGTCGACGCTCCGAAGAGACCTCCGTCTCGGAACGCACCCGAAC
>JBLFXH010000189.1:0-6620 GCA_047611125.1 Rhodothermales bacterium
GGGAAGCGGACGGGAGCCTTCGACGGGGAGTCCTTTGCGGGTTGGGCTGCAGACGTACAGTTGAACCGCAACACGCGTCACATGAACTCAGAGGTCAGCTACAAGGCGCGCAACCCCACATTCCGCGCGGCGAACGGGTTCATCACGCAGAACAACCAGCAAGAGCTGTTCTTCTTTACGAACTACACCTTCTACAGAGACTCAGAATCCTTCATCCAGCGCATTTCACCGCAGACGTTGGGCGGCTACTTCTGGAATTTCGACGGTCAGCGGAAGGACGAATTCCTCTGGCTCGGTTTGAACATGCAGATGAAGGGTCAGACGCATCTGAATGCACGGGTTCTGATCGCGAGCAACGAGCGGTTCGCCGGCCAGGATTTTCGGGGGATGAACCGGCTCAACTTCAACGTCAACTCCAACTTCAGCCAGCGCATGCAGGTGGGTGCGTTCGTCGGCCACGGAGATGCCATCTCACGCAATCCGTCCAACCCGGAAATGGGCACAGGGACTGATCTAAGCGTCTGGACGACGATCAAGCCCACGTCGCGTCTTTCGATTAGCCCTCAAATCAACTATTCGAGCCTCAAGAGCCAGGTCAACGACGAGGAGGTCTTCTCCGGCTACATCCTGCGGACGCGGACGAACTATCAGTTCACCAAACGCCTCTTCATGCGAGTGATTGCGCAGTACAACGACTTTGCCAAGCGCATGGAGATCGACCCGCTGGTGACCTACAAGGTGAATCCATTCACTGCCGTCTACTTCGGTTCAACGCACGACTTCCTGGACTTTGACCAACGCACGAACGGTCAGAATCCCGGATTCTACCAGACGCAGCGGCAGGTCTTCTTCAAACTCCAGTACCTCTTCCGGAAATAATCCCGGAACGGGCCGCTAGACAGGGAGGGTCAGCGGCCTATTGGGGGAGCATTACCTGTGTGGAGGGGATGCTCCCCCTTTTTTTTTGAGTACCTATCGCGGGAGAACTGGTTGAATCCAAGCCATCTCGGTTTCGCCCTCGCGGTAAGGATTCGTTTTTACCGCGGTAGAAACCACGGTGGCGCGCACGAACATCTCGGAACCGTCGAAGGTGTAGCTGGCCTCCAGGTCCGTGGTCGTTGCCAGCACCTCCCCCGGACTGGAAGGGTCCCGAGTCCCAATGAAGTAGGTGGTGTAGCTCACGCCATCATCTGGGTCGATCTGTACTGAAAGAGTCCGGCCGTCAAAGCCGACTTCACTTAGGGTGACGCCCGAGGACGAGTAGAAGTCGCCAATCAGAAGAGAGCCGATGAGCGGAGCGGCGTCGAGTTCTTCGGCGCGGACCATGATCCATCCCCGACCGGTGTTGGCGAGGCCGATGCGCTCCTCCAAGTAGTTGTGGGCATCGTCGGTGGCCAGGCCGTAGAGCAAATCACCGCCGTTGAGCAATCGCTGGGTGTTCACATAGTCCCACATGGCCTCGGTGCCGGGGCGGTCCGAATCACCTTCGTTGTGAACCGCGGGATGCCCGTTATAGACCTCGAAGAAGTGCTCACCGGTCAAGGGCACGAGATCGTCCGGCGTGATCCCCCAACCGAAATTGGGATGATTGACGTGAGGGAGTATGGGCACCCGGAGGGACTCGGCCTGCGCCAGGACGGCGTTGATGTTGCGCTGAAGAACGTCCGTGACGCTCGAGCCATGTTGGGGCTCGATGCGCTCCTGGATGTTCGTCGCGTTCATGTGGAGGGGTTTGCCTTCAAATCCATCGGTAATCTCCTCTGCCTGGATGACCAGGAATGAATCCGCCACATTGAATAGTCCGCTGTACTCGGCGAAGGTCTTCAGGCGGACCTGGAGGGTGTCATTGCGGACCCGGAACTCAACCCAGGATTCCGGAAACGCTGCTTCGTACTTCCGCATCGCCTCCTCCCGATTGGGTAGCACCGGCATCCACCGCTCCCCCTCGGCCAGCGTGTTGTGGTCGGACAGGGCGACGAAGTCGTAGCCGCCGTCCCGATACCAGGCGATGATGGACTCCGGGAAGTCGTCACCGTCACTCCAGAGTGAGTGGGTGTGGAGGTTGCCCTTGAGCCAGCGCTCGGGCGGCGGGTTATCCGAGCACGCGGCCAGGATTGCAACTAGAAGGAGGGCTGGGAGAATCGTGTAGACGCGCACTGAGAGGGGGGGCTGTTTGCCTCCAAGCTAGCACTTGGCGGCTGAAGACGTTGCAACCGCAAGCCTCACCGCCCCATCTCCGCCAGATACTCCTCCCCGCGACCCTTGATGTTCTCGTCCCAGTGCCGCATCCAGCCAGCTCCTTCTTTCTCAAGCCGCCCCCAATCCACGTCCATACGGACAATCGGCGAGGCCATCCAGGCCGGGAGTCTGTCCGCGGCAATATCCTGTCGAACCGGGATTCGGAAGTACCGCTCTGCCTGTCTGACCAGGGCAGAGTCCGAAGTGACGAACTCGTAAAACTCACGCGCAGCCGCCTGATTCGGTCCTCCCTTGACGAGCGCGATGGCGTCGTTCAGGATGGGCGTACCGCTTGTCGGAACGGCAAAGCCAAATGGGTATCCGTTCAGCACTGACTGAATCTCGGTGTCGGGGAGATTCCACAGTGACACGTCACCTTCCTCGCGCGCAATCTTGAGATAGAGCTGGGTGGGATCGGCGGTGTACGTCTTGGTATTCATGTCCAGACGCGCCAGCCAGGCGTAGCCCTCCTCCACCGTGGGCTGCCGCATGATCAGCGCACCCCAGATGGTTCGCATGGTGCTGGAGGCCAGCGGGTACCGGATAATGATCCGATCGTGCCAGACGGGCTCCAGCAAGTCTTCCCAATCGGCAGGACGCTCGGCCTCCGCGACCGTGCGGGTGTTGAACAGGATGACCTCTGGCGTCAGGTACGTGGCGTACCAGGCATCGTCCGGATCGAATGACCCCGGAGGCATGGCATCGGCCCAACTGGGTCGAAAGGGTACGAGCAACCCCTCGGCTGCTGCCTTGGAGAATGTAGGACCGTCGCCGCCCCACCAGAGGGAGGCTTGCGGGTTCGCGGACTCAGTTCGGACGCGGTCGTATGCATCCTGGCCTCCCATATCAATCCAGCGTATGTCGACACCAGGCCGAACTGCCTCAAAAGCCAACTCGTATTCGCCTAGCATTTCCTTGCCATGGGGCGAGTAGATCACGAGGCGCTCCCGCGTGTCGCTTGTGCAACCCGTCAGGAGCAAGACCAAGAGAATGACGGAACTACGCATGCTATCCAATTCGCTGAAGGTGGGCAAAGCGAAGCATCAGTTTCTTCTCGCCGACCTCCTCGAAGAAAACCACGGCCTTGGCCTGGGCGCCGTTGCCCTCGATTGCGACGATCTTGCCTTCGCCGAAGGTCCCGTGCTCTACCATCATTCCGGCGGCGAGCTGGCCGGTCTCCTCGGCGTCGTAGACTATTCGCCGTCCGGATGAGGAGGCCTTTGCAGGGGCGGGGCTGGGGCTAGGCGTGCTGCCCTGCCGGCGGGTGGCTGGCGGCTTGGTATCGTGGGTCCGTCCGCGTTCGGCGGGACCCTTCGTTCCGCCGAGTGGACGTCGGTAGTAGAAGGGGTCCATCTCGGTGTAGTTGTCTGGCCCAGAGGCCCGCTTGTTGCGGTCCTGCTTGGACGAGAACGGCTCCCCGGCCTCGGTCCTCAAGAGGTCGCCACTCAATTCGTCAAGGAAGCGACTACGGAGGCCGGACTGATGTTCGCCATACCGGTAGCGACTCCGGGCATAGGTCAGGTACAGGTACCGCTCGGCCCGAGTGGCACCGACGTAAAACAGGCGCCGCTCCTCCTCAAGCTCCTCGGGATCCTGCATGGCTCCCGAAAGCGGAAAGAGACCCTCTTCCAGTCCGGTCACGAACACGGCCTTGTACTCGAGGCCCTTGGACGCGTGCATGGTCATCAAGGTGACCTTGTCGTCATCATCGCCGCCGGAGTCCGCGTCGGTCAGCAGAGAAACCTCCTGCAGGAAGGCACTCAGGGTATCCGGTGTATCGGGGTTGTCGTTGAATTCGCGAACCGCAGAAACCAGCTCTTCCAGATTCTCCCGGCGCACTAGGTTCTCCGGGGTATGCTCGCGCATCAACTCGTGGGTCAGCCCCGCTTCGTTGAGGATGGCCCGCATCAGGTCTACGGCGGGCTCGGTCTCTGCCTTGGCCATGAATCCGTCCATCATGGTGCGGAAGCTGCCCATCGCGTTCCGGGCCCGAGAAGACATTCCGGGGACTTCGTTTACCCGTCCGAGGGCTTCCCATGCCGTGATCCCGGCACTGTTAGCCCACTGATAGAGCAGGTCCTGGGACTTATTGCCGATCCCGCGAGTGGGGTAGTTGATGATGCGCCGAAGGCTGCCGTCATCATACTTGTTGACCACCAGCCGCATGTAGCTGATGGCGTCCTTGATTTCC
This sequence comes from Rhodothermales bacterium, assembly GCA_047611125.1. Lineage (GTDB taxonomy): Bacteria > Bacteroidota > Rhodothermia > Rhodothermales > UBA10348 > JABDJZ01. The sequence continues at coordinate 4,430 of JBLFXH010000189.1, forward strand.
TTGCGCTGATAAAACGAAACCCCGCCGACGATGCGGTACGGTACATCTTCGCGACGAAGCGACTCCTCAAGGGAACGACTCTGAGCGTTCGTCCGGTACAGGACGGCAATCTCCTTGTAGCGGATCCCTTGTCTCAGACAGAGGTCACGAATGCGTCGCTCAATCTTCTGCGCCTCATCCCGTTCGGACAGGGCCTCCATGACGATGATGGGGTCGCCCTGGTCATTGTCCGTCCAGAGCTCCTTCTCAATTTGCTTGGAGTTGCCCTTGATGATGGCGTCGGCCAGTGCCACAATGGCCTTGCTGGACCGATAATTCTGCTCCAGGCGAACGGTAATCGCTTTCGGATTATCCTGCTGGAAGGACAGGATGTTTCCAATATCCGCTCCACGAAAGGCGTAGATGCTCTGCGCATCATCACCGACCACACAAAGATTGTGGTGCCCGTCAGAGAGGAGCTTCGCCAGGATGTACTGAGAGTGGTTGGTGTCCTGGTACTCGTCGATGTGGATGTACTGCCACAGGAAGCGGTACCGCTCGAGAGTCTCCGGGTGATTCCGGAACAGCTCGATGGGCTTCAGCAGCAGGTCATCGAAGTCCATGGCATTGGACGCCCGCAGAAGGTCCTGGTACGGTTGGTAGATCTTGGCCGCGTTCTCTTGGGCGGGTCCTACCGCCAGCTTGGCGTATTCAGATGCTCCGATGAGTCGGTTCTTCGCGCCAGATATGAGGCTGTACATGGCCCGCGGCGAGAATTGCTTCGGGTCAATGTTGTACTCATTCAGGAGCTGACGCAGCGCCCGTTTGGTATCGTCGGAATCATAGATCGAAAAATCCGAGGTATACCCGATCTGCTTGCCTTCTTTCCTCAACACGCGAGCAAACGTGGAGTGAAACGTCCCGATGGACATGCCCCTAGACTGAGCGCCGATCAAGCCCGCCACCCGATGCCGCATTTCGCGCGCGGCCTTGTTCGTAAACGTAATGGCCAGAATTTGGTGCGGCCGCGCCTTGCCGGATGCCAGCAGATAGGCAATCCGATGGGTAAGAGTGCGAGTCTTACCGGAGCCTGGGCCCGCGATAATCAGGACCGGACCATCCGTAGCTGAAGCCGCTTCCTGCTGTGCCTCGTTCAGCCCGGACAGGATGTCGACTGTGTTCAGTTCCGGCGGGGCATCCAGGGCAGGTAGGAGGCTGTATTGCTTCATGCAGGCTCAGAAACGGGATTCAGTGCGTGGGGAAGAGGGACGGCTGAGGCAGGGTTCAGGGTAACTGAGGGTACCTGGAAGGCCAGCGCGTCGACGCCCATTTAGAATTGCCCCGGCGCGCTGGTGTTTCAACATAGTTTCCGGCTTCATCCGGTTCGCGTCTATATTTGCCCGGCCAGGCCGGACTCCTCCGGCCGTTCCAAAAACCATCAGGCAAAGGAAATGGGGTTTGAGTCAATAGCCAGAGGTCTCCTGGGAATCGCCGTGATCCTGGGTGTCGCGCTGGCGGTATCTAATAACCGCAGCAAGGTGAACTGGCGGACTGTAGGCGCCGGTCTCGGTCTGCAGCTCATCCTGGCGATCTTCCTCCTGAAAGGGACAGCAATGGGCGAGTTCTTCGCTCCGCTGGCTTGGCCAAAGGCGTTCTTTTCCTGGGTCAGTTCCTTCTTTGTGGTAGTCCTGGAGTTCACCACCGCTGGAGCCGAATTCGTCTTTGGCCCCCTGGCGCTTCCACCTGGGACCGAAGGCAGCATGGGCTTCTTCTTTGCCTTCCAGGTACTGCCCACCATCGTCTTTTTCGGCTCCCTCATGGCGTTGTTGTATCACCTGGGGGTGATGCAGAAGATCGTCCAGTACATGGCCTGGGGCGTGAGCAAGTTTCTTGGGACCTCCGGTGCGGAGTCCCTTTCTGTGACCGCAAACATCTTCGTCGGCCAGACGGAAGCGCCCCTCGTCATCCGACCCTATCTGGAGGGCATGACCCGCTCGGAACTCATGGCCATCATGACGGGCGGCATGGCGACGATTGCCGGTGGTGTCATGGCCGCCTACATCCAGATGCTGGGCGATCCGTACGCAGTCGCCAATGGGCTTGAGTTGAGCGTGGGGCGACTCCTGTTTGCCGAGCATTTGTTGGGGGCCAGCGTCATGGCGGCCCCCGCCGCCCTCATGCTGGCAAAGATCATCATACCGGAAACGTCTGA
>JBLFXH010000190.1:0-6608 GCA_047611125.1 Rhodothermales bacterium
GAGTTACTTGCCACCTCAATGTGTCGACCCCGACAAGTCTGTCCCCAGAGTCATAGACCAGCATGGGAACTCTGACGGTCTGCGGCGCAATGTCGGGCATCTGCCAAAACAGTGGCACCCGTTTTACGAAACGGCCGGGAGCCACCTGTTTGGCCCGCCAGTTCGGGTCCAGTGCCAAGAATTGGCTAGCCCGGCTGCCCGCGTAGGACTGTGCCAGGAATCCGGAGTCAAAGTCCAGGCTGACCCGTGCTCCATTCAGATCAACATCTGAGGACAGGAACACATTGAGTCCGTAGACGCCACCTGACGCTGTGGAAGTGACCACTTCAATTGAATCCCCCTCTCCCTCACGCAAGAGATTCGGGGTCGAGAATAGCTGGATACCATCGGCCCGAAGAAGGGAGGGAGCCGTGAATTCAATCCACTCGGTGCTGGGTAGCTCGACTGTGATTGACTCGGGTTGGAATCCAAAACCCTGCTCTGGAGCAATGCTTACGGTTCCTGCCGGGAGCCCAGGGAGGTGAAAAGTGCCATCGACCGCGGAGATAGCCTCTCTGTCCGCCGCCGAAACCTTCACCCCTCCGGCCGGATGCCCGGCAAGCATCAGTCGGCCGCTAACGGTCTGGCCGGGTTGTCCGCCGGTGTGAGCCGGCCCGATAAGTAGGGAGAAGCTCTGCGAGCTCACGGCAGCCGGCGCCAGCGTGACGCGAACCTCGTAGGTACCTCCCTGGACCTGTTGCTGATTCACGCGTTCGGCGGTGTCAACGTTATTGCGTCCACTGGTCGCTGCATCGCTAGGGTTATTTGGGTCCAGCCGGAACGGGAGAAACACGCCGTCCGGACCCGTGACGCTGAGGTCGAGGTCGTTGACCAGCACAGATGCGCGAGCATTGAGTGCGGGGGAGCTCTCCGGGGCTGGAGGGTCAGTCCATGCCAGCGTAGCGCTGAGTTCTGTAAGCGGGAGAAGCTCAGTTGTGTAGCTGACTGATTGGCCGGGTAGGAGAGTCCCGGTGATCAGGGTCCCCTTGGCTTCGGATTCCAGCAGGAACGAGACCGCGGCGCCGACATCGATGAGCCCCCAACCAAACTGGTAATCAGGACCGAAGTGGGGGCCTGATTCTCGTGCCGAGTGGATAATCAGCGCCCGGACGGTGGCTGCAGAGGGCGGTACGCCGTACAAGTCCAGGTACGCCTCCTGAGTCAGGGCCACTGCGCCGGCGACAACCGGAGCCGCCATGGACGTTCCCGATGAGTATGCATACGCATCCGGGCTGCCCGCAACCGAGGACCACACGCTAGTGCCGTTAGCCACAATGTCGGGCTTGATTCGCCCGTCATCGGCTGGGCCCCAGCCCGAGAACGTCGTCATGCGGACATCTTCAGGCTCCGGAAAGAAGCCCGTCAAGTCCTCTACGGCGCCGACCGTGAGAACGTTTTTACCAAGGCCCGCATCCAAAATCGAGTCATACCCATCTTTACCGCCATCCGGTGGCCTCTGAGCGGTGGAAGTCGCCCAGCCGGACCTAACAAAAATATCGTGAGGAGTGCCGGGCGTTGGCCCGCGATCAGCACGCTCGTTGCCGGCCGATTTGACGATGACATGGTTTGGCGAGGCATAGGCAATCGCGTCCCAAGCGGCGGCTTCCTCACCGTAGAAGCCGTACCGATAGTCTTCGTTCTGATTGACGCTTGTGTCACCCATCCAGGTCCAGCGTCCCGTTCCGCGCAGGTCCTCGACCCACCCCCCGAACGTCCCGTAGGAGTGATTCGATACCAGGAGGCCGCCGGCTCCCGCAGTGGCCATCTCGACCCGATCGTTCTGCCAGTCATAGGCATCGATGAGGACGGCCGGCGCCATACCCATGGCTTCGGCCCGGACGCCAAATGCGGCTACCGTACCTGTGACGTGGGTTGCGTGCGAAGCAGGCGAGGAGCCAGCATCGACGACTCGAATTCGCGTTCCAAATTCAACATGCTGGGGAAGCGCTGTGTCCGCGTCCCACACCCCAACCACAAGGCCCCCGCCTTCCAGGTCCGTGCCTACCCAACCACCGGCGCGAACTCCCAATACGCCGGCACCCAGGGCGGCGGCGAGGTTGTGGGTGACTCGATAGACCGGGTGGCCCGCCGCAGTCCGGACCAGTTGAAACCGTGCGCCTGTAATGGTCCCAGAGGCGGGCAAGTCGAACGCAGCCAGGAGCTGAGCCACCTGCGCGGCGTCCAATGACGCCTGCTCTTCAAGATTGCGCATGAGGTCTGCGCGTGCCACGCGGACATCCTGAGCCCTGACTTCACCGACCCCGAACAGGAGCGCGGTTGCTAGAATCAGATGGCTTGTGATCGAGCGGGACATTCCGCGGAACTACGCAGCAGGCTCGCCGCGGATTCTGCGCCCCCGAACGATCCGGCTAGGCGAGCTGGTCCTGGGGCCCATTCTTTACAGCAGGCGCCGTCTCTGAACTCGGCGGAGGCGAGAAGCTGATGACCCTGGCGATGAACTCTTCCTCTGTGATCCCGGAAACCGCTCCCTTGCAAAGGCTGTGGACATGCTTGGGGAATTCGGAGTCGCGGATCCACCGAATGTAGTCGGCGTCTTCCTGAGCCACGTGGTAGAGCGGCCGGCCCTCGTACTTGCCAAAGCCAATCACAATGAGTCCTCCTTCCCAGCGGACGTGACGGGACGAGCCCACCCATAAAGCGCGGTCCGGAGAGGTCAGTTCCGCCAAGTTCTCTGGAGTGGCTGACTCCAACTTGAAGCTGCTCTTCATGCCGTGTAGCACTTCCAGTACCGCCTTGGTATCCGCATCAGCGGCGTGAGCGCCGCCAAGCTCTCCACCAACGAATCGCTCGTAGGCGTTTTCCAGTTTGCGCGGTTCCATAGAATGCCAGATCCGGAGGGGATCCACGACCAGCTTCTTCGACAGGTCTAGGTCGAGCCCCAATCGCTTGAACTCTTGCTCAAGGAATCGGATGTCAAACGAGACGTTGTATCCCATCAGAATGTCAGCGGACATAATGATTTGCTCGATCCCCTCGGCGAAATCGGAGAAGGGCAACTCCTGGTCCAGGTCCTCCTGCGAGATGCCGTGAACGGCCTGGGCCCCAGGGGAGACATCGACCGACGGCCGAATGCGTTTACAATAGCTCTCAGCGGTTCTTCCAGCCTCAAGAGCTTCCCAAAAACCAACCCCACTGCTACGCACAATGGAGATCTCGATCACCTGGTCCTCGAGCGGATTTCTCCCGGTGGTCTCAACGTCAAACGCTGCGATAGTCACATTTCCTTCCATACCCCAAGGTAGGAAGAGGCTGTGACAGCCAAGCGTCACACTTGGCCCAATACGTCGCGAAGATCTTCGAGTCGGACGGGTTTGGCCAGATAATCATCCATACCCGCCTCCAGGCAACTGGACCGATCTTCGGAGGTGGCATTGGCCGTCATTGCAATGATGCGAGGGCGGGGGACCGGTCCTCGATCTTTGCGAATCCTGCGCGTAGCCTCCAGCCCGTCCACCCCAGGCATCTGGACGTCCATCAGAATGAAGTCGTATGGTGCAGCGCCTGCAGCGGCGATTGCCTCATCCCCATCCTTGGCCAAATCAGGCGTGATCCCCAGTCTGTTGAGCATACGCATGGCTACCCGTTGATTGACCGGGTTGTCCTCGACGAGAAGTACGCGGGGGGAGGCTTCGGGCGCCTCGGATGTATCCGCCAGCGCATTGGGCGGCGCTCCCGAGGCCCGAACAGAGCCTGAGTCCGAGAGCGCGTCAGACAGTGCCTGTCTCCGAGCTGGTCTGGAAATCCAGGCGTCGAATACCTCTCGACAGGCCTCTCCCAATCGCCCAACTCGAACCACGCGTACGCCCTTCCCGACCGCCTTATCAATGTCGCTCCTGAGGACGCATGGCTGTTCGTCGCCCGGAGATCCGACAAGAACTACGTCCGGTCGAGCACGAAGCAGTGAAAGCTCAGAGACGGACTCCACCATGTGCACATCTGCCCCGAGATCTCGCAATGTGGCGCGGAGCATGCGTCTGAGATCTGAGTGCGACTCAAGCAGAGCTATCGCAAGCGGTTTTGGCAGGGCAGGAGCTGGCGGCGGTTCGGCACTGGCGAGTGCGACGGTCACGTGGAACGCGAACACCGAACCCTGCTCCAGCTCTGACACAACAGTCAACTCGCCCCCGAGCTTCCTTACCAGTTGGCGCGAGATGGGGAGTCCTAGTCCGGTGCCGCCGTACTTGCGGGTGGTGGATGCGTCTACCTGAGCAAACGCGTCAAAGATGGCTTCGAGTCGCGTGGCCGGAATTCCGATGCCGGAATCTTCAACTCGGAATTCAAGGCGATAGGCTTTTTGAGCGTCCATCCGTCCGGAAATTGCTACCGACACCGATCCGCGGTCCGTGAACTTCACGGCGTTTGATAGCAGATTCAGGAGCACTTGACGGATTCGATTGGCGTCACCGCTGAGATAGGGGATCTCGTTCTCGAGATCGTAAAGCAGCTCGACACCCTTCATTGCGGCGTGTTGGCTCACGTCTTGCATGGCGCTCTCAAGAACGTCAAGGACCTGGAACGGAGCCTTCTCTAACTGGATATGGCCCGCTTCAATCTTGGAGAAGTCCAGAATGTAGTTGATAATGGTCAGGAGGGACTGTCCTGAACTCCGAACGGTTTGGACATACTCGGTCTGCTCGGAGGACAACTCGGTTTCCGCCAGGAGACTCGTCATCCCGATGACGCCGTTCATGGGCGTCCGGATCTCGTGGCTCATGTTCGCGAGGAAGGCGCTTTTGGCGCGATCCGCCTTGCGGGCAGCCAAGGTTGCTGCTTCCAATTCCGCGACCGTCCGCTCGAGATCCATTTTGGCGGCGGTCAGCTCGACCGCCCGGTCAACCAAAGCCCGTTCTGCCTTTCGGCGTTTGCGTGTGGACTGCGCTACGTGACCTCCCACTAGCATTATGGCAATAACGAGGACCAGATTCAGGCTGATTGCCCACTTTGACCAGTACCAACTCGGCCGAACAACCAGCTCTACTTCGGTCGGCTGGCTCCAGCCAAAACCGGTCTGACGGGCGCTGACTTCGAGTTTGAAGTAGCCGGAATCCAGATTCGTCAAGTTGACGCTGCTTCCCTGAACCGATTGCCAGGGCGCGCCGTCGCCAAGACGGTGCCGGTACTCCAAGCCCTTGCTCGGGAATGACGGTGCTGCCACGTGGACGTGGGTCACGGCGTCATTAGCCATGCTTATCCCGTCCTGCGGCGAATAGTCAGATGAACCCTCTACGAATAGAACCATTGGAGACGGCGTCGCAATGATGGGAAGCAACGGATGCTGCCATACCGAGTGCCCCCCAACCGAGCCAAGCCAAATGCGCCCCAGGCCGTCTTCATGGATCGCTGCGTGTGCCGCGGTCATGCTCGGGATGCCGTCGGTCTGGCTGAAGTAGGCTGTGTTGTCGTTGCTGTAGCGGAAGAATCCACGCGCCGTTCCGTACCAGACTGATCCTCGCGCATCCAATGCCACGCTTGACACGGAGAGGCTGGCGGATTCCTCTGCCCCAGGCGGCGTTTCAAGGATTTCGCCTCGCTGGATCTTCAGCCCACGATCGGTGGCTATCCATATATAGCCTGAGTCTGAAACGTCTAGGTCAAAGACATGGACGAGATCTCCGTTGTCCGGGTCAGACAGATTGATAAACGTGGACGTAGCTTCATCGAATCGGTGTAGATAATTGTTGACTCCGGTGCCTCCGAAGTAGCTCACGCCGAACACTCGCTTTACAATCTCGATCTGGCTCGGCATTCCAGGAACTTCCATTGCCTCCACTGCTCCGCTGGACTGCACTTTCACAAAGCCTGGCTGACCAAGCTGCGTGACCCAAGCACCTCCGTCGGGCGTCGGCGAGATCCGCGACACGGCGTTGGTGGTCGGCAGATGGGCTTGGAAAACGGATTTGCCAGCCCGGTACAGGTGGACTTGCCCAAGAATAGACCCGACCCAATACTCTGACGGAGTCCCCGCGACCGAGACAGGGGACCTCACCGTGTGAGGAAGCTCTTCCTTCCGGTCTCCATCGCTAACGTCATACCAGAAGAGCCGATCTTGCTCCGCCGAGAGCAGGTCTCCGGCTTCGCTCTTGACGAGAGAGGCAAACCCCGCGATTTGGCCCTCATACCGAGGTGAGAAGAATGGAGCGTAGAGAATGGAGAGGCCCTCGTCCGCGCCGACAAAGACTCGGCCCTGGGTATCAGTCTGGATTGCCTTGACTGATCTACCCGAATACGGGGAAATGCGACTAGTCTCCCCCTCGAGGTCCAAGACATAGAGGCCGTCGAAAGACGTTCCAATCAACATCGTCCCATCCGGGGCAAGATGAAGCTCGTGAACCGATCCGAGCGAGCCCAGGCTGGTGGCCACGGGGGCGCCTTCCATCTCCAGTCTGAAAAGCCCCTGGTCCGTACCCAGAATCAGAGCCCCCCGTCCGTCCACTTTGATGTCGAGAATCCTGCTCCACCGATCAGACCGAAAAACTTCCTCGAATCGGTCGCCTTCCTCGTCGTATTCGTAAACAAACCCGGATTCGGAACTCACAATCAGACGTGAC
>JBLFXH010000191.1:0-6604 GCA_047611125.1 Rhodothermales bacterium
GGCCGAATCCAGGCGGAGCGTGGTTTCAACGATCGGGCACGAACCTACTACACCCGGGCAGCAGCGGCCAGCCGCGGCGAGCCGGGTGCGGAGGCACTCTACAGGTTGGGTGCCCTGTTGCGAAGGGCTGGCGACGCTCGGGGTGCCATAAGTGAACTCTCTCGCATGACCACGCTCTTTGCCGGGTATTCGGAGTGGATGGCTCTGGGATACCTGGAACAGGCCCGCGCCTTCGCAGCCATGGGGGAACTGGGCGAGGCTGTCCTGATGTACGAAACCCTTATTGACTTCTATCCGGAGAGAAAGGAAGCCGAAACGGCGAGAACAGAGAAAGCGCAGATCGAGGGGGACCAGGAATGAAGATGATCCAGTATTGCATCACGTGCCTGATCTTTCTGGCCGCGGTACCGGTAGCCGGAGTCCGCGCTCAAGCCCTGCCAGACCTCGCCCCTCGTGACGTCGAGATCCGAGGCGAATTGACCATCGCATTTCCGTCACTGCGGCGTCAGCCGCTGGTAGGATTCAATCCGCCGCCACGGATCCCCGAAATTGGGCTCCGCCAGATGCCGTACGTAGAAACGTATAAGCAGAGGAGCGCCGAGCTTCCCCAGAACCCGCTCCGCAATCCTTCTAGTCCTCGGGCGTTGCCACGCGGACAGGGCGACGGATTCACTGGGACGGTGGAGACAGGCTTCGGCCGCTACTCGTCGAGATACGCTTTGCTGGAGGCCGCGCTGTATTCCACGAGCGCGGCACGGTGGACGATTGACGCCAAATATGATGGCACCACTTCCTGGGCACCCTATGGGGCCGATGCGGTGGCCGACGGCTTCTCGGGCGGTACTCGCTACGTAGCTAGCGGGACCAGAGCCTCGTACGGCATAGAAGCTGGCGGATCGACGGACTCGTACGCCCTGTTTGGCGTGGATACTGGCGGATTGTTTGGCGCAGTAGTCGCGCCAAAGAGAACCCGCTCTGACCTGTTGGGCAGCGTCTGGGTGGGTAGCGGAACGCTGTCAAGGTCCGGCTTTCGAGTCAGACTGGACGGCTTCTCAGGCCGAAATTCCACCGATGCTTTTGTGAATATCGATGACCCTAGAAGTGAACGCACTGATGCAGGGCTGAAGGCCTCTGGCCGATTCAGCCGAGGCCCTTTTCGGATTGACGGCGCGGCTGAAAGCCTCTCGCTGGACGGGGCGTCCGGACGCTCGGTGGGCCATTTTGACACAGGAATGGGGTTCCGACTTGAGCTAGGCACGGAGACTACGGTGACCCTCGGCGGCCGCTTTGTCGGTTTCGAGTCGTCCGCCGCAGCAACAGGCAGTCAGCGGCGTGCTATTACCTATTTCAGTCCATCTCTAGAACTGGAATCGGTCCTAACGCCCAACATCAGGCTAGAGCTCACGCAGCGTCCCGGCGTGGATGACCCGAGGCCGGGCCTACGCTTCAGGGAGCAGCCGTTCCTTTCTGATGAAGTCCACATCGAGCCGGTGATCTACGGCGTTGACGCGGTCGCTCGCCTGCGCGGTTTCTGGGCAAATTTCCAGGCCTCGCTGATTGCTACCCTGAAGGACTCGCCCAACTGGCGGTTCGTGGAGCACACGGGCACTAACTACGCCGGCTATCCGCGTGGGCTGAGCCGAATACGCCACTCTGCCGGTCGGACCATGTCGGTAGGTGGCGAACTGAGACTCTCTCCTACACCGGGTCTGGAAGCGCGCGTTGGCGCGCGCTTCCAGGACGGTAGACTTACAACGCTGGATGCAGACCTTCCCTACTTCTCTTCGTGGGTGTTGGATGGAATGGTCTCCGCAGCTTTTGCCTCTCGACGTGGACTTATACAGGCCACAGCAGAGGTCCTTGGTCCCAGGGCCATAGATACGGCCGGCACACAGGATGTCTCTGCCTTCGCCGATCTGGACGTCCGACTCTCCTACGGCTTTGCGGGCGGGGCCCTCGTGGCGTTGGAGGTCCGGAATCTCCTGGGCGAAACTCCGTTCTGGTACAACTATCCCGAGGCACCCGGCACCGTGGTGCTTGGAATCGGATGGCGTTGGTAGGCCCTGAGCCTCGGCCTATCTTCGGACAACAACCAATCATTTCGCATGCTGAAGACAAACCCTGCCTTCGTTGACGTCCTCGTCGCCACAGTGGTGGATCGCCTTCAGCGAGGACGCGCGGTCCGCTTGCCGGGAATTGGGACGTTCTCGGTAGACCATGACCCAGCCTCGCTGAACGACTCTGGGTCCGGCGATCGGGTTACTTCTCCGCTGGAACGTGTGGAGTTCAAACCGGAATTCCGATGAGCGACGACCTCATACACGAAATGTCTACACGTCTGGGCCGAACGGGCCCAGAGGTGGAGAAGGCCTTCGCCGCTTTCGCTTCCGCCTTGCAGGACCGCGTGCGGTCTGACGGCCAGGCCAATCTGGCTGGGCTTGGGATAATTCGAAAGGAGCCGGGTGGTCCCCGTTTCGAGCCAAGTGATGCCCTCCATCAGGCCGTCAACTATCGCTGGTTGAGCGCCGGTTCGCCTATCGCTTCAGCACCCGAGCGGCCTGCGGCATCAGCACCCGAGCGGCCCGCCGCAATGTTGTCGGTCGTACCGCCTGCTGAGTCTGCGGCGCCTGACCCAATTTCTGTGGACCTGTCGCCCGAATTATTGGAGGAGCCTCCCATGCCTGATGATCAGAAGCCCATCCGTAAAGTAAGCTGGGCTCCCCTCGACCAAGTGGACCCGACGGACCTGTCCGGCTTGCCCAAAGCACCCGCACCGAAGAAGGTGGCCGGCAGCGCCCCTATCGCTGCCGTACCCACCGCGAGTGCTCCTGTCCCCGTCTCCCCGGTACCGCCGCCGCCCATGGAGGCATTCATGCCGCCTGTGCCGCCTGTCGAAACCAGATCCCCCCCCCCTCCGCCCTCCGGAGCACCCGAAGATTCATTGGTGGATGACCTTACCTACGAGTCGCTCTACCAGAAGACGAGCTCCGCGGAGGCGCCTGCCGCCGTGGCCGCAGGCGCCGTCGGCACTGCGGCCGTCTCCGGACGTCCTGCTTCCAGACGGTCCGGTCCGCCGCGTCGATCGGGCTCCGCCAACGCATCGAACCGCAAGCCGCTGTTCATTATCTTCGGCGTGCTAGCTATCGTCCTTGTCGGTTGGATTCTCATCAACCAGTTTGGGGGCGAATCTGTCACCCCTGATCCAGCTATTGCAGAGACCGAAACGGCCGCTGCCGATCCCGGCGGGGAGGCTGGGGATCCCGAGGCAGCTCCGGCCGGAGCTTCCACGAACCCATCGGGGACAGCCGATGAGCAGAGCCCGCAGCCATCGACGACGGCGGGCGCATCTTCGACGTCCAGCATAGATCCCCTCTCTTCTGGCTATACGCTTATGGTGGGTTCGTCGCTCAACCTCTCGGGAGCCGAAGCCGACATGAACCGGTTCAGAAGCCTCGGGCACCCTGTCGCTCTGCTGTCTTACCCTGATGGAGACGGACAGACGCGGCACCGCATCGCCGTTGGCGAGTTCGCTACGGCCGGCGAGGCGGATTCCGCTCGTCGAGCCATGGCCGACCGACTACCGGAAGGCACCTGGGTCCGCAGGATCCGTCGATAGTAACATCCCACCGCGCAGCAGCGCCCTTCCGTTCCTCCAGGCAACTTCATGCTCCTGACATTACTTCAGCAGGTGGCCGACCCGGCAGCCGATTCGACCGGCCTCGTGCTTGACACAGCAAGTGAGACCTCCAGTCTGGATATCCTCCTGCAGGGAGGGTGGGTCCTCATCCCGATCATTGCCCTCTCGGTCGTGGCCGTTGTCATCTTCGTGGAGCGCCTTCGGAAACTGCGGAAGGCAGGCGGCGACCCTGAGGAGGTCATGGATCGCATCCGTGACTATGTCCGCACGGCAAACATCGAGGGTGCTAAGGCCTATTGCGAGGCACAGGACACCCCCATCACCCGAATCCTCAAGCACGGCCTGGAACGTCTCGGCAGGCCTATTTCAGAGATTCAGGATGCCGTGAACGCAGCCGGTAAGCACGAGGCCTTCCTCCTCGAGAAACGAACTGACATCCTGGCGAGCATCGCGGGCATCTCGCCCATGCTTGGCTTCCTTGGTACCGTCACCGGAATGATTGAGGCCTTCCAGCAAATCCAGAGTCTCCAGGGCAACGTCAACCCCAGCGTTTTGGCTGGGGGCATTTGGGAGGCCCTGATCTCCACGGCCGCCGGATTGGTGGTCGGGATTCTGGCCTTCTTCTGTTACAACTTGCTCTTGGGTCGGATAAGGCGCCTGACTAATGACATGGAGCGGACCGCTACCGACTTCATCGATCTGCTTCAGGCACCGGCACCGGTGCGGAGGCCGCAGTAGTGGCCGGAATCGATTTTTCGACCGAGCGAGCCCCGCTAACCGCTTTTAGCCAGGCGGGTCTTGCTGACATCGTTCTACTTCTGCTCATCTTCTTTCTGCTGACGTCCAGCTTCATTCCGCAGTTCGGCATCCGGGTCAACTTGCCTCAGACCGAGACGCAGGCGGCCAGTGATCCGCAATACGTGGCTGTTTCCATTACGTCGGATGGGGACTTCTACGTTGAGCAGGCGCGTGTGCCGAGGGAGGCGCTTCTGGATGCCATCCGCAACGTGGTTGGAGACCGAACCGCGATGCTTGTTCGCGCGGACCGCGATGCTACGGTCGGTCAGTTCGCGGCGGTTGCCAGCATTGCGCAGGCGTTGAATCTAAGGGTTCAGATGGCGAGCGAGCGGGCTGGGCGAAGGCCTTAGCGTACAGACCCCGAGCGCAGTGCCGCGGCCAATTCAGCGACTCCCCCAGGCATTTCCTCGGTATTGCACCGACTCGGACATGTGCCCGGTAAGGACTCGATCGGACCTGTCCATGTCGGCGATTGTGCGGGCGACATGCTTGATTCGCTCCATGCCCCGCGCGGTCAAGTGAAGCTTGTTCGCCGCGTCACGCAGGAACTGGAAGGCGTCATCTGTGATGTCCGGTCCGTCCCCCCGGCCGCGCGCGAACTCGCGGGTCTGCTCCACCCGGTTCGCTACGTCGGCTGAAGCTTCGACCGCAACCTTCTGATGAACGTCGTCGAAGCTGGTCGGCCCCAGTTCAATGACGAGGTCGATTCGATCCAGCATGGGCCCGCTTACTCGACTGCGATATCGGGATATTTGAAGCGGGTCGCACAGGCATCGGTCCGGCACACCAGCAAATCCGCACGGGCAGGGGTTCATGCTGGCCACCAGTTGAGTTCTTGCCGGAAAAGAGACCGCATAGGCCGCCCGCCGGATATGAACCAAACCGGACTCGAGCGGCTGGCGGAGGCTCTCCAAGCAATCGCGGCGGAACTCCGGGAGCTCGTCCAGAAAGAGAACGCCGTGCGTGGCCAGGGTGAGCTCTCCAGGCCGCGGAGGGTTTCCCCCACCGATGAGCCCAGCCGTGGACACGGAGTGGTGAGGGGCCCGGAAGGGCCTGTCCATGCGGGTCCTGGACAAATCTGTTAGCAGCCCCGCAACCGAGTGAATCCGCATCACCGTCAAGGCCTCCCGCTCGGACATGCGCGGAAGAATCCCTGGGAGTCGCTTGGCCAACATCGTCTTTCCAGCTCCAGGGGGTCCCAGAAACAAGAGATGATGACCACCGACCGCAGCAATCTCGAGCGCGCGCTTGGCCATGGCCTGCCCACCGACGTCGGCAAGATCCACCCGACTGGCCCGGATGGTCGGAGGGGCGGCCGAAGGCGGCGCAGCGCCCTTCCCAAGACCCAGAGCGACGGCAACCGCCTCCTTCAGGTTGGTAACCCCGAAACTCGCACAACCACTGACCAGCCGGGCTTCGCTCAGGTTGGAAACCGGAACGATCAGTCTGCAGCCCTTCGAGACCGCCAACTCAGCGATGGCAATGACGCCTCGGACCGGCCGAAGTCGCCCGTCCAGGCCGAGTTCTCCAGCCAGGAAGGTGTTCTTTAGGGCGGCGGCGAGGGGCGTCTTGTTGCCGGCGGCCGGAGGGACGTTGTAGCCGGCCAGCAAGGGTGCGTTGTCCCCTGCGGCAAGGAGTCCTAGTGCCAGGGGCAGATCGAACAGCGCTCCCTCCTTTCGAAGGTCTGCTGGTGCCATGGACACGGTAATGGCGCCCCTAGGAATCGGAAGGTTCGATGACCGTATAGCCGAGAGCACTCGCTCGCGGCTCTCCCGGACCGAGGTCTGGGGAAGCCCAACAACGGCGTACCCCGGCAGCCCGGTTCGGACATGCGTTTCGATCTCAACCGGCAGCGCCTCAACGCCTACCAGCGCCGCACTCCAAACACTTGACAGCATCGCTTTTAGAGACAGAGTCTCCAGAAGGCAATACTGTCACGCCCTACCTATTTCCAGGACACGCTGGCCGCCCAGTCCTCCGCCATCACGTCCACCTCGTCCGAGGTAATAAGGACAGGCCCATTTAGCCGGCCATCCGTCTTCGAATTCTCCAGCTTCAGCACTCCGCGCGGACAAACGCTCGCACATATGCCACAACCCACGCAGGAGGCACGAACGATGTTCTGCCCCCGCTGAGCGTACCAGCGTACATCGATGCCCATCTCGCAAT
>JBLFXH010000192.1:0-6600 GCA_047611125.1 Rhodothermales bacterium
GACGGATGCGTGGCAAAAAGGGTGCGAAACCCTTTGGCCGCTCCGGCAAAGGGATTGACGATAAACATGTGCGCCGTAGCCGGATTGGCCTCCATGGGCACCCGCTCGCTTCCTTGCTGGAGTCGGGACAGAGCGCTAGCCAGCGAACGCGGATTACCGCAGATCTCAGCGCCGCTCTTGTCAGCAGCAAACTCCCTTGACCGTGAGATGGCCATCTGGATCAGCATTGCCGCGACGGGAGCCAGGAAAAGCATGAGGAGGTTCGTCACGAGCCCTCCCCGATCACGGCCGCCGCCGGCGAACATCCCGAACCGCGCAAGGAGCGTGATGGCCGCTGCCAGTGTGGCGGCGATCGTGGACGTCAGGATGTCCCGATTCTTGATGTGGGCCAACTCATGGGCAATTACACCTTCCAACTCGTCGGGCTGCAGCAGGCGGACGATCCCGTTCGTCACTGCAACTGCAGCGTGCTCTGGATTGCGACCGGTGGCGAAGGCATTCGGCTGATCATTCGGGACGACATAAACCTTCGGCATCGGTAGGCCCGCCCGCTGACGCAGCCGATCGACCATGTCATACAATTCTGGCGCCTCACTTCGAGTTACTTCCTGCGCCTTGTACATCTTCAGGACTACGCGATCACTGAACCAATAGCTGCCGAAATTCAAGGCGACCGCCACCAGAAAGGCGATGATCATGCCGGTCTGGCCGTAGATCCCGCCGCCGATCAAGGCAAACAGAACCATCATGGCCGCCATCAACCCCGTGGTACGTAAGAAATTTCCCATGAACGTCTGTGCTAAAGCGTGTTGGTGACTACGAGGATGTCATAAATGGCATGGGTCCACGCTGCGATCCCAAAGCCGCGAAGGAGGAAGAGCGCATTCAACGCCAATCCAAACAGGAAGCGAAATGTAAACGACGGCAACTGAAACGGGTCTCCGTACGCACCGATATAGTGGACGGCACTGAAGAGAAGTGCACCGATGACGGCAGCTACGACGTAGGCAAAGACATCCTTACTGACTACCTCGCCCTCGGCGAGTTCGGGTTTGCCCCGTCCTCGCCATTTCGAGAGCGCCCAGAAGAGGCCCCCGACCAGGAATACGCGAAAAACCAGCTCCTCATACAAGCCTGCGCCAAGCGACAAGGCTAGCATTTTGGAAAGGCCCAGCTCCTGCGGCATCGAGGCCATCCCGGCCTCCCCAACTGCAACGTTATAGTAGAGTGCGCCAACCAAACGGGACACGATGAACGCCACTACCAGAGCATAACCCAGACTCTCCGCGATCATCCAGCCAAAGTACTTGGGCCGGATGGGCAGGCCCTTGGACCGGTCGCGTCTGACCACCCAGATCCCGACTGCCAGGACCACCAACCCAATCGCGAACATTCCGGGGTCACCCACCAGCGCAATCAGCTGCTTGATCCAGACGTCAGCCCCGACCCGCACACCGGAGTCAGTGCCGTCGTTCACGAGAAGGATCAGGATCTCGTAGGCGGCCAGCAGTGGGACGGCCACCAGAAAGCTGTAGGTGGCCGTGCGCGTGATCTGAAAATACCCGGGGGTCTTCAATTGCTAGCGTGGATTATGCGTACCCGGACCTTGCCCGTCTGGAGGTTGATGGCCTCGGCCACCGCTTTGGAGACCTCAACAACAAATTCTGTGGTCACCGGCATCCGGTCAGCCACCTCGGCGAAGGTTCGGACTCCCGTCTCGGCGTTTTCGATTATCACGACGGTCCCAAACGGAAGCGCCGGGTGCGCCACCGTGTGACGCGTCTCATCGTACGCGAGGCCACTGGCCATGAGGCGGCCCGCGAATCTCTCCGGGTACACCGAGGCAGAGCCTTCGGCGATGACCACCGGCATTTGCGGCTCGGCAGGAGACTCCGTGGACGGAATCCTGAGGCGCTGACCCACCCGGATGGCGTCCGCGAGGTCTGGATTCGCGAGCCGCAGTTCTCCGAGCGATATCCCGTGCTCTGCGGCGACACGGTAAAGCGTGTCCCCCGCCTTCACCCGATAGGAACTGGCTGCGAATCTGGCGGGAACGCGCACCGGCGCGCCATCGGCGAGGACATTGCTGTATCCCGTATTCAGAGCGGCTAGAGTATCAACCGGGACGCCCAGCGCGAAGGAGAGATCGAATAGTGTCTGTTGTGGCGCCAGACGGATCTCTCCGTGGGAAATGGCGCCGGTGCTGTCGAAGACAGCTTGGATGTGTCGCGCTGGAGGGACATCGGGGAAGAGGTCCAATTCGGCGGGAGCGGGGGGAGCGGGTGCCGGCGGCAGCGTTACCGTGGTCGCGGTCGAGTCTGTCGCGAGCTCCCTCGCGGGCTCCGGGGTTGCGGCCGAGTCCGCAGCGGGCGACACGCTCTGTCCATCCTCCGCTAGCCGCAAAACCTGCCCGACCCGTATAACGGTACCAGACATCCCGTTCAGGACCTGAATCTGCTCAATGGAGAGTTTGTTATTGACGGCGATTCGGTACAGCGTGTCTCCTGCGCGAACGGTGTAGGTTTGTCGAGCCTGCCCGAATGCGGCCAGTGCCGTGAAACTCAGGAGGACGAGGAAGACCGTCGTACGGGCAGCCAGGCGCGCAGTTACGCGCATGGGCGCTACAAACGGCCCGTTGGCAGCAGGAAGGGGCCGGTTCAGGCCTCGGAGAGCATGCATAAGCCTTCTAGGTTCGGCCGGTAGTGAAGGTCACTCCTCAATCTCGAGTTCCATCAACGCACTTCGCAGTTCGGACTCGGAGTGCCGGTCAGCCTGTCGGCTGGCCTCCGCAATTCCCGCCTCGTAGGTGGCGCGGGCCTCGTCCGGACGGTCCAATTCGCGATAGAGCGCCGCCAGATGGTAGTAGGTGCCGACATACGCCGGCTGGTCGGTCACGAGCCGCTCAAACAAGTCCAGAGCGGCCGCGTGGTCGCCTCGTTTTCCATATTCGGACGCCAGCGCAAAGCGGGTAAAGGCGTCATCCGGATCGTCCTCCAGATACTGGAGAAGGAGTGGGACACGGTCAATCACCAGGAACCTCCTGCGCCGCCACCACCGAACCCGCCGCCTCCGCCGCCGAAGCCACCAAAGCCCCCGCCGCCGAAGCCGCCGCCACCGAATCCGCCGCTGCTCCGACCTTGACCCCATCCGCCATGTCCGCCGCCCCAGATGATTACCGGACCGGATCCATGCCGATAGCGCGTACCGCCGCCACCGCCGCCCTCTTCATGCGCGGCTGATATCGACAGGACGATGATCAAGGCTACGATGAACAGGATGATGATCACTGAAATGGGGATGCCCTCGCCGGCCACATCCTCGGCCGTGTATTCGCCTGCCGCCGCCAGAATCAACTTGTCCACGGCGCCGGAGAACCCGTCGTAGAAACGGCCTTCCTTGAACCGCGGGACCATAACGTCCCGGACGATTCGCCCGGCAACGATGTCCGGGATGGCACCTTCCAGACCGAAGCCTGTCGCGATAAACAGCTTACGGTCGTCCCGTGACACTAGGATGACCACTCCGTTGTCCTTATCGCCCTGCCCAACGCCCCAGGCTCGACCTAGCGACATCGCGTAGTCAGACGCCGCCGCCCCATCTAGAGTCGGGAGGGTGACGATGATCATCTGGGTCGAGGTGGTGTCCGCGTAGCCAGCCAATCTGGCGGACAGGAGGCGTTCCTCCTGGCCAGACAAGAAGTCCGCGCGGTCCGTAACCCACTGCCCACTGGACGGAATCACGTCCTGAGCCAGTGCAGTCCCCGCAATCAGCAGAAACAGACTGAGAGCGACTCCTGATCGGAGCATCTGCATCAATTGAACTCGACAGTCGGCGCATTCTCTGCACCCGCCTCAGCCTCGAAGGGCGTGCGGCGCTCAAATCCTATGCTGGATGCAATGATCGACCCTGGAAACTGGCGCACCTTCGTGTTATAGACCCGAACCGCCCCGTTGTAGTCCCTACGGGCCACGTTGATACGATTCTCGGTGCCCTCGAGCTGGGTCTGCAGGTCCCGGAACGCCGTCGTGGCCGTCAATTGGGGGTAGCTTTCGGCCACAGCAATCAACCGACCAAGCGAACTACCGAGCGCGGACTGTGCCGCCATGTAGGCCTGCATGGCCTCGGGATCAGAAAGATCGCTCGCTGAAAGGTTGATGGACGTAGCGCGGGCCCGCGCGTTGGTCACCGCTTCGAGTGTTTCGCGCTCGAAATCGGCCGCGCCCTGAACGGTGCGCACAAGATTTGGGATGAGGTCCGCTCGCCGCTGGTAGGAGGTTTCGACGTTGGCCCATGCCTGTTCGACTCCTTCTTCCTGCGAAACCAGACCATTGTAGGTGTTACAGCCGGCGCATCCGGCAAAGCCGACTACGAGGACAATAAAGACAATGACAAGCGTTCCAGTGCTGCGCATCAACGAATCAGTGTTGGTGGGAGGTGCGGGCTACGCCGTCCCCGAGATGGGGACGGGTGACTGCCCTGCAGCGCTTACGGAAGCTTGGGGTCCGAGTTTCTATTCCCAGGAGGCCACGTCCTTGAAGAAAGCAGCATCAGCCACCGCAAGGCGGACCAACTCGTTCAAATGTCCCTCCACGCGGGCAATCACGAGTTGCTCGTCGTCCAGGACCAGCACCAGCATATCCCGAACGTTTTCGTACTTCTCGCGATACAGCACCCAGACCGTATCTCCCGCTTCCTCGACCCGAACCAATACCTCCCACCCGCTTCGTTTGAAACGCGGGACCTTGTCTAGGCGCAAATCCGTGGTGGTGGGCCGTCTTTCGACGCGATAGACACCCACCTTAACGCGGTCAATCTCGCGGACGTAATCACTGGCCATTTGCGCATAGATATCCGGGACCCGGCCCGTAATCCAACTGGCCGCACGAAACGTCCGGGGGCCAACAGTCACGACCACTTCGCGCTCAAACTTGGCGCCCAGGATTTCCTCAATGTCATCCCTGATATGAGTGATCTCGCGGGAATACATGCACCCGGCGAGTGTGGGTGCCAGGATCAAGAACGCAATGAGGGTGGGGAGAATGCGTTTCATCTACAGAGCCTCCAGCGCGCCAATACGAAAACGTCTGCCCAATCGGCCGATGTCCTCTGGGTCAATCTCGCCGACGATGTTGACAAACACAGTCTCGTTCGGGCCACCGCCGATAACGAACACGATCAGTCCCTCGACCCGCTCCCCGGTTGCGTCCCGAACCAGCATCTCCACGAACTCCTCCTCATCACGGACCCTCACGACCCGGTCCCAGCCGTCGTCCGTCATTTGTCGAAAGAGTGGTCCAATTCGGTTCTCGAGCGCCTTTCGAGAGTCCTCGTCCAGTGTATAGCCACGGACCTGAATCCCCTTCAGTTTCAGCAGCAAATCGGCAAGGGTATCGTCCTCGATGCGGGCCGCCTCGGCAGCCATTCTCAGGATGGCCCCCTTGAAATTGACCTCTAAGGTGGTCTCCACGCCAACGATGTCCTCGAGTTCATCAAAATCGAAGTACCCCGGAAGGCTTTCAATACGTTGCGCATTGCTCACGCTCGCGGGAATAACCACCAGCGTGAGTGCGAATGCGAGAAACAGTGTTCTATAGTTCATGTGCGTCCTCATTCTAATTCACGACGGGTCCAGGGTGGGAATCGTCGAATACGTCCTGTGCCGCGGTGCTCATGTGTCCTAGCACGTGAGGCTCAAGTACATCGCGGCGAATATGGTTGGTGGAGCGTTCGGTGACTTCTGACACCAGTGCCAGAGTCCACTTGATCTGGGCGAGGGCGGCCTCGGCCTCGGGAGAAACGGCGGGGGGAGTCGGCCTTGACAATAGCGAGCCTGTGACGATCACGGCCACCAGAGTGGCAGTCGCCAGGAGGGGGCGCAAGTCCACGGCGGCAACCAGCCGGAGCCGATCTCTCACCTGTTCGATGAACTTGCGACGGCGGTCGCGCCGCACCTGGCCCATCACCGAAGGTACCAGATCGGGCGGCGCCACGGCGGAAGGCATGCTCCTGAGCGCCTCCCGGATGGACCGGGCCAGCACGAGTTGTCCGGCGAACTCGGAATCCTGGCTCGCCGCCGTGAGCACGCGTTCGCGCTCGTCTGGCGAGAGGTCTCCGTCCAAGAACGGCTCAATGAGCTCGTCTGGTGGGTTGTCCGGTGTCTGTTGATCAGACCAGTTCACGATGCATTACCTCTTCGAGTGTCTTTCTGAGTTTCTTCCGTGCGCGGTGCAGGTAGACCTTCACCGTTGACATGGGAAGGTTGAGTGCGCCGCATATCTCTTCGTACGAAAACTCCTCCACCTCCCTCAAGAGCACGATGCTTCGGTGGGGCTCTCCGAGCTGCGAAATAGCGTCGCGGAGATGCTTCATCGAGTCTCGGGATTCAGTCTGCTTGGCTGGAGACCACTCTCGGCCACCAAGCCGATCGGTATCCGCATCGCTGTGAAATATTTGCGTTTCGAGTTTCCGGCGTCGCAGCTGGTCGATACATGCATTGTGGGTCACCCGCAGCAGCCAAGAGATGGCGCCATCCACCTCAAGGCGGTCCCGGTGCTTCCACATTCGCAGCATCGCATCCTGCACGACGTCCTTCGCTTCCTC
>JBLFXH010000193.1:0-6521 GCA_047611125.1 Rhodothermales bacterium
GTGAATCTCTGATCCGTCATCCGAACCGGTGGTGAACGCAATTCGAGTGCCGTCGGGTGACCATCGTGGGTTGGACTCTCCAGCGTCACTGCTGGTGAGCTTCCGGTGGCGCGTCCCGTCGGCCCGGACAGTCCAGATTCGGCCTTCTCGTCGGTCCCGCTGAATGCTCATTCCGTTTCGGACGTAGGCAATCACCTGTCCGTCCGGAGAAATCTGTACGTCTGATGCCCATTCCAGATCGAACACGTCGGCAGGGCCGAATGGTACCTGAGCGTCGACGGGCTGGGCCGACAGGAAGGCAAGGGGAAGCGCAAAGAGCAGAAGAATTGGGCGCATATCGCGGGCGAGGACGGTGAGAATGAGCCTGCAATATCGTCTACAGATATATTTGACTGCCAACCGAGATATCATGAGCCAGCTCACTCCCTTCGTCAGCCATATTTCATGCACCGCCTGCAGTCGCCATTACCCGGCGGACGCGCTGCATACGGTCTGCCTGGATGACGGGCGCCCGCTGGAGATTGTCTACGACCTCGTCCGCCTGGGCAAGACACATCCTGGCCTCACCTGGATGAGTTCAGACGAGCACAGCATGTGGCGATATGGGCATCTGCTGCCCATCAGTGCTCCAGAGGCGCTTCCTTCGATTGGGTGGACGCCGCTCGATTCTCTTCCCTCTGGTGGATTTAGCGGTCTGAATGTGTACCTGAAGGAGGAGGGCGAACCACGGCCGGGTTTTGGTTCGAATCCCACCGAGAGTTTCAAGGACAGGGGAATCGGGATGGCGGCCGCCATGGCCCACTTCTTCGGGGTGTCCCGTCTCTCCATTCCAACGCAAGGCAATGCGGGCGATGCCCTCATCACACTTGGCAAATCGCTCGGGCAGGAGCTGTACGTGGCCATGCCTGAGAGCACGCCTGCGCCGATTCTTGAGCGGGCCCGGAAGGCTTCAGAGAGCGACCCCACGCTTGAACTGCTTCTCTCGCCTGGCACCATTCGAGAAGCCGGGGCTTTGTTGAGGAAGGCAACCGCCGGCCTGGACACATTCAGCGTGGCCACCTTCGCTGAGCCGGGCTGGCGGATTGAAGGCAAGAAAACTATGGGGCTCGAGATCATCGAGCAGTTGGGTTGGGAGATGCCCGATGTGCTCGTCTACCCGACAGGCGGGGGCACGGGCATTCTTGGAATCTGGAAGGCCTGTCAGGAATTGCTGGCGCTTGGATGCGTCACGGGCACCCCTCCGAGAATGATTGCCGTACAGTCCGAGGGCACGGATCCGTTGGTCAAAGCCATGGAGACCGGAGTCGAAGATTCACTACCGGCCGACGCCGGTGAGACCATTGCGGCCGGGCTCAACGTCCCTTACGGGATAGGCCACAAGCGCGTGCTGGAGATTCTCAGGACGTCTGGAGGGGCGGCCGTGACGGTGGGCGAGGCCACGATGCGCGAAGAAATGTCCGGGCGACCATCGCTCAGTCCGGAGGGCGCTGCGTGTCTATCTGTATGTCGCCGCCTGGTCGATGAGGGGATGGCCAAACCAGGAGAGCGAGTTGTAATGATCAACACCTGCTCGCCGGCCAAGTACGAGTAGGTCAGGGAGCGACCTTCTCCATTCGAAGGCAATCAATCACGGTCCCGTCGGGCAGGTTCACCTGTACCGCGTCCATGCCCCGGTAGCCCATCGAACGATAGAACGCGACCCCGCTGAGGGTAGAAACAAGCTCGAACCGGTCGAAGCCCTGCGCCGCGGCGGCATCTTCGCTGGCTTTCAGGACCAGACCGCCAATCCCTTTCCGGGTGTGTTCAGGGTGCACATACATCGCCCGAATGATGGCTGCATCGCTACCGGGCACGCGCATTCTTTCGTCCCGTACGTACCCAGCCGCGTCCCCGCCAAACGGCGTTTTGCGAAAGCTCCACCCGCCTGCGCCGACAAGGTTGTCGCCGTCTTCGACAGCGAAATAGGTCCCATCGCCAATCATCACCGAATCGACCCCAAACAGGTGGGTCAACGATGATGAGATTTGCTCTGGCGAGTAGAACCTCGCACCAAGTCCCCGGATTGAGGCGTCGATCAGTCCGGTTAGTGCCGGGGCATCCGCTGCCTGAGCTACGCGAATGCGCACGTCAGTTTGACCCAGACGCTTCGGGGAACGCCTTCAGAACCTCTCGTGCCAGGTCCCACCGGTCGAAGCCCTGCCGTCCGTAATCGAGGCCTCGTCGGACGATGACCAGATCATGGGTCGGAACGATGATGGCAAACTGGCCCCGGTTGCCGGCCGTGGAGTAGGCTGACTTCGGCACATCGGTGCGGTTATCAGGCACGAGCCAAAACTGTCCACCGTAGAAATTGCCACGGGAAGCACTGGCCGGCGCAGGAGTGGTGACAAAGTCCACCCATTCCTCGGAGATCAACCGCTCGCCGTTCCACATGCCACGGTTCAGGTAGAGCATGCCGAAGCGGCCCAGGTCCCGCGCGTTGGTGTAGATCTGACTGCTCATGATGAAGTCGCCGAATCGATCAGTCGAGAGCAGTGTGTTTCTCATTCCCAGCTTGTCCAGAAGTCGGCGTCGCGGAAACTCCAGATACGCCTGGTCATCCCCGATGGCGCGCTTCATGGCATTGACCGCGAGGATGGTGTCGTAGTTCTCGTAGTCCCAGTTCGTACCGGGGGCACGGATAAGCGCTCGGGAAAGGGCACCATTCACAGAGGAGGCCCCGGCCCAATAGGACAGTCCGGATCCTGTCGCGTATTCCATCCGCTGGTTGTCCAGCGGATACAGACCGCTGGACATGTTCAGGAGGTGGCGAAGCGTGATCTCGTGTCGGGGATCGGTCTCGGGAGAGCCAGCACGAGGAAGCCAGTCCAGATTCAGCGGCCCGTCCAGCTCCAGTTTTCCCTCGTCAACCAACATGCCGATAAGCGTGGCTCCGATGCTCTTGGCCGTGGACCAGGTGCGTGTCCGAGTCGTCACATCGAATCCGTCGGCGTAGCGCTCGTGGACAATCTTGCCCTTGTGGATGACCAGGAGGCTGATGGTTCGCTGCTCCGGCGTCGGCCGGTCGAAGGCCCAATTGGCTGCGGCCTGAAGCGCCGCAGCGGCAGTACCGTCTAGGCCTGGCAACGGATTGATCAGGTCTCCCATCGGCCAGGGCGTCGTGGCTGCATAGACCGCCGGGTAGGGGAGGGTGAGCTCCGGAAGCGAATCGATGTCCTTGTACGTCTGATCCGGCGCTAGAATCACGCAGCCGATGCCCTCCCTGAAGGCCGCACGCATGGGGGGCGCACCGCCTGCGGCTCCGATGGTCACAGCCCGCCGCGCGCGGTCAACTTCATAGTCGCCGCCCCGGGCCGTGCCGACCGGCTGCTGAAGGTATTTCAACTCGTCGTCGAACACCTGCTCAAGACTGCGTCCCGAGGTGAAGAGCCCATTGCACTGCAGGATGGCCTGCACGCCCTGTTGGATCATGTCCCGGTTGAAGCGCCAGTAGTCGTAGTCTTCCTGCTGCTGCGCTGTGGCAACCTGCGGACTGGCAAGAAACAGAGACGGGATAAAGGCGAGGCCAAGGAGTAGGCGCTTCATGCGGCGTCGGGTAGAGGTTGGACTCCACAATAGCACCAACCGCGGTGGTGCGTCAATCTTGGCAGTCAGTTACGCGCCAAACGTCGCATCAGGATCTCCCGTGTTGCCGGCCACTCATCACGAAGGATGCTGTAGTAGACCGTGTCCCGCAGGCGGCCGGAGGGGTTCAGGACGTGTTGTCTCAGGATGCCCTCCTCCGTGCAGCCGATTCCCAGCATGGCGCGACGGGACTTCAGATTGAGCGCGTCGGTCTTGAGTTCGACTCGATTGCAGTCAAGTACATCGAACGCATGTCCGAGCATCAGAAGCTTGGCTTCACTGTTCACAAATGTCCGCTGCCATTCAGCGCCAATCCAGGTCCAGCCAATCTCCAGGCGTTTGTGGTCGGGGACGATGTTACCGTAGCGGCTGCTACCCACAACCTGGCCGGTGGCCTTAATGACGGTGGCAAACGGGTACATGTGGCCCTCCTC
The DNA here is from genome assembly GCA_047611125.1 of Rhodothermales bacterium. Lineage (GTDB taxonomy): Bacteria > Bacteroidota > Rhodothermia > Rhodothermales > UBA10348 > JABDJZ01. The sequence continues at coordinate 4,059 of JBLFXH010000193.1, forward strand.
ACGACCGCGCATGGCGGCACGGACATAGGTCGCGATGTCCTCACGGGACTCAATGTGATTTGGAGTCCAGTGCCAGATATCCGGGGCAAGGCCGACCTTTGTTAGGCCGTCCACATGCGCCAACGAGAGGGGCTCCATGACCACCAGGTCTCCGGTCAAGGTCAGCGGATGTGGGATCATTGGATGGGCTCGGTCAGGATTGCCAGGAAGGTCCGGATGCCGTCGATGTAGTTGCCGACCCGGAGGTTCTCGTTTGGTGAGTGCTGGTTATTGTCGGCGTTGACGGTCGGGACCGTCACGGCGGGGACACCTAGCGTCGTGATGAAAGGCGAAATGGGAATCGACCCGCCGGACATGCGTTTTCTCACGGGATCCGTCCCGAACGCCCTCCGCATGGCGCTGGTCAGCCAGATGCCGACGCGGCTGTCGTATGGAGTGCGGTAGGCCTGGTACGCGATGGAGTAGTCGAAAGAGGCCAGGCGACTGAACTGCTGGCGTTCCTCCTCCGTGGGATTTCGATTCCCAATCAAGTGAAAGCCTTGCTCCTCAATGAACGTATAGATCAGGGCAATCAACCGGACTGGATCCGACTCGGGGACGATGCGGACATCAATTTCTGCCGTGGCCGAGGGCGGGATGATGGTTCGAACATCGTCGCCGATCCAACCCGCGGCCAGTCCTCGAATGTTCAGACTCGGGTACTGAATGGACTCCTGATAAGTGCGAGCTACGCCGTCCGCTTTCGCGATGCCGATGGACCGGCGGATTGCCGGCTCGTCGTCCGGGACCTTAGCCAGGATGGCACGTGTCTCCTCATCCAGATGGATACCGTCGTAGAAGCCTGGAATTGTGACGCGTCCGTCCGCGTCCTTCATTGAGCCGAGAACTTGCGCAAGCCGCAGGGCAGGATTCGGGACGTAGTTACCCCAGTGTCCGCTGTGCTGCGCCACTCGGGGGCCAAACACCGTCAACGTGATCGTAGCGATTCCGCGGGCGCCGAAGGTTAGCGACGGGACGTTGCTGACGTGGCGCGGTCCATCATAGATGATGAGGAAATCCGCGGCGAGGGCTTCGCGATGCAGCTCCACGGTGCCGGGGAGGTGGGGCGAGCCCAACTCTTCCTCAAAGTCCATGACCACTTTGAGGTGGTGGGACTGTTTCAGGCCGTGTTCACCCGCGGCATCCAATGCGGCCAGAAACATGCCGACCGGACCCTTGGCATCCGAGGCGGACCGCGCGAAGATCCGCCAGTCTGGATCTACCGGACCCTCCTCAAGTCGAGTCCACGGGATGGTGGTCCAATCGCCGCCCGAGTGCTCCTTTAGAACTGGATCGTACGGCGATTCCTGAAACCACGCCGAGGTGTCAACCGGTTGGCCGTCAACCTGGAGGTAGATCAGCACAGTCGGGTCATCAGGCCGAGGCGATCCGCGCTCGGCCAGAAGCAGTGGAGGGCCTCCGGATTCCAGGACTGAGACCTTGAAGTCCCGCCTCTGGAATGCCTGCTTCATCCACGCCACGTTCCGGTCCACGTGGTCAGGGTAGTGCGCGTCATTGGGGATGCTGAGGAGCTCTTGGAGTTCGTCCCACGACGAGGCGGCGGCCTGGGACGCCATCCGGGCGAGCGCTGTCTGCCCGGCCAGGTCAGCCGCCGCGTCGCGGTCTTGTGACGCGGCGGGTTGTGCCACCCCGATGAGCGCAAAGGCAGCGAGCGCGACCGCAACCAACACCGCCGAGAGAAAGTCCCGCATCACGACTTGTTGGATCTTCCCGGCGTCCACGGAGCTCCGGCTGACTCAAGCGCCGCTTCCGCCGCACCCATCTGGGTCCGGAATGCACCAACCTGGTTCTTGAAAGAATCGAAGGCCGCGCGTCCCAGTTCAAGGCCATGCAGCTGAGTCTGGGTTGGCGCCTGCGTGGTCCCAAACATGGATCCGACGGCACGATTTACTCGGCTCCTGATCGAGGGCGAGCTGGTCTCGTTGAGTTGGCCCCGAACGCGGTCCCCAGATAGTGAAGTGCGCAGACTCGTGAGTGCGCCTTCCAGCGCATCCACTTGTTGGAACACAGCGGCGTCCGCCCCCGGCGCCAGAAGGAGTGCGGCGCGCATGTGTCTGATCCGGTTGCTGAATTCGCCAAGCTCCGAGTTGGCAACCTCAATCCGCCTGATCAACTCCCGGGCGTCAGCCTGGGAGGCCATGGTCGCGGCGTGGTCGCCAGGGAAGAGGGCCTTGAGGTTGAAGGACGCCTCGTCACCGACCGTCCGTGCTCCGTCGCTATCCAGAACCACCAGCTGCGCCGAGTATCGGCCCGGAGCGACCATCGGTCCTTGCGGGGCACCGGACCACGGAGTCACGAAACCGGGGGGCACGAGGTTTACCGGGTCAGGTGCGGGCATCCGAAGGTCCCAGCTCACGCGATTGACGCCGGCTCCGGATGGAAGATCAAGCCAACGGACCGTCT
>JBLFXH010000194.1:0-6516 GCA_047611125.1 Rhodothermales bacterium
GGTCCAGAGCGGGGATGTGATTCAAGGCCACTGGAGGTTTAGAGTCCGTAATCCAGCACCGGCCAGGCAGGGCGACCTGTGCTACCGTGGAAGAGGGAAGTGGGCGCGGTCCCGGCTTTGAGATCCAGAGACGCGAGCGCCTTTTCATCAATCCGAATTCGGGCACCAGCCGCTAGCTGACCCGCCAGACGCTCCAGCTCTGCGCGTGCTCGTGCCCCGCGGGCGCGTTCCATCACGTCCGATTCCACCTCTTCGAAGACAACGTCTTCTGCCCAAAATGACCGGTGCCTTTCGAAATAGGCTGCAGCTTCCTTTGGCGAGACACTGATGGACTCACGCACCGACGCCGCCAAGGCGTGGTACACCCACTTGTCCTCCCATCTCTTGAGTTCAGCCTTCACCTCTGGAGGTAACTCGTAGTCGCGCTCCTGCGCCAGAGCCAGGAAGGCTCGATCTCGGAGCAACAGTCCGAAGGCATCATAGAGGTCACTCCGGAAGGCCTGGTAGGACTTCCGGGACAATGGGTATCGATCCGCTGGGTAATCTGACAGGAAGTCACGAACCGTCCACCGCTCGGTGGCGGTCTCCAAGAGCACCTCATCCAGAATCGCAAGAAGGGCCTGGCCTCCGGTCGATCCACTCTTTTTCACCCGCGTTAGGAGTCCTTCCCCTTTCAATCCATCCGCTGCCAAGACCTCCCAGAGGCCCGCCTCCAACGAGCGGTAGGGGCCTGCCTTGAGCCGAAGATCCACCCCGGCCATGGTCTTCTTGACGTAGGCGCGAGATGCCCGCTTAGCGTTGGCCTGAAACGCCACCTGCGTATACCGCTCCAATTCTTCCGGACCAGGTGTCGCGGTGACTGCACCGCGACGGACGTCCGCCACCTGCACGAGTAGATAGCTCCCGCGATAGGCGATTGGGCCGGAGACGGCTCCAATCGGAAGCCGGTCCACTTCCTGCAGAATGGCAGCTGCCAGGTCGTGGCGAGTGACGTAGTCCGTCTCCATCTCGGATGCCCGAAGACCTTCGAGGCCCTCTTCAGAGGCGGCAAGTACACGGACGGCTTCCCCGTGGCCCTTTGACTCAAAAACCGACCTCAAACGCGACGCATCTCCCAGACTTGCGGCCGGTAGGAATCTCAGCTTGAATGACACTTGCTCGCTGAAGCGGATGGAGTCGACTTCGGCAGAAGTGACTTCGACGGCGACGTGTACCTCGCGCTCGAAGACCTCGGCCACCATCAGTTCCTCTTGCAGGCTCCTCACCTTGGCGCGAACGCCTTCAGTCTCATCGAAACCGCGGCGATAGCCCTCACGCGCAAGCAGGCGCTCATGGATCATCCCCTGCAGATAGCCACGCACCGGATCGGGGCCCCGCTTAAGGATGGGCATCCCCAACTCGTAGTCCAGAACCAGCTCGCGGGCGCTGATGGCCTGATCATCTATCCAGGCCACTGCCACCGCATCCGGGTCCGCTGGTGTCTGGCAGGACGCGAGCAGAGCCAGAAACAGACAGGCCAAGCGCGGGGCTGCTTTGTTGTACCGATGCCTCATCGAGTGTGGGCCATGGCACGGACGGTTCGGCGTCCTTCATCCTCCACCACGGCAAAGAACTGACCGGGCGGGAGGTCGTGACCCTCCACGCGGAATGTGGTTGTACCAGCACTCACGTGTCCCTGAAGTACGGTGTGAACGCGCCTCCCCAGCATGTCCACCAAATAGACGTCTACCTGGCGGGATCGCTCAGACGTTAGCCTGATGCTGGCTCTCCCTCGGAAGGGATTGGGGTACACGTCAAGTTGCACCCCGGACGGCTGCGGCCCGCCCACGGGCTCGTGACCCAGGGAGGTGGCTCCCGCCCCGAATACTACCTGGGCCGGTACGCTGTAGACAAATGGATAGAAGGACGTCCAGGGATTCGTTTTGCGCTGGTAATAGTCCGTTCCAGATTCAGAGTTGGTCCAGAGTGTCCCGTCAGGAAAGAAAGACAAGTCCTCAATGCCGTGCGGCATGGTGATGGATGAGTCTGGCGTTGCCACGACGTGCCGCTGCAGCGAAGAGAGTCGATACTTCAGGAGTTCGGCGGCCGAACTGGACTTATTTCGGGAGAGCACCACCCACGATTCTCCGCGATAGTCAAACACATCTACACCCTGGATATTTCGGGGGACGGCAAACACGCGTGCAGGCTCACTGTCGGGTACTCCATCAGCGTCCAGCGCGTGCGCGTACAGGAACGGAGCTACGTCGCTTGACGTGCGCCAATCGCCCACCCACAGGGTGTCCCGGTGAGCCGAGACGTAGGACGCCTTGGCCGGCACTCTCACAGACCGCTGCGGATCAGCTTGTAGGTCCACGTAGCGACTTTCATGCGGCCCCGCGTAGACGGGCACCGGATAGGCCTCCAACGTGCCCACGGACGAGACATACAGCGCACCGTGACTGAACGCAATGCCGCCCGCGTGCGAGTACGCGAGGTCACCCATCAGGCGAAAGGTCCTGCGGACATGCCCGGTTCGGGAATCCAGTTCCACGATGATTGTGTGCTGGGTTTCCAGCTTATTGTCCCGGGTCCGATGGTAGTAGGCCACGTAGACTAGCGGAACGTCCTCGCCGTCAGTTCGCTCGACGTTGGTTGCCACACCCTGGGGGATGTACTCGTCGTTGGCGTACGGCAGAAAGTACCGGTGCTTTATGGCTACCTGCTCCGCCTGCATTCGCAGATCCATTGGGATATGGAAGTCGTTCAGCGAATAATCGTGATAGTCCGGAAGTCCGAAGTAGGGGCCACCATCAAGGGGCACGCCGGAGGTCAGGTACCGCTCATCGGGGATGTATTCCCGAACGGTGGCTGCAAAGACCTGACCCGTAAAGGTGCCCTTCAGGGTGGGCTCAACAGCGGCCCCAGCCGCTGTTGAGCCCACCATAAACGGCGCCGCTATCACGTACGGGCTCGGAATGTCTTTCGGGAAAGTCCCGAAAGACATCTCCACTCCGTTGATGAACAGCCGGAGCGTGAGCACCTGATTGAAATACGAGACAGTGCCGGCAATCCAGGCGTTGGACGACTCCTCCACGGTGGTGGCGGTCTCGATGCGATAGGTCTCGTCTGCATAGACAAACTGCAGGTAGGGCCTGTCAGCATCCAGCCCCAGCGTAAACCCTTCGCTTCCGGAAACCTGGTTGGTTACCAGCGTGGACGTCTGAGACGACAGCTGGCTCTGGATCCAAATCTCCGCGGTGATCCGCGGACCCAGGGGTTGAATCCGATTCCGGGCTCCAGTGCTCCGAAGCACGGAGCCCGGCGCTTCATATTCACCCGACGAGGGCGCAGACATTCCCCATCCGCCTGGGCTGCGGGCTACAAGCTCCCGCGGGTCCAGAAAAGGGCCAGCCTCAACGTCCTCCGCCGTGACGGCGGAGGACAGTTCAGGCTGGCCTGGGAGGTATCGAAAGAGGATGCCGCCGGCCTGCCCGCTGGCCTGGGGGCCAGCGGGCAGGAGGGCGAACACCATCACAAAGAGAGCAAACCGTGCGAGATGCATTCGGTCTTACTTGATCAGCATCATCTTCTGCGTCAGGACCAGATCGTTGGCGCGCAGCGTGTAGAAGTACATGCCGCTGGCAAGTCTGCTGCCGTCAAATGAGATCTGATGGACGCCCGGGGTGTGATAGCTATTCGCCAGCGTCACCACCCTTTGACCCAACACGTTGAATACATGAACTTCCACGTCGGCCCCTACCGGCACCGTGTATTGGATATTCGTGACTGGATTGAAGGGGTTCGGGTAGTTCTGCGCCAGAACGAACTGCTCCGGTACATCCTGACTGACGTTGGCGACCAGGGTAGCCACGTCGACCCACTGCGGAACCGAGGCTAGATCCGGGGCGCCGTCGCTGTCGAATCCACCCAGAGTACCTACGAATCCATTACCCGTGGCGTCAGCGGCGGTGTCTCCTGAGCCTTCGTCGAAGTGCCAGAGCGCCAGTGTCAGCGCATCCATATCAAAGGGACCGGTTGGCAGATCGAAGTTCTCCGTGTACCGAGCACTTACGGAAACCCGGACTTCATCGATGAGCCCAGGGAACCCTTCAAGACGATCGTTCCAGAGATCCGCGGCTCCGTTTCCAATAGCCATGGCCATCTGACCTCCCAGAAGTGGCACCGCTGATTCGATGCTGGAGACCTGGACCCCGTCGATGAAGATTCTCATCGAGTCGGCCGTGTTCCAGACGGCCGCGATGTGGTACCAGCGGGGGAAGAACACTTCATCCAACCTATCACTGGAATTGAGGTTAGTGGTAGTCACCCCGTCCTGCATGAAGAACAGGGCCCGCCCTTCGCCGCGCCGCCAGCCGAGACCCAGATCACCCGGATTGTTGCCGCCCAAGTTCTTGGCGAACAGGTAGGTGTAGTCCGGATTATGCGTGTCATTGGTCAGGACAGAATCAGGCTTGAACCACATTTCCACGGTCCCCTGGTCCATCTGAAGCGGGAACAGAGACGCAGCATCCCGAATCTCAACCCGATCTCGCTCAAAGCGAGTGAAGTGAATTGCGCCGCCCGATCCCCACGGATGAGCCACGTCCACAAAGTCATCCAAGGCGTTGAGCGCATCCACCGTCTGCGCGGGTGAGAAGATGTTTGCGCTTACGGCTGTGTGCAGGACAAACGGGTCCTGTGCCAGGACATCTCCGTCCGGATTTCGTGTGATGGACGTCTGCTGGTCGGCCATTGCCGCCGTAGCTAGTCCAAACTCCCATTCGGTATCGGTGCCCACTGCCGGATCACCTGTGCCTGACTTCGATCCAAACGCCACATAGGCGTCGTAAGAGCCATCGGGCGACATGAGCACGGCAAAGTCACCTGAGGGGTCCAGTCCGTCACCCAGCATTCCTGTGCCCGCAAAGGCCCGGGTCATCATGGGGTCGGCTGAGTAGCCCGCGGCGTTAGTGAGATCACCACCACCGAAAACCGCCACCATCCCTTGTGGCGCCAGCATGTAGCCACTTGGGAAGGTGAAACTCGCTCCTCCTTCGTCTCCCACCATCCAGCCCCCCAGATCAACCGCGACTTCTTCGCTGGTGTTCACGATCTCGATGAACTGATCTTCGGTTGCACTGATGGTTCCGTCGTGGTTCGCGTCTCCCGCGCCCGTGGCATCAGCCAGTACCTCATTGATCACAACCGTAACTGGTGGCTGTGGCGGAGGAACTGTCGTGCGCCCGTCGATGGTGCTTCCCGGCGAGTAGGCCAGATTGGACACCGTGAGGTGCTGTACGAACGGATCAATAACGTTGATAGCCCCGTCAGGAAAGCGGGTAATGCTGTTGTCTGCATTGGCGGGTGCGCCCACTTCGATGCCGACCTCATAGGAGTCCGCATTCGGAGGACCTCCGTCCCCAACCTTGCTGCCATAGGCCAACCACGTATCGTAGGCCCCATCGTCCGAGAGCAGGAGAATAATCTCGCCTCCGTTGGCGATCCCGTTTCCGATAGTGGAGTCGGCCGAGAACACACGCGTCACCAGAGGATCCGCATCGTAACCCGCGACGCCTGTCACGTCACCGCCACCGAATACCACCAAGAGGCTCCGCGGAGCCATGATGTAGCCATCAGGGAATGTGAAGCCTACACCTTCGTCGTCGCCCAACTGCCAACCTGAGATGTCGACAGGGTCCTCGGAGATGTTCGCTAGCTCCACAAATTCGTCTTGGGAGGAACTGCGGGTACCGTCGCCGTTGGCATCGCCAGGCGTTCCAGATGGCGGATCGGCCAGGATCTCATTGATGATGACCGTAAGTACGGGTAGCGGCTTCGGGATGACACCGGCCCCTCCCACAGTCACTCCCGGAGAAAAGAGCGCACTGCTGACGTCGCTGTGCTGAACCCAAGGCTCGGCATCAGCCACATTCCCATCAGGGCTTCGGGTGGCCGAGACATTCTCGCCCATGGCAACCGTGATCTCGCTGCCATACTCAAACTCAATGCCTGTGGTCGCGGCCGTGGCCGGCGCACCTCCTCCTACCTTAGATCCATATCCCAGATAGGTGTCTGCGGTCCCATCCGGGGACTTCAGCACGATGTACTCTCCCCCGTTGGCGAGACCGTTACCGACAGTCGAATCGGCGCTGAATACCCGGGTCAGCAGCAGATCCACATCGTAGCCGCTCACTCCCGAGACATCTCCGCCGCCAAAAACCACCAGAATGTGGCTTGGGGGCAGCTTGTATCCCGCAGGGAAGGTGAAGTTGATGGCCTCATCGTCGCCGAGCATCCATCCGGTTAGATCCAGCGTGTCGGCGCTGACATTGGCCAGCTCTACGAACTCATCCTGGGACGAAGAGCGTGTCCCATCGCCATTCGAGTCTCCGGGCAGATCACCCGGCGGATCGGCCAGCACTTCGTTGAATATCAGTTGCTGCTGCGCCTGAACGGTTGAGAATGCGCCGAAGACCAACATGGTCGCCAGCAAGAGGTAGCACTTTTTCATGGTCTTACCCATCAGATTGATTG
>JBLFXH010000195.1:0-6511 GCA_047611125.1 Rhodothermales bacterium
GTAATGAGATAAGTGAGGAACGGGCGATCCTGTTTGTCCACAGCGCCCGCGGCCAGTTCCAGATGGCGATGTTCAATGTCTCGAACTGTTTCCAGCTGGGGAAACGGCCCGGCCTTCAGGGCCGCCGTGATGCGCCGAAGTGTCTTTCGATTTTCGCCCCTTACAAAAACTGGTGCGTGTCCTGTGGACGGAGCTACCACGGCAAGGCCAGGACGCTCTTTGATCGGAACGTCCAGAGCAAGAAACTCGCGGGTCCGCGTGTCAACTAGAACGAAGGCAGACAGATCGGTGGAGCGGGAGGCCATGATCCCCGCCGCCAGATAGTGTCGATCGGGACCCTTGGGATCATCGAGGAGCGCCAGGTCCTCCGACTCGGTTGTGCTTCGGGCCTGAAGAGCGCTCGCGGATCGCGCCGCGGCCACCATGGCCGGGGCCCGGAGATCTGTGGCTAGAACATTCGGGACGTTGGTTACCGCCGCCACGTCCACGAACTGGTCGGTGTCGACAAACAACAGCGAGAGCGCCTTCTCAATGGCCTCTGGCAGACCTAGGGCCTCGGAGTTGGTCGTGACGCGGTGACTGGCCTCCGAGTTGGCGCGCATGGCCACCGCGCACCCTTCGGGAAGCGGCATGAGTAGACCAATACCGTCAAAGTAGTGGGTGTGCTCCGCCATCAGATCCAGCGAACCGTGCGAGAATGCGGACTCTGCGGCTCCGGGTTTGGCCCCCCAAGTTTCCCAAAGCAGCTCTTCGGCCTTCCTGGTCATCTGATCAGGGCGCAGCCGCTCAGCCCTCATCTCGTTGAGCGAGTTGAGGAGCGGCTTGACGAACTGAGGCGTTCCGCCGCGTGCAGCCCTAAGTCTTCGGGAATCCATAGGGGCGAATCTAACGAACTAGGTGGTCACCAACACCTGGCCTGGCATCAATGATGCACCCCTGAGGTAGTCTCCAATCGGAAGGCGCTTTCGCCCGGCAGGCTGTACCTCAAGAAGCGAGACGGCTCCGGTCCCGCAGGCCACGAGCAGCCCCCCGTCAATAGCCAGGATTTCTCCGGGTGAGCCCTCGCCCTCGGCAGGCTCGGAGCGGTAAACTTTCAGCAGTCCCTGCGGTGCGGTGGTCCAGGCGCACGGCACGGGAGAATGGCCGCGAATGTGGTTATGCACTTCGGCTGCGTCCATTCCCCAGGGTATGTCTGCCCGCTCCCGAAAGACCTTTGGCGCCGGCGTGGCCTGGGCGTCGTCCTGCGGCAATTCTTCCACGGCCCCCGCATCCACCGCACGCACAGTCTCGACTACCGCCGAGGCACCAAGGAGCATCATCCGGTCGTGGACGTCTCCGGTGGTATCGTTCGGCCCGATGGGCATCGCCCTCTGCAGAATCATGTTGCCGGTATCCACTTTCTCGCGCAGGAAGAAGGTGGTCACGCCGGTCACGCTATCACCGGCCATCACAGCGCGGTGTATGGGCGCCGCGCCACGGTACCGGGGCAGGAGCGAGCCATGCAGGTTGAAAGCGCCAAGGCGGGCAGCCTTGAATACCTCAGGCGGAAGAATCCGAAAAGCCACCACGACCTGTAGGTCAGCGTTCAAGTCCTTGATCTGCTCGGCGAACTCCGGCAATTTCACAGAGGCCGGCTGCAGAATGGTGGATATTCCCATCTCCTCCGCGGCGAGTTTGACAGGCGTCGGCACAAGCTTTCTCCCGCGACCGCGCGGTTTGTCCTGGCCAGTGACCACGGCGATTGGCTTGTACCCCGCCCGGTCCAGCGCAACGAGCGACGGCACCGCGAAATCGGGGGTGCCCATGTAAATAATCCTCATCCCGTACCGTCTGAATTCTGCGGCCTCTGCACGACGGACGGGCGAGGACGTTCCTAGTACAGGCGAGTGCGCTCGTCCCAGATGGGCACCAACAGCTGGTAGTCACCGAATCCGGTCTTATCCACGAAGATGAACTGGCGTCCTATGCGCTCATACACCCACACTTCGTAGGGTTCGTAGTTGAACGTGTGCGGCTTCTTGCGGACGAAATCGGGCTCGCCGAATCGAACCATTACAAACCCGCGGTCGGTCCTCCATCCCTGGACCAGACTGGTATAGCGCTGGTTAGCGAAGGAAACCCGGTAGTAGTACTCCTCCATGCGCTCATTGCGCTGGGTCCCCGGCGTCGGATCAAGCTTTTCCCAGTAGTCGCGGAATCGGCGGTACCGATCGGCCTCGGTCGCCCCTTCGCGGATATACGCCTTCTCGGGCTTCTTGGCGATGTAGTCCAGCTGTTCGATTGCCTCCGAGAGATCGGCAATGTGCTGTTCCAGCCCCATCCAAATCGCGGTGAATGGCTTCACAACCTCGGACAACAACTCGCCTGTCTCGGAAGACATGCGGACGTGGAGTTCATGCGGACCCACTTCCATCCCGGAGAGAGGAATGGTGACCACGTGCTGATTACGTCCTTCCCGTAGGTCAATGCTCTGCGCTTCGGAGTAGATCGATACTTCCGGAGCGCCCGCCTCTGGGGTCGGGAGCGCGGCACCGTCCGAATCCCGGTTGAGGGCAACCAGTTCGTGCTCAAGCCTCACGCCTCCCCCAGCTTGGGAGTAGCTCTCGTAGAGGATCTGGATTGAGAGTTCGTCAGTCCCAACCCGATTGCTTACGCGCGGGACGTATTCGAGGGTCGCTGCATCATAGGCGTCCAGAATGACCACATCGGACAGGGCCACGTGGCCGGAGAGATCACGCACTTCGAGGGGAAGATCCCGGACGAACACTTGGCTGGAATTCCTGTCCTCGACCTGGAACGACAACTGGTAGGTCCCGGGCGGCAGCTCCAGGGACTGGGTCGTGTAGGACGAAAACTCGTCGGACTGCGTGGCCAGATAGAGGTCTGCCGCTGCTGAACCTTCCCAGATACGCGTCTGGACCGGAGTGGATGTCAGCCGGTCTCCGACGTGGACCGTGGCATCCACCGTCACGGTATAGCCAGCCTGAAACCCGTTCGGAGACTTCAGAAACGTCATCCGTCGGTAAGGAACACGGGTAAAGAGGTCGATGCGGTTGTATCCCGAATCGCCCTCGGAGGCCACTCCCATTACATCGACAAAGAACTCGGGAAGCACGCTCTGGGCCCGGAGGCCGGTCGTACCCAGGATGCTGGCGAGTACCACCAGGCAGCCAAGACATCGTCCTGCTTGCAGTAATTTTGACGAAAACCTTATCACGGATACAGTAGCGCTAACTCAGACGGATGAGAATAAATCGAATGTGGCGGATGACCGGGTCGGTATGGGTGGGCCCGCGGCCTGATCACAATACTAATATCGTCACGAAAGATCTTCGCATTTAGCGGTGCCGCACCGACGGTCGGATTGCCGATGTGAACGGTTGCCCGCGAAAACCGAACGAGCGGATCTATGGGCACGAAATCGCACCCCTCTCCTCTAGCTGAAGAGCGCAGAGACGAATCGTTCGCGATCAAAGACCTGTAGATCTTCCATCCCCTCCCCGACACCGATATACTTTACGGGGATTCTGAACTCATTTGAAATGCCAATCACAATGCCTCCCTTGGCGGAGCCATCAAGCTTGGTAAGGACCAATCCGGTTACATCCACAGACTTTGTGAACTCCTCGGCCTGTCGGATGGCGTTCTGACCGGTAGAGGCATCAAGTACCAGCAGGACTTCATGCGGGGCGCCGGGGACCTGCCGGTCCATCACGCGCTTGACCTTCGACAACTCGTCCATCAGGCCGCCTGCGGTATGGAGGCGGCCCGCGGTGTCGATGAGCACCACATCCGAGTTCCGCGTCTTGGCGGCCGCGACCGTATCAAAGGCAACCGCAGCCGGATCGGCACCATGCCCCTGTTTGATGATCGGGACGCCGGCGCGCGTGGCCCAGATGTCCAGCTGCTCAGTAGCTGCTGCACGGAAGGTATCGGCTGCCCCGAGTAATACAGACTTGCCCGCCTGCTTGTAGTGCCAGGCAATCTTGCCAATGCTGGTGGTCTTGCCCACGCCATTGACGCCTACAACCATCACCACATGCGGGTGATTGGGCAGGGGCGCATCAAAATCGGCGGCCCGCTCCGGTGCGTTGTCCAGCAGCAGCGAGGCGATCTCGTTCCGAATCAGCTTCTGGAGCTCGGCCGTGGAGACGTACTTGTCCCTCGCCACCCGCTCCTCAACCTTTCCGATGATGTCGAGCGTGGTCTTCACTCCGACATCGCTGGTTACCAGCGCCTCCTCCAGATCGTCGAGAACGCTCTCGTCAACCTCGTCCTTGCCCCTGACAAGACGATTGATCTTGCCGAATAGACTGCTCCGAGTCTTCTCCAGTCCGTCTTCCAGCGTTTTCTGGTTGTCCTTCGGACTGGCGCGCAGCTTGTCCAGTATGCCCATATCTCCTAGCGGTGTGTCCTGGGCCTATGAACGGGGCGTTATCGCTTCGGTGCCATGTCGATAGACTTTCATGAAGCGAAGAACGTAACGAACGAATGACCAGGCCAGGAGCGCGGTGGTGCCCCAGATGCAAGCCTCGAGTACGGGTGCGTCCGCGCGAAGGAGCGCGGCCAAGACCGTGATGGCGAGTCCCGTTACAGCAATCTTCCCTGAGAGCATGCTCATCAGCACCACGCCGGTTCGCTTGGTAATGATGGCTCCGCCCAGAAGGATTGAAAGGTCGCGAGCCGCCACGACTGCGAGCAGCCAGAGAGGCAGGGCGCCTCGGATGGTAAGCGCCATCACTACCAGTCCCCCGGCCATCTTATCGGCCATGGGATCGAGAACCTTTCCCCATTCGGAAACGGTCTTGGACCAGCGGGCGATGCGCCCGTCGAAGTAGTCTGTCGCCACGATGAGAACCATCAGGATCATCATCCAAAACAACGGGCCATCAACCAGAATCAGGTAGGCGAGCGGCAGCACAATCGGCAGCCGAACCATGGACAGCACGTTCGGCACCGTCCAGAACTGGCCGAGCTCAGGCCAGAAGGCCGGTCGTTCTTGTGGTGGCGTGCCGTCTGTCATAGCCACAAGATACAGTCTTTAGCGCGAAGCCTGCGCATCAACATGAATGGCCACGATTCCCCCTGGCGGCACGACGGCCGAGACCATTCCGGCATCTACACGGACCGACCCGCCTGCGCACCCGGCGTCAGTGGGCCCGCCCTGGGCCACATCGCAATACGAGACTCCCGGAAGGCCCGTCTGATGAACCACTTCCCACGGCTCATCGGACCGGTTGAATCCTATCCAACCCCTATCACCGCGGGTGAAGGCAACGCGGTCTGATCCCGCCTTCTGCAGACGCCTGATTTCCTCTCCGCGCACAGCTGCTTCGAAGCCGACCATGCCGGCGATGATCGGCCAGCGATGCTCACACACCCAGGCCTCGCCACAGCCCAGTCCCGTGTCCCCATTGACTACAAGGATCTCCTCGATCGAATTGGAGGGTGGTCCAACCGACGTGTCGTCAAATGCATAGCTGGACATGACCCGCGGACGCCCGTACGGCGTGGCCAACATCATGGCGACGGCCAGCGGATACTCAGCATTCTTGTAGGTCAGGATGCCCTGCCCATGACGCTGGGTGTCGTGGTTGTCCACAAAGACAAAGGCGGCTGAGGACGGGAGTTCTGCATCCGCCCAGAACTCGCCTTCGACCATATCAGAAAGCGACCCGGAGCGGATCCATTCGGAGAGCTTGTAGCCGAACTGGAAGTCCGTCACCGCGCCAGCGCCCAAGAACCGTGGCGCTTGCGATGGCTGACTGACTTCCTGATAGACGTAGCCCTGCCAATCGGCTTCCTCCAGAATGGCCTTCATGTCTTCGGCTCCGATGTGAAGCGCTGCGTCAACGCGCAGACCAGCTACGCCAAGGGAAGCCAGGTCCTCTAGATAGTCGGCAATCACCCGCCGGACCTTCGGGCTGGACGTATCCAAGTCGGCGAGGTCCAAGAGTTCGCAAAGCTCGACCTGGGCCTGATCGCTCGAGTCCCAGATGTCGTCAGTTTCGGTCAGGCCGCAATGATGAAAATCATCGAAGCCGTAGAGACCGGGGTAGTTATACGAAGTGAACTCGGTGCCGGCCGTCCCGCGGCGGGAAAACGCCACGTCCGGATGCTCCAAGTCCGCATCGGTCATGTGATTGATGACGGCATCCACGTAGATGTCCACGCCGGCGGCCTTGCAGCGCGCAACCATATCTGCGAATTCGGCCCGCGACCCGCTCCGGGTCTCCAGCTGATAGGAGACTGGCTGGTACCGTTCCCACCACGGTCGCCCCCCGATGATGTGGTTCTCCGACGGCGGCGACACCTGGACGGCCGTGTAGCCCGCGGGACCAATGAACTCCACGCACTCCTGGGCGATGTCGGTCCATTTCCACCCAAACAGGTGCACAACCGTGCCTGCTCCCTCGGCCCACAGTGCGGCTTCGGCAACGGGGGCAACCGAATCGGCCGCAGGCTTCTCGCCGCCGCATGCGGCCAGCACGAAAACTATCAGAAGGAGGAC
>JBLFXH010000196.1:0-6496 GCA_047611125.1 Rhodothermales bacterium
ACAAGCAATCGACGGCAGGGTTGGCCGACCTGGAAGACTGGGCCACCTTTACCGATGGCACCTTCCTTCAGCTTAGGCGGGCAGAAGACCTTCACCTGATTACAGAACAGCTCGATCGGTATGTACCTGTTCAGAATCAGGCCGACGATGCCTGGCAGGTGAGCGCCTACTTCCTGGACAACATCTGGAACCCGGACTTAATCAGGGCCTGGGCGACCGAGGACCGAATGATGGGTTCGCCTCCACTCTGGGAAGCCGTGGGCATGGGCCTGGTCGGGTTGTTGGTCCTGTTGATTTCCTGTTTCAATTACATCACCATCTCTTTGGCAGCTGCGGCCCGAAGGCTAAAGGAAATCGGCATTCGCAAGGCGGTTGGCGCAGAAAAGAGACAGCTTGTCCTGCAGTTCCTCACGGAGAACCTGGTTCTTTGCTCCTTGTCACTACTCGGAGGCCTTTTCATTGCTTGGGGGCTGATCCTACCCTTGATCGAAAACCTGACTTCGCTGCGGCTCCAGATGGATTTCGAGAGCAATCTAGGTCTTTGGGTCTTTTTGGTCAGCCTGCTCGCGTTTATCGGATTGGTCTCGGGGGCCTATCCGGCCTTCTACATTTCGTCCTTCCAGCCGGTGGAAATCCTGCGCGGCAAGCTCACCCTGGCCGAGAAAAAGGGGATCACGCGCACGTTGACCACCGTCCAGTTTGTGCTGACCATCATCACTATCTGTATCTCGACCTTCGTTGTCTCTATGGACGACACACTGACGGCTGGCGACTGGGGGTATAACGAAGGCGAGCTTCTCGTAATGCCGGGGGTTACCCAAGACCAATACGCCGCACTTCAGAGGGGAGCCGTACAGCTTCCAAGCGTCCGGCAGGTGGTCGGGGCAGAACACCACATCGGTGCCTCCCTAACAGAGGCACTGGTACAGGCGGACGGCACGGAAATTCCCGTAGCCTATTTCGGAGTCGGTCACTCCTATCTGAACGCGATGGGCCTCAGGGTTAAGGTTGGACGCACGTTTGGGGAGGACTACCCCACTGGCAGCCCCGGCGTGGTAGTAATAAATCAGACCCTCGCAGAGACACGGGGGTGGGCTGACCCACTCGGGCAACAGGTGAGGATGGACGGCGAGGTGTTTTCGGTGATCGGGGTGGTGGATGACTTCCTGCTACATCCCCTGGCCGGGAGCGCACATCCGGCCGTCTTTGGTCTGTCTGATGAATCACGCCACAGCTACTTGACCGTGCGGGTCGAACCCGGGGCATCCGTGCGCACGGCCGCGGCGCTCAGGACTCTATGGGAACAGGACTTCCGTGAGGCGTCCTTCGAATATTACACCCAGAGCGAGGTGTTCCAGGAGTACGACTTCATCATCGGGCTGTCCCTAAAGCTCAGCCGCTACTTGGGCCTGTTTGCACTGTTCATTTCATGCATGGGGCTCTTCGGAATGGCCTCTCAGCGAGCGGCGCAGCGTGTCAAAGAAATCGGGGTGCGAAAAGCGATGGGCGCTTCGGCGCTCGAGGTAGTCCTCCTTGTAAACCGCGGCTTCCTGGTCATGCTGGGGATTGCGGCGCTCATCGCGACCCCGCTGTGCTACTTGGGACTAAGCGCAATGCTGAGCTTCGCGCCGGCAGACATACAGATCAGCGCAGCACCGTTCGTGCTAGCCAATGTCCTGGTGTTTCTGTTGGCCGCGGTATCTCTGTCCATGCAAACCAGAAAGCTGGTTCAAGTGAATCCGGCCAAGGTGTTGCGGTACGAGTAGGGGACCCCTGTCGGGCCTGGGCAGCGGAGACCACTCAGTGGCCTAAAACACCCGTACGGTTCCGCGACCCGACGGCTCATTCGCTAAGCAGAGATTCTTGCGCCAGTCGAGTAGGGGTTAGCGAGTTCCTCTGCGTGAATGGAGAAACGGGGGGTAGCCCCGAAACCATTTAGCACGACACATCATGTACAGTATCTCAACCAGGTTCGGCCTCTTCGCGCTGGCCTTTCTCTTCCTCCTCGCCGGCTGCGACAGTTCGTCCGGCATCGAAGACAACGATAACCGGCTCGGAGCCCTTGCCGGCGAGTTCTCCGCCCAGATCAGCGGTGCCGTCAGTTCGCGAATCCAGGGTCAGGCCATGTCCAGGTCAGGGGGCTGGGATGGATCGGCCTTCCTGTCCTCGCTTGGGTGCAAGGGGGACTTCGCTAAAGACGGCGAAGACGACTGGGACGACGGATTTATGGGGGACTGTGAGGAAGGCGACGATGCGAATGGGGCGGTCTTCTTGTCACTCGAGTTGATCCCCGATGGCGCCGATCCGAACGATCCGAACGAAGTGATCTTCCTGGGGCTGGAAGGGGCTCTCGCAGTGGGCAGCTACCCCATTTCCGGATTCAAGTTCGGAGACGATGAGGTTGGCGACAGCACGGATATCGATAGTGGAGTTGCAGACTTGTACGCATGGGGTGACTACCTCCGCTTGGCCGACGGCATGATCGAGGAGTACGCCGGGTCTACAGGCACGCTGACACTCACCTCGGTTGGGGACAGCACCATCTCAGGCACGTTTGCATTCTCCGCAGAGCGCTGCCTCTGCATGACCGAGGCCGAAGCTGAGCTATTCGAGACGGCCATCGACGCCATCTTCGACAGCGTGGGCGGCTTCGGCGATGACGACGAAGCATTCGAAGCGGCCTGGGCCGAAATCGAGGGCCAGTTTGACCAGCTTCTCGACCAATACCTGGTAGACAGGCCGCTCTCCGTTGATGGAAGTTTCGTGGACGTCCGTCTTGTCGAGAAGTCTTGGGACGACTGGGATCACGACGGCGACGACGATGGCACTGACAGTGCTGATGGGGGGAACGGCTGATGGGGATCAGCCAGCGTGAAAAGGGGAGGGACGAATCGTCTCTCCCCTTTTGTCGTTGTAGCGAACCGTGATTCGAAAGCTGACCATATTTGCCTTCTGCGCCCTGGCAGCCGTTCTGCCACAGCTAGCGGGAGCCCAAGACCGCGACGCGGGCCACAGCGTGTCCTTCCGCGGCGAGGATCTCGGCAGAGCGCTTGAGTTGGTAGTTGAGCAGACCGGCATCGACATTGCGTACAGCACGGAGTTGGTTGACGGAAAGCGTGTATTCTGTCGGTCCCTTGACTCCACGATCGCAGAGCTACTTCGGTGTGTGCTGGCCGGAACGGGCCTGGACTATCTCATCCTGTCATCCGGCACGTTCGTTCTGAAGGAGGCGGCCCAGATTGAAGCCGACTTCGGCGTGGTCACCGGAGCGGTTCGAGACGCGGTCTCAGGCCTTCCGCTGGCTGGTGCGCATGTCTTGCTGGGTCCGTCAGGCCTGGGAGCTGTTACGAACCAGCAAGGCAGGTTTGCCCTGGCCAAGGTGCTGACCGGCCGCCACCGGCTCACCACGACCTACCTGGGCTACGCGGATAGAGAAGACTCGGTCGTGGTCAGGGCAAGCCCGGGGTCGGACATTCGGATCCTCTTGGCCGCCGAAGTTCTGACCGTCGAGCCCGTAATCGTCAACGGACTTCGGCGGCAGTTGGCACTGAATCAGGACCCGTCGGAGATGGGAGTGCGCCCGCAGTCGCACATGGACCCGGTTCGGGAGACCGGGCTGCTGGCCGGCGTTCAAATCGGAGATGTGTTGTCGGACCTGCACGTTCAGGGCGGCGACTCAGGCGAACACCAATTCAGACTGGACGGTGCCACGGTCTTCGTTCCGCTCAAGTTGGGAGGACTGATTGGACCGTTCAGTCCGTTGGCCCTTGGAAAGATCTCGGTGGAGAAAGCCGGCTTCGAGGCGGGGCACGGAAGCCATCTCTCGGGGATCATCTCTGCTGAGCATGGTCTCGATTCCAGGGGTGGGCACGGCTTCGAGGCCCTGATAGATCCACTGGCGGCATCCGCAAGAGTCACAGGCGAAGGGGGCTCTGGCCAAACGCGCATTCGATGGATGCTCGCTGGCCGCACAAGTCTTGCGGGCGGCCTTCGTCCGACGGCTTTCATCGATCAGGTCCGAACCTGGTCCGAGCTTGATCCCTTCCTCTTCGACCTCCCGTTTGTGCGACTCGGTGACGACTTCTCTGATGAGGAGATAACCGAGTCTAAGGATCTCGGAGATCTGGATTTCGAAGAGGCCGATGAGGTTTTTGGACTAGACTATTCCGATATCCATGGGGCGGCGCGCATAGAATTCGGACCGTTTCGGACATGGACGATTTCCGGGTTTCGAGGGAGGTCCGGGATCTCCCGGGACATCATCTTCGGTGACCTTGATGGGTTTCTCGGATTGGACGAGAACGACATTGAGACCTTGGGTTCCAAAGATCGCTACGGCTGGACCAACGACGTCCTGCAGACTGGCTATGAGTGGGTCGTGGGTCCGCGGACTTTCGCGTCGCTACAGTCATGGTGGAGCCGCTACGAACTTGATCACGCGTTCAGCTATGACTTTGAGGTCGTCAATGACCCGGATGTGGACAAGCTAGCCGGTCTGTTGGGGGAGGAAGAGGAGCTGGATCGAAATGGAGTCGCCGAGTTCGGGATTACCGGATCCGTGACCCGGGCACTCGGTCAACGGCATACCCTTGCTGCCGGCCTGGAGGTACGGGCCACCCAGGGCAGTTTTGATCTCACCCTTCCACATCTCGTGGAGCTCCTGGATCTGCAGGAAGTTCGACTCGACACAAGAGTCGTCCGGCAGGCGGCACTCTTTGTGAGTAACCGCACCGACTTTCGGAATTCAACTGCCTTGGACGTAGGGGCTCGGCTGACCTATTTCGACGGGCGGGCAGGGCTGTTCGTCGAGCCGCGGATATCTCTTCGGAAGGACATTCGCCTGCAAGGCGAGCAGCAGTTGGCGCTCCGGGTGGCATCCGGTATCTACCGGCAGTTCCATCAGCAGGTAGACGTCGGGACGTATCAGTTCGATGCGCTCGTGCCCAGTTTTCGGGTCTGGATGCCGGTGCCTCGGGACAACCGGCCGCCAATTTCCTACCACGCCGCTGCCGAGGCCCTGTACATTCCCAACCGGGCGTGGGAGGTTGGAATTGAGGCGTATCGCAAATGGACTCCACACGCCTTGGTCATCGACCACGTAGCGCTGGTCCAGGGGCAGGTAACCGTTGAAGAGGACGGGAGCGGATTCCTCCGGTCTTCCGCCGCGCGTTCGGCAGGCTTAGCGATACATGGAAGGCGTCAGGCCCGAGGCCTACATATCGAGATCCGCTACGACTTCGAGTTCTCACAGCGTCGAATTCCCGGCCGCTTCCAGGACGCGTATGTGCAGTCGCCGTGGAACGCTCCTCACCGGGGCTATGCGGCCATCGAAGTACCGTTGGGAGAGGGCGTCTCAATCTCAAGTCGGGCGCGGTATGCGACGGGTCGCACATGGGGTCTCCATCGCGGATACTACGATTACCTGGGTGTTCACCCCGAGTTGTCTCGTGTCGGGGAATGGGACTTGCAAAATCCAGAGGCCCATCGGCTTCCCGATCTGTTTCAGATGGACCTTGGGTTGAGTTATGGTCGCAACTTAAAAGGTGTCCAGGCCAATGTTCAGTTGTCGGTCATCAACGTGCTGAACCGGTCCAATGTGGCGGCCTGGTCCCTGGATCTTCTTCAGGAAGATGGACAGACCGAGCGGTTCTCCAGGCTGGCCAATCCCAGGATGCCCTTCGGATCATTGAGGTTGTCGTGGTAGGCCGTAGGTGTTCGGGCGTCTTCAGGCGTGTTAGGCTCAATGAGCACATCCATGCATAACGGCGGGCAGGAGATGAAGCGTCGCCTGATTGCAGGAGACCGCGAGGCATACTCTTGGGTGTTCAAGAAGCACCATGAGCCCCTGCTCCGGTATTCGCGCAACCTATCTGGGAGCGAAGCGACCGCCTATGATGTGCTCCAAGACGTGTTCATGAAACTGTGGGACATACGTTCCACTCTGGATCCGGAGGGCCCCATTGAGGCTCTCCTCTACACCATGACCCGAAACCGAACCCTGTCGGTACTCCGAAAGGAGAGCCGCGTCTCTTCCCTTGGGGCCCTGGTCGTGGAGCCCGCTACCGAGGAAACAGGAACGGCGGCTCTCGAGGCGTCAGAGCTTCAGCGGCGGTTAATGAGGTGGCTTCGGTCCCTCCCCGCGCGTCGAAGGGAGGCGTTCGAATTGAGTCGTACTCACGGGCTCAGCCACCGGGAGATCGGGCGCGTGATGGGAGTTTCAGAGCGGACTGTGGATGCCCACATCCTGCAGGCTCTCAAGTACCTGAGGGGATGTCTGGAGAACTATCGAGCGGAGGTAGGAACGTGAGCAGAAAGGAGGATGATATGGGCCGTCAGCATTCAGGAGACCTTAAGCGAATCTTGGGCTCCGAGCCAGAAGAAGGGGCGGGCCTGCAGGAAATTTGGGACATGATGGAAGGCACCACTAAAGCTGTAGAGGAATTCCCCCAGGCCGGCCGCGTCAGTGATGTCTGGCAGGCGCTCGAGGCGCACGCAG
>JBLFXH010000197.1:0-6443 GCA_047611125.1 Rhodothermales bacterium
GCGCTACCAACCACGCCCAGCAGATCTTGGGTGGAAAAATTCTGCTCGTTCACGTTGTTGGACAGACCGATCACCGAGATCCGGCGTGCCCCGTCAAATATGTTTACGCTCCCCCCGGACTTGTAGCGGGATTCCGAGCCGTAGCCACCGTAGACCTTCCCGAACTGGCCGTTTCGCCTGTCCTGCCGGGTGATGATGTTGATGGTCATCTCGCCGCTTCCGTCATCGAAGCCAGAAAACTGGGCCTGATCGCTGAGACGTTCGAAAACCTGAATCCGGTCAATGATCTCGGAGGGCAGATTGCGCAAGGCCGCCGTCGGATCATCCCCGAAAAACTCGCGGCCATCAACCAAAACCCTGCGAACCTGCTCACCCTGCGCCTCGACTTGGCCGTTCTGCACCACCACGCCTGGAAGCTTTGCAAGAAGGTCCTCGGCTGTGGCGTCCGGATTCACCTTGTAGGCGCCGGCCGCGTATTCGGTGGTATCTCCGTTCACAATCACGCGCTCCTGCATCTCTTCGACCACGATGTCGTCCATGCGGGTGGAGAGTTCATTCAGGGCGATGGTGTCGAGCCTGCGGCCCTCAGCGGGCAGGCTCACCACGCGGAGCGCAGGCTCAAATCCAACGAACGTGATGCGGACCCGATAGACGCCGGCCTCGCGAAGCATCAGCCGAAAAGTCCCGTCGGGGCTGGCTGCCACGCCTGACTGTTTCGTGGAGTCCGCAAGCGGAGAGGCCACGATGTTGACGCCCGCCAGGGGCTGCCGGTCACCTGCCGAGATCACTTTCCCGGTAAGGGGAATCGATTGTGCGCTGGCCAAAGAGGGGAGCGCGAGAACGAGAATGAGTCCGAGGCAGCTACGCAGCATTTGGGGCGGCAGATAGGCGTGATTATGAACCCACAATACCCTTCCTGCCCCGCGTGGTTGTCACGGATCGGTGTCGAAACTTTGGGGAATCAGCCGCCGCGCTTTAGCCTAGCGATGAATCTCGATGCTAGTGCCGCCGCGCCCGCGGTTGCCGATATCAGACAGGTGATAGACAAACTTCAGCATGATGTAGCGCCCCAGCGTCTGGATGCGCTCTTCCTGGATGTAGGTCGATCCGTTGCTAAAGTTGACACCGACGTTCTGGTTCAAGAGGTCCAGCGCCACCAACTGGATCTCCGCCTTCTGCTTCATGAGCATCTTGGACACGGAAGCCTCCCAGAGGGCCACGTTGTCATTGGAGCCAAAGACCTCTTGGTCGTAGATCCGGTAGTTGAGGCCCGTGGAGACTTCCCAAGTCTCGGTGGGAAACCAGGAGACCTCGCCGAAGAACGTCTTGTTGACGTAGCTCTGGTTGAGCTCGTCGTTCAGCGAATAGGAGACGTCATTGACGGTAAACCGGGCGCCGCCCGAAACATCCCAGAGGTCCTTGGAGCGATTCTCGAGGCGGCCTTCGATGGTGTTTCTAAAGACGCGCGAGTCGTTCTCATCCCCGTTGATCAGTTCCAGACCGCTCGACCACATGGCCCGGTTCGTCAAGCTGATCTTGGCGCGGATCGGCCTGATCGGCATGCCGTAGTTCACCTGTCCGTTGACGTTCCAGTCACTCCCCTGTGAATTGATGCTAGTGACGGTCTGACGAAACTGCTCGTCGATCTCTCGCGACCGGACAATCTTGTTCTCGGTCATGGTCGCGTTCAGGAACGCGAACACATTGACGAAGCTGAACTGGTCGAAATACATGTAGTGCACCCCAACCGAGTGGCGGTATTCGGGCTGCAGTGCAGGATTGCCGACATAGACATTCAGCGGATCAGTGTTGTCCGCAAAAGGCTGCAGTTCGGTCATCGACGGCTCACGCGTTGACGTGTTGTACCGCAGATCCAGATTCATGCCCTGCGTGAACTCGTAGTGGAAGTCCGCTGCTGGCAGGAAGTGGGTGTATCCGTTGGAGATCTCAGCCTGATTGGTGATGATGCCATCGAGCGTGGACTCCTGAACTTGAAGTCCGAATCCGAAGCGAACCCGGTCACGATTCTGATTGAATCGCAGACCGCCCTGGTAGTACGTGTACGTCCGGTCGAAACCAGAGCTGAGTCGGTCAATGAGGGTGCGCGTTCCGCCCAGCTCGTCCCACACATTCTTGGTCTGGTCCTCGTTGACCTGTCGGCGCTGCGCCGAGACCTCAAGGACTCGCTGGCCCTTGAGGGGCTGGCTCAAGGACAGGCGCTGGGTCTGACTAATCGTACTGCCCAGATTGGCCTGCTCCTGCAGGATCTCGTCGTAACTCACTACGTCACCGCGCTCGTACAGTCCGATCGTGTTTTCCAGGCCGGCCACGGCGTCAGCTTCGTTCAGGTCCACGGTGGCCTCTCCCACGAGTGAAGCCCCCTTCTCGCTCAGCTTCTTCCGCCAGGTCAGCCGCGCGTCGCCGCCGAGGTTGTCGCTTGCCGAATCGTACAGGGTCTGCGACGTGTTCTGCGTCAGACCGGTCGCGCCGAACGTCTGCCGAAAGCCGCCATTCTTCAGATCGGAATTACTTGCGGTCAGGTTGCCGCGGAATCGCAGGTCGTGCCCTTCCGAGAGCGTGTGGAATGCGTTGAGATTCAGGCGATGGGTGAGATTGTCGGAGACCTGATTGCTGGTTTCAGCTAGGTCACCAGAGATGGAGGATCCGAACAAGAGCTGCTGCTGGACCACCCGGTCCTGCGTGTTATTGATGCTGCTCAGGATGTAGGAACTCCGGATTGACGTTGCGTCGGAGAAGTCGCGACTGGCGTTGAGGCCAATCGACAGCGTTTCCGAAAAACCGTCGCTAAGGTCCGTCCCCAGGGGGACACCGCCTCCCAGACGAAACCCTCCGCCCCGCACCATCGCGCCCATTCCGCCCATGAACTGCATGTAGTCGCCAAAGGCGAAACCCTGCCGGTTCACATTATTGAGGTTGGCCAGCAAGGCCAACTGGGTGTCTGGCGAGAACCGATTAATGGTGGCCTGACCGTCGTACCGGTCCGTGTCGCCGTATCCACCGGTAATGTTGCCGAAAACGCCGCGCTTGGCATCATCGGTCAACTCCAGATTTATGGTCATTTCCTCCTGGCCGTCATCGACGCCAGTAAACTCGGCCATATCAGACTGCTTGTCGTAGACCTGCACCTTCTTCACGGCCTCTGCCGGAAGGTTCTTGGTAGCGATGGTCGCGTCGTTGCCGAAGAACTCCTTTCCGTCAACCAAGACGTTCTGGACGTCCTTTCCCTGCGCCTTTAGGGATCCGTCGTCGCCCACCTCGATGCCAGGAAGTCTCCGCAGCAGATCCTCAACCGTCGCGTTGGGCCTCGCTCCAAACGCGGCCGCGTTGTACTCCAGGGTGTCGTTGGTGACGACAAACGGTATGTGATCCGCGCTCACAACCAACTCGTTCAGTTCGCCAACCGACTCGTTCAGGGTGATCGTACCGACGTCCAGCGCGCCGCCGCGAACAGTGAAGTCCTGGCTCCAGGAGACAAACCCTACAAATGTGACCTGCAGAACGTAGTCGCCTTCTGCTAGCCGGCGCAGGGTGAACCCGCCGTCCCTCCCCGCAATGGCAAACTTGGCGATCACCGAATCGGGCTTTGTCAGCGCCACGACAGTTGCCCCTCGGAGCCCTACAGCCACCGAATCGAGGACGACTCCGGAAATATTGAAGCGGTCCTGGGCGGACGAAGTCGTCGCGCAGAGGAAGAGAACGGTCAGTATCAGTGCTCGCATGGAAGTGCAGGGGCCAGAGGAAAGGGGGTGGGTCAGTGGGCTTGAATCATGATGCGTTTCCCCCCTCTACCTCCAGAGGCACCCATCTCTTTCATCTTCTCTTCCACGATTGCCTCGTACTCCTCGCGGGTGACCTCGCGGCCTCCCTTTGGAGGAGTGATCATGCCGGCCACTTCGGTCTCCATGTCCACATTCGTGGCCGTGTAGGTGCGCTGGCCGTCGTCGAAGTTTGCTACCAGGATCATCCCCGGGAGTCCGCTGAGTCCTGCCGGGCCGGCAGAGACCGGGATCTCGGAGGTAAACCAGACTTCGACCATCGAGCTATCCATCTCAGCTACAGCTTTCTGACACGCGAAGCCCAGGTATTCACTCTGCTCGCCAGTCATCCTCCACTGGTATGCCTCCATTTCCCCGGAAATCCGAAAGGTGCGGCCCAGGAAGTCCGTCTTCTCTACGGAGGTACCTTCGTCAAAGTTGTAATAGACCGACTGCTCCGGCCGGTTTGTATCCATCCGAAAACGCATGTGGTCCCCCCCGATTTCAATGGGTGCGTCGTCTTCACTTTCGTCTTTCGGCGCGTCTTTTAGCAGGGCCGCCGCATCGGTGAAGTAAAGCATGCGCCCTGAGGTGCGGGACTTGGGCATTCGGGCCGCCATCTCCTCCATCCCCGGAGGCAACTGGATATCCAACTTCATGGTGGCGTTGTAGCGGATGGAGCCTTGCTGGGCCACCGCGGCCATCGGAACCAAGGTGGCTAGGGCGGCTAGGGCAATCACGAGGACGGACAGTATCGATTTCATCATGCAGCTCACTTAGTGTGGGGAGTGAGGCCGAGGCCTCCGGTCGGATATCGAACGCGGCGGGCCGGACGATTATTGCTCGGCCACGATGTGCTCAGATCCCATCCGCGCAGATACCCTTCGCGCTACGACCGGTTTCTCGTGTATTCTCCGTGATCTACAATCGCCGACCGGTCCTCAGCAATGAAAAGGATTCTGTTCTCTCTACTCCTCTGTCTCGCCTATTCGGCGGATGCCCAGCAGACACAGATCGATGGCCTCGGTACCCTCAGTTTCCCCAACTCGGGAACTGAGCAGGCGCAGGATGCCTTCCTTCGGGGCGTGCTGCTCATGCACAGCTTCGAGTATGGACCATCCGTCACGTTCTTTCGGGACGCCCGGACCGAGGACCCGTCATTCGCGCTGGCCTACTGGGGAGAGGCTATGACATACAATCATCCCATCTGGAACCAGCGCGACCTTGAGGCCGGTCGCGCCGTGCTACATCAACTGGGAGCGACACCGGCGGTGCGCAGAGCCAAAGCAGGGACCACGCGCGAGAAAATGTATCTGGACGCGGTCGAGATGCTGTACGGAGACGGCTCCAAGGAAGAGCAAGATCTTGCGTACATGGACGCGATGGCCCGGCTTCACGAGGCATATCCGGACGATGACGAGGCCACGACCTTTTACGCGCTGTCCATCCTCGGCTCCAAGGCCGGGGAACGCGATTTCGCCATGTACATGCGGGCGGCCGCCATTGCGCAGCCTGTTTTTGTCGGGAATCCTGATCATCCAGGGGCGGCCCACTACCTGATTCACTCGTTTGACGACCCGATTCACGCGCCTCTGGGCATGCTGGCCGCCAACGCGTATTCGGACATCGCCCCGGATGCGGCCCATGCTCAACACATGACCAGCCACATCTTCGTGGCGATGGGACTCTGGGACCGCGTGGTCCAGGCGAACGTAAGGGCCTCCGGCGTTCAGGACACGGAGCGGAGTGGTCGAGGCATGGGTCCCAATACCTGCGGTCACTACTCGTCCTGGCTGCATTATGGCTACCTGATGTTGGGCGAGTACCAGGAAGCTGAATCGCTCATGGATGCCTGTCATGCCAGCGTCGCGGCTGACGAGGGGAGTTTGTTCTACTTCACGATCATGCGCGCGCGCCACGTCATGGACACCCAGGACTGGACCATGAGCTCACGTTGGACCACTGACCTAAACCGCGAAGCTGGGAATCGGACTGGCGAAGGGATCTTCGGCGGCGCGCCATTTACCTACCATCTCACTAACGCATTCGCAGCGCTGATGCAGGGCGACTCGCAGTCAGCAGAGCAGATTCTAAGCGAGGACTGGGGCGAGCACCCTGGCCGGTTAATTCAATTAGACCAGCTGCGGGGCCTCCTTCTCACGCGAACGGGCCGCGTTGACCACGGACTCGCACTCATCAAGTCTGCGGCTGATGCCGAGGCCGAACTGCCGTTCGAGTTCGGACCTCCCTCGATAGTCAAACTTGGATACGAACTGCTTGGCGAGGCCCTGGCAGGGGCTGGAAGAGACTCCAGCGGAGCCTACCGCGAGGCTTCCGCCCGAACGCCGGGGCGACCGCTTTCGATGGCCGCCGCACGTCCGGGAAGCAACTGAGCGCGACCGTGGAGCCGCAGCACGACGCCGACGCCATCCAGGCCTTCTTTGACGGGTGGGACCTCTATCGCCGCGTGATTGAGCATGACTACATGTTTCATCGCGCCATCCACATTGAGTTGCGCGCCGCACTGCAACAGTATCGCTCCCCCAGGATCCTGGACCTGGGATGCGGAGACGCCGGCTCCATTGCCCAGACGCTTGAGGGCGTCACACTGGCCGGTTATACGGGCGTGGATCTCTCGCCGGTCGCGCTGGACGCTGCCGCGACGAA